>JBAYSM010000246.1:0-4574 GCA_041676205.1 Rhodospirillaceae bacterium | reverse complement strand
GGTCCTTCTGGGTGGTCCTGCCGTTGTCGGGAGCTTTTGCCGCCTTTTTCGGAGTCGTCCTTGGATTTCCGGTGTTGCGCCTTCGCGGCGACTATCTGGCCATCGTGACCCTGGGCTTCGGCGAGATCATCCGCGTCATCTTGATCAACTGGTATGACGTGACCAACGGGCCGGACGGAATCATCGGCATTCCGCGGATTACTTTCTTCGGCATAGAGTTCAAGCGCGGCGAGGGCAGCTTCGCCGACGTGTTCGGGCTGGAGTTTTCGGCCCTGCACGTGATGATTTTCCTGTACTTCCTCATCCTGGTGCTGGCCCTCGTCACCAATCTGTTCACCCAGCGGATGCGTAAGTTGCCCACCGGCCGTGCCTGGGAAGCCCTGCGCGAGGACGAGATTGCCTGCCGCTCGTTGGGCATAAATCCGACCAACATCAAACTTTCGGCATTTGCCTTGGGCGCCATGTTCGGCGGCTTCGCGGGGTCCTTCTTTTCGGTTCGGGCCGGGTTCATCAGCCCGGAGAGCTTCACCTTCATTGAATCGGCGATCATTCTTGCCATCGTCGTGCTGGGCGGCATGGGCAGCCAACTGGGCGTGGTCATTGCCGCAGCCTTCGTCGTGGTGATGCCCGAGGTGTTCCGGCAGTTCGAGGAATTCCGCATGCTGCTGTTCGGCGGCGCCATGGTGCTGATCATGGTGTGGCGCCCGCGCGGCCTGTTGGCTTTCCGTAGTCCGACCATCCTGATGCACCCACACGCCGGCAAGAAAACCATCATTCTAAAGAAGGAGGGGGCGTGATGTTGTGGCGAGACCTGTCGCGCCCATTGCAGGTCGACATTCCTGACGATGCGCTGCTGGAAGTCCAGCGCCTGACCATGCGGTTCGGCGGGCTGGTCGCCATCGATGACCTGTCCTTCACTGCCCGCAAGAACGAGATCACCGCGATCATCGGCCCCAACGGGGCGGGCAAGACCACGGTGTTCAACTGCCTGACCGGGTTTTACAAGCCGACGGTGGGGCGGCTGACGCTCAATCATCCAACGAAGGGACCGTTCCTATTGGAACGCATGGAGGGGTTCCGCATCGCCCAGCAGGCCGACGTAGCGCGGACGTTCCAGAACATCCGCCTGTTCTCGCGCATGAGCGTGCTGGAAAACCTCATTGTGGCCCAGCACAATAAACTGATGAAGGCGTCGGCGTTCTCCCTCGCTGGCCTTCTGTTTATGAAGCGGTACATCAACGCCGAGAAGCAAGCCGTTGAACTTGCGAAATATTGGCTAAACAAGGTTGGCCTTTACGAGCGCGCGGACTGGGATGCCGGGAACTTGCCCTACGGCGATCAGCGTCGCCTGGAAATCTGCCGTGCCATGTGCATCGAGCCGGCGCTGCTGTGCCTTGACGAACCGGCGGCCGGTCTCAACCCGCGCGAATCCCTCGAACTGAACGGTCTGTTGCAGTCAATTCGGGACGACGAGGGCATCGGCGTCCTGTTGATCGAGCACGACATGAGCGTCGTGATGCAGATTTCCGACCACATCGTGGTACTCGACCACGGCCGCAAGATCGCCGATGGGGACCCGCTGGCGGTCCGCACCGACCCGGCGGTCATCAAGGCCTATCTGGGCGAGGAGGAGGACGAGGCCATCCCCACGGAGATTGCGCAGGATCTCGGCATCGAGATCAATAGAAAGGGGGATGCCGAGGATGCTTGAGGTTCGGGGCGTTCACACCTTCTATGGCCAGATCGAGGCGCTCAAGGGCGTCGACATCACGGTCGAGCAGGGGGAAGTCGTTACTCTCATTGGCTCCAACGGGGCCGGCAAGACGACCCTGCTGATGACCATCTGCGGCAATCCCCGAGCGGCCCAGGGGCAGGTGCTGTTCGACGGGCAGGACATCACCCACGTTCCCACCCATCATCTGGTCGAGCGGGGCATTGCCCAGTCGCCCGAGGGCAGGCGTATCTTTCCGCGCATGACGGTGATGGAAAACCTTCAGATGGGTGCCTTGCGCAGCGACCCGACCCACTTTGCGCAGGACCTGGAAATGGTCTTCGACCTTTTCCCACGCCTCAAGGAACGGCGCGATCAGCGGGGAGGCACGCTTTCGGGTGGCGAACAGCAGATGCTCGCCATCGCCCGCGCGCTGATGAGCCGGCCTCGCCTGCTGCTGCTCGATGAACCCTCGTTGGGTCTGGCTCCCATGGTGGTACGGCAGATTTTTGACGTCATCCGCGAAATCAACCGGTCCGAGGGCATGACCGTCTTCCTGGTCGAACAGAACGCCTTCCACGCGCTGAAGTTGGCTCACCGGGCCTATGTCATGGTCAACGGACGGATCACGCTGTCGGGAACGGGCGCTGACTTGCTCGCCAATCCCGAGATTCGCGCCGCGTACCTGGAAGGGGGGCACTAGGCGATGGGAAACATCTCCATCCTCGGCTCGGATCTGGTGACGTTCATATTGTTCACGGTGGTCTTCGCCGGCGGCATTGCCTTCATGACCGGGCACGCCCTTGCAGTGACGTGGCGTCCAATATGGCAGGTCGTGCCTTACTCGCTGTTGCTGGGCGCCGCCGAGCGGTTCTTCGTCTACGCCTTGTTTGGCGGAGAGCTATTGTCCATCACCGGATACATCATCGACACCATAGTCCTGATGATGATTGCGGTGGGGACATATCGAGCAACCCTGGCCCGCCGCATGGTTGTTCAGTATCCGTGGATGTTCGAGCGGTCTGGGTTGTTTGCATGGCGTAAAAAGGGTGCCTAATCCTGATAGGTGCCTTGATTTCCACAATTAGCCGCAGCACAGTATCCGATAAGATGCAGGCAAGGGACGCTTGCGGAACCAAAGGGAGCGGTCGAAGAAAAAGCTTCGCGGTTTCGCGCACGTTAAGTCCGATACCACAACAGGTTCATGGACCGAAGGAGACTTACCAGCATGCGTACATTCAAGACTGGGCTTTTCGCCGCTACTGCCGCCGCTGGCCTTTTCGCCGGTGCGGCTCATGCCGAGATTGTCATTGCAACGGCCGGGCCGATGACCGGCCCTTACGCTGCATTTGGTGAGCAGATGCGCCGGGGCGCCGAAATGGCTGTCAAGGATATCAATGCTGCCGGTGGCGTGATGGGAGAACAACTGGTGCTGCGCATCGGCGACGACGCTTGTGATCCGCGTCAGGCCGTTGCTGTCGCCAACCAGTTCGTCAACCAGGGCGTAGTCTTCGTGGCCGGGCACTTCTGCTCCGGGTCCTCGATCCCGGCGTCGCGCGTGTACAACGAGTCTGACATCATCCAGATATCGCCCGCCTCGACCAACCCGCAGCTCACCGAGCAGGGCTTCGAGAACGTGTTCCGCACCTGCGGCCGCGACGACCAGCAGGGTTTGATCGCCGGTGACTTCATTGCCGAAAATTACCAGGGCAAGAAGGTCGCTGTGGTGCACGATAAGCAGGCCTACTCCAAGGGGCTGGCCGATGAAACCAAGAAGCAGTTGAACGCCCGCGGCGTTCAGGAGGCTGTTTACGAAACCATCACGCCGGGCGAAAAGGACTATTCTGCCCTGGTGACCAAGCTCAAGCAGGCCGGTGTCGAGGTTCTGTACTATGGCGGCTACCACACGGAAGCCGGCCTGATCGTGCGTCAAATGCGCGAGCAGGGCATGAATACCGTGTTGATTTCCGGTGATGCGTTGGTCACGGACGAATATTGGTCGATCACCGGCGACGCTGGCAACGGCACCTTGATGACCTTTGGCCCCGACCCGCGCAAGAACCCGGCTGCCCAGGAAGTCCTGAAGCAGTTCAAGGAAATCGGCTACGAACCAGAGGGTTACACCCTCTACACCTACGGCGCCATCCAGGCGTGGACACAGGCGGTTGAGGCTGCCAAGACCACCGATGCTGGGCCGGTCGCCGAAAAGCTCAAGGCCGGGACGTTCAAGACCGTTCAGGGCGAATACGGCTTCAACGACAAGGGTGACGTCACCGCGCCGGGCTACGTCTTCTACAAGTGGAAGGACGGAAAGTACGGTTACGCCTCGGAAATGTAAGATTCGGTGATAAAATAGGAAGGGGGTCTGGTGCGGTGGCGTCAGGCCCCCTTTCCCAATTCTGCACCACCCGTTAAAGTGCAGGCCAAATGTTTACCGGGAGCTGAAATTCGATGGCAGGCAGCGTCAACAAGGTCATTCTGATCGGCAACCTCGGCAAAGACCCCGAAGTGCGGACCACCCAGAACGGCGGGAAGATCGTCAACTTCACGCTTGCGACCAGCGAAAGCTGGAAGGACAAGCAGACCGGTGAGCGCCGCGAGAAAACGGAATGGCACCGGGTCGCGGTCTTCAACCCCAATTTGGCGAGCGTCGCCGAACGGTTCCTCCGTAAAGGCTCCAAGGTCTACGTCGAGGGTCAGTTGCAGACCCGCAAGTGGACCGACCAAAGCGGGGCCGAGCGTTACACCACCGAAGTTGTCCTCCAGCAGTTTCGGGGCGAACTGACCCTGCTGGATGGGCGGGGTGAAGGTGGCGGTGGCGGTGGCTATGATTCCACCGGCGGCGGCGGCGGCGGTTATGGCG
>JBAYSM010000245.1:0-4588 GCA_041676205.1 Rhodospirillaceae bacterium | reverse complement strand
GGCAACCGCGTCCTCGGTCAATTGACTGAGCGGCGTGTCCAGATCGGCGTCGTGGAGCGCCACCTCCACCGTGCGCTCCCGCAAGGCCCGCACGTCGGCCAAGCCCATGCCGTAGGCCGACAGGACGCCCGCGAACGGATGCAGGAATACTGTCTTCATGCCCAGCGCATCGGCCACCAGACAAGCGTGTTGCCCGCCCGCCCCACCGAAACTGGCCAGCGCGTAGTCGGTGACGTCGTGGCCCTGCTCGACGGAGATTTTCTTGATGGCGTTGGCCATGTTCGCCACGGCGATGCGCAGGAACCCCTCGGCCACGCTTTCGGGCGTCGCACCGACCTGTTCAGCCAGGCCGGTGAATTTCTCGCGCACGATGGCGTCGTCCAGCGGCAGATCGCCGTTGGGGCCGAACACCGGCGGGAAGAAGCGCGGCTGGATCTTGCCGACCATCACGTTGGCGTCGGTCACGGTCAGTGGCCCGCCCCGGCGATAGCTGGCCGGTCCCGGATTGGCCCCAGCGGACTCCGGCCCGACCCGGAACCGCGCTCCGTCATAGGCCAGAATGGAGCCGCCGCCCGCCGCCACGGTGTGTATACGCATCATCGGCGCGCGGATGCGCACCCCGGCCACGGTCGTCTCGAAGGCCCGTTCATACTCGCCGTCATAATGCGACACGTCGGTCGAGGTGCCGCCCATGTCAAACCCGATGATGCGGGAGAACCCGGCCATTTCGGCGGTGCGGACCATGCCCACCACGCCCCCGGCCGGGCCGGACAGAATGGCGTCCTTGCCCTGGAACAGCCGGGCATCGGTCAGCCCGCCTGACGACATCATGAATTGCAGCCGCACGCCCTCAAGCGCCCCGGCCACCTGATCGACGTAGCGGCGCAGCACCGGCGACAGATAGGCGTCGGCCACCGTGGTATCGCCCCGCCCGACCAGCTTCATCAACGGGCTGACCTCGTGCGAGACGGACACCTGCGTAAAGCCCACCTCGCGCGCCACGTCGGCCAGGATGCGTTCATGCTGTGGATGGCGGTAGGCGTGCATGAGGACAATCGCGCAGGCCCGGATACCTAACGCAAAGGCCTCCTCCAGCCCGGCCCGCGCGGCCTCCACGTCCAGGGGCCGCAGAATGTCGCCATGAGCGCCGATGCGCTCGTCCACCTCCACCACGCGCTCATAGAGCATTTCGGGCAGCACGATACGGCGGTCGAACAGACGCGGCCGGTTCTGCGTGCCGATGCGCAGGGCATCGGCAAACCCCTTGGTGATGACCAGCGCCACCCGGTCGCCCTTGCGCTCCAACAACGCATTGGTGGCAACCGTGGTGCCCATGCGCACCACCTCCACCTGATCGGCGGGCAAGGCATCGCCAGGGCCGAGGCCGAGCAGATCGCGGATGCCCTGAAGCGCGGCGTCGCGGTAGCGTTCCGGGTTCTCCGACAGCACCTTATGGGTCAACCGCCGCCCGTCGGGGGCCTGAGCGATCACATCGGTAAAGGTGCCGCCGCGATCAATCCAGAACTGCCACCGCATCGCCGCGTCTCCGTACAGGGGAGCCTTATGCTTATAGGAAGGACTGGGCGCTGCCCACACCCGCAAAGGGCCACTGGTCCTTTGATCCCGTGACGTAACAGGGCTCCCCTGGAGCTGCCAGAAGTGCAGTGGAACCGGCGGCGCGTGGATGGCCGGGTCAAGCCCGGCCACGACAAGTTTTTGTAAGATAATAATTTTTGTCATGCCCGGACTTGATCCGGGCATCCACGCGGAGCAGCGGCCACTGGTGCTGAAGAACTGCGGTCAAGACCGCATCCAATTAATTCCCGAGGTCAAGGAGGCAAGCCTCCTTGCGGGTGCGGGCAGCGCCCGCGACCTTTCCGTTAAGCCGCCGCCGCCCCCGTGCTTGATGCCGCACGGCCTGCCTCAAAGGCCTGGGCATTCGCTTCGGCCAGGGCGGGTTTGCGGGCGGTGAAGCGGTCCACCACGGCCTTGCGCACCAACTCCGCGCCGAACGGCAGGTGGTCGGCCGCCGCGCCCAGCATCACGGTGTTGATGAGCCGCAGGTTGCCCAGGCTGCGCGCGATGTTTTCGGCGTCGAACATGTGCAGCAGGCTGGCGCGGGCGCGCAGTTCGCTTTCCGGGTCGCTGGGGTAGGTGAACAGCCCGCCTGACACCACTGGCGGGGCGATGCGCATGGTGTTGACCAGCGCCACGCCGCCCGGCTTGAGCATCGGCGTCCAGCGGAGGGCCTCGGCCACCTCGAACCCGAGCAGCACGTCGGCCTGCCCCGGCGGGATGGCGGCGGCCAGCACCTGCTCGCCGAAGCGGACGTGCGAGGTGACGACCCCGCCACGCTGGGCCATGCCCGCCACTTCGGTTTTTTTGACGTCCAGGCCCTGTTCGGCGGCGACCTGGGCGAGCACTTCGGCGGCGGTCATGACGCCCTGCCCGCCGATGCCGCACAGCAGAATGTTGAAGGTCGGCTGGCTCATGGTCACTTGCTCCCCACCGGAATGATACACTTGGGTCCGCACACGCCGACGCAGGCGTTACAGCCGGTGCAGAATTCGCTCTCCACCTTGACGAAGGCCAGATCCTTGGCCTGCCCGTTGTTGGCGATTTTCTGGTCGCGGCGGGTAACGACGATAGCCGGGCAGCCGACGGCAAGGCAGTTGCCGCAGCCGGTGCAGGCGTCCTCGTTAACGTACAGGGCGGTGGACGGCACCAGCCAGTCGGTCAGCACGCACGGGCGATCGGTGATGATGACCGAAACGCCATCCGTATCGACTTCCGACCGCAGGGACTTGAACAGGCCCGGCAGGTCGTAGGGGTCGTGGTGCTTGATGCGGTCGGGTTCGACGCCCAGCGCGGCGACCAGTTTGACGAAATCAACGCGCGGCGCTTCCAGGCCCTGAATGTCGCGCCCGGTGCCCGGATGATCCTGGCCGCCGGTCATGCCCACGGCGCGGTTGTCGAGCAGCAGAACCGTGACGTTGGCGCGGTTGTACACAAGGTTCAACAGCCCCTGCATCCCCATGTGCAGGAAGGTCGAATCCCCGATCACGGCGACCACGCGCTTGGACGGGTCGGCCTCGGCCAGCACTTTCTCCAGGCCGTTGGCGACCGACAGCGATGCCCCCATGGATACACAGGTGTCCATCGCGTTCCACGGATGGCCGACGCCCAGGGTATAGCAGCCGATATCGCCGGAAATGACGATCTTGCGGCTCAGTTTGGACAGCGCATAGAACGGCGACAGGTGCGGGCACCCGGCGCACATGGTCGGCGGACGCGGGAACAGGTCGGGGGCGGCGGGCAACGCGGCGATATCCTCGCCGGTCAGCGGGGCAAGCCCGGCGCGCAGCACATCGACGGACATTTCGCCGATGCGCGGCAGCAGGTCCTTGCCGCGCACGGCAATCCCCGCAGCCTTGAGTTCCTGTTCAATCAGCGGCTCGACTTCCTCGGCCACGATCACCGTATCCACGGTGGCGGCAAAGGCGCGCAGGCGCTCGATGGGCAGCGGGTGGGACATGCCGAGCTTGAACATCGGCGCGTTGGGGAACGCTTCGCGGGCGTTGACCGCCGCCGGGCCGCTGGCAATGAAGCCGATGGAGCGGTCTTCGCCGGGCAGTTCAACGTTCAGCGGGCTGATCGCGGATTCGGCGCGCAGGCGTTCCTCGCGCTCGAACAGGCCGGGCAGCAGGCGCTTGGCATTGCCCGGCACCAGCACCCAACGAGACGTATTGCGCTCGAACCCGGTGGCGGAGTGGGCAACGCGGTCGCCGACGGCCACCATGCTCTTGACGTGGCAAACCCGCGTGGTCAGGCGCAGGATGACCGGCACGGAGAACCGCTCGGACAGGTCGAAGGCGTCCTTGAGGAACGCGTGAGCCTCGGCCGCGTCGGCCGGCTCGAACACCGGCAGATGGGCGAAGCGGCCCCAATAGCGGCTGTCCTGCTCGTTCTGCGACGACGACAGGCCCACGTCATCGGCCACGGCCAGCACCAGTCCGCCCCGGCAGCCGGGCAGCGTCTGGCTCATCAGCGGGTCGGCGGCGACGTTGATGCCGACGTGCTTCATGGCGCACAGCGCGCGGCCCCCGGCCAGCGACGCGCCGATGGCGACTTCCAGCGCGACCTTTTCGTTAACTGCCCATTCGGCGTGAAGATCGGGATAGCGGGCCAGGCTTTCCAGTATCTCGGTCGATGGCGTGCCGGGATAGGCCGACGCAACCAAGCACCCGGCTTCCCAGGCGGCGCGGGCAACGGCCTCGTTCCCCGACAGCAACAGGCGGCTGCCGGCGGGCGCGATGGTGATGGCGTTCACGGGACCTTCCTCTTCCTCAAGTCCCCGAGCCGCTCTTAATTGGGTGCGTGCGTACAGACGGCATGGGGGAAGCGTTATGATACGCCCGGAGGATATCCCCTACTCTATTTGGTGACAATGCCGGAAAGCCGCGAATGTCGGTGACACATGATGTGACCGATGCAGGTAGCACGTGATCTGACCGATCCTAGACGTCTTCCAGAGAGGGGGCGTCGATGGGTCGGGCCAGAGTGCTATCGGAGGTCCGCACAATGCGGT
>JBAYSM010000244.1:0-4637 GCA_041676205.1 Rhodospirillaceae bacterium | reverse complement strand
GTGGAGTGTTCCCGTTAAAGTGGATATCGGATTTATGCCGCGAGTTCGTTGATGTGTCGATATCCTAGTTCGTATTCGTGTGGTGTCAAGTAGCCGAGGGTTGAGTGGCGTCTGGTGTGGTTGTAGTAGGTCTCGATCCAGTTGAAGGTGTACTTCTTGAGGGTCTTGATGCTGGGCCAGGGGCGGGTGTGGATGAGTTCCTTCTTGTAGGACGCGAAGAACGATTCCGCGACGGCATTGTCGTAGCAGATACCGGTTCTGCCCAATGATCGGGTGATCCTTTTGTTTCGGCAGAACTTCGCGAACGTCTTCGAGGTGTATTGCGTGCCGCGGTCGCTGTGAAAGATGACCTTGCCTTTCGGGCGACGGTGTGTGAGCGCCATCTTCAGGGCGTCGGTAACCAATTCGGTACGCATGTGGTCGGCGATCGCCCAGCCCACCACACGCCTGGAGTTCAGGTCGATGACGGTCGCCAGATAGGCCCACCCGTCCCAGGTCTTGATATAGGTGATATCGCCGCACCATTTCTGGTTCGGCCTCTGGGCGGTGAAGTCGCGGCCGATCAGGTCGGGAGCCGGCGCGGGGTCCTCGCCCGGCACGGTGGTGCGCTTCCAGGCCTTGGGGTGACGGCCTTGCAGACCCAGGGCCCGCATGAGGCGGTGGACCCGCTTGCGGGCGATACGGTGCCCGGCCGCGATGAGCTCGGCATGGATGCGCCGCACTCCGGGGTTGCCGGCCAGGACGGCATGGAAATGCTGGATCAGCGCGCCCAGTATCCTGTCTTGCTTGTCGTGCATGGAGACCGGCCGGTTACGCCATTTGTAGTAGCCCGATGTGGAGACGCCCAACTCCTCACACATGAACGCCACCGGGTAGGAGTTCGACTCCGCCCAGTCCGCGATAGCAGCGAACTTCACTGCTGCTCTTTCGCGAACCAGGTCGCTACTTTTTTTGCGAAGCTCACCTGCATCTGCAAGTGTGCATTCTCGGCCTTGACCTCCTTGTTCTCCGCGCGCAGCCGTTCCAACTCGGCACGTTCGGACTCCGTCAACGAAGCATCCGGGTCCCGCTGATCCTCGCGGGCATCACGTTCCTTCTTCACCCATTTACCCAACGTCATCTCGTGCACGTCGATATTCCGTGCGGTCTCCGCGATGGAATGTCCATCGTCGAGAACCAATGATACTGCGTTCGCCTTGTACTCGTCAGTGAAGTGCCGACGCGTTGATCCCATAATGCGGTTCCCTTCCATTCAGGAAACCCGCGAAGCCGAACTCCGTGTCCACCAAACCGGGGACGGTCCAGGTCGCCGCCGCCTGGTGAAGCGGTGCCAGACCCGCCCGATCGCCCACGTCGCCGCCGAGATGGGCATCTCCCGCGCCTGCGCCAGCAAGTGGGTGGCCCGCTACCGCCAGTTCGGCGAGCTCGGGCTGCTCGACCGTCCCAGCGTCCCCCGCCGCCAGCCCACCGCCACGCCGGCGGCAGTCGTGGCCCGGATCGAGGCCCTGCGGCGGGAACGGAAGTTCTCCGCCCGCCGGATCACGCTGGAACTGGCCACCGAGGGCATCAACGTCTCGGTGCGCACCGTCAGCCGCCACCTGGTGCACCTGGGCCTGAACCGGCGCAGGTTCATCGACCCCACCGGGCAGGCCAACCGGGCCCCGCGCAAGATCACCGCGCGCTGGCCCGGCCACATGGTCCACGTCGACATCAAGAAGGTCGGCCGGATCCCCGACGGCGGTGGCTGGCGCGTCCACGGCCGCGGCAGTGACCACGCCAAGCAGGTCGACCGCGCCAAGACCGCCGGCGCCCGCGCCGGTTACGTCTACCTACACTCCGCCGTGGACGGGTTCTCCCGCCTCGCCTACACCGAGGCATTAGGCGACGAAAAGGCTTCCACCGCCATCGGATTCATGCACCGAGCGCGGCTGTTCTTCGCCGCCCACGGCATCCTGCGCATCCACCGGATCGTCACCGACAACGGCTCCTGCTACCGCGCCAAGGACTTCGCCAAGAGCCTGCACGGAGCACGCCACCAGCGCATCACCCCGTACACCCCACGCCACAACGGAAAGGTGGAGCGTTACAACCGCATCCTCGCCGAGGAGTTCCTCTACGCCCGCACCTGGACCAGCGAACACCAACGCGCCCAAGCTCTACAGACCTGGAACGTCCACTACAACTACCATCGACCACACACTGCCATCGGCGACCAGCCACCCGCAGCCAAACTCCACACCGGCGTCACCAACGTCATGGCCTCATACATCTAGTCGCGCATGTCGATCAGAACCTTGCCCAGCACGTCAGCCTCGACCGCCTCATGGGCCTCTGCAATCTGGTCGAGAGCAAAAACGTTAAGCGGTAGGGGGGTCAGAGCGCCGCCTGCCATTGCAGCAGTGAGGTTGCGAGCGGCCTCGAGCATCTCTTGGTGAGGTTCGGTGTAGAGGAGGAGGAAGCGGAGGGCTATGCAGCTGGTCAGGCATTGACGCAGGTCTACGGTCAACTTGCGGCCATCGTTTGTGTACGAAACGATGTGTGCCCCGGCCTTGACAACTGCGAAGTCCAGATCCCAGTTGTCCAGCAGTGCCACTTCGACGACGCGGTCGATGCCTCGACTGAAGCCCTTGATGCGATCGACGGCGTCGGCTTCCCGGTAGTTCACCACGAGGTCCGCCCCCGCTTGTCGGGCGAGTTCGGCCTTCTCGTCGTTGCTCACAGTCGTGACAACACGCGCTCCGGCCCACTTGGCGAGCTCGATGCCGTAGTGCCCTACAGCCCCCGCGCCGCCGGCCACCAACACGTCCAGACCGTTCACTGGGCCGTCCGGGAACAGGCACAGATGGGCCGTGATCGCCGGAATGCCCAAGCAGGCGCCGAGCTCGTCTGAAGCCTGGTCGGGCAAAGGAACCGCTTGGTCGGCCTTCACGACGCAGTATTCCGCAGCAGTGCCCCAGCGGTTTCGAAATGCGGTTAGCCAGAGCCAGACGCGTTGGCCGAGCCGCTCCGGGTCGACCCCGACGCCAACGGCGTCGATGTGGCCTGCACCATCCATGTGTGGGACCTGGAAACCGTCGATGGGGCGGGGAGTGAAGCCGCTCCGAGCCTTCACATCACTGGGATTGATCGCCGACAGGGCGATCCTCACTCGGACCTCGCCGGGCCCCGGCTCGGGGACCTCCAGCTTGTGCACGGTCAGCACCTCTCGTGCCGCACCGATGCGGTCATAACTGGCTGCGTTCATCAACATCGAATGACTCCTTGATAGGTCGAGCGTTTGTAGGGATGAGGCGTTGTTCGGGTTTTGGGCGAGGCCGCGGGAGGCGCCTAGAGGGGAAGGAATCTTGGCAACAGATCGACGAACTCGTTGCCGCGCTCGATCTGGGTCCAGTGGCCGCACTGCCCGAAGACGTGCAGCTGAGACCGGGGAATCAGTTCGTGCAACCTCAGCGACGACCACAGCGGAATAACCCGGTCCTCACGCCCATGCACGATCAGCGTCTGGTGCGGCAACGCTCGCAGCGCGTCTTCGGGCACTGCAAGGGCGTCGACGGCGTCCTGCCTCGGGGCGGGGAACATCGTCGAGTACGATTCGTGAGCTCCGGGGCGCACAGACGCCTGGTAGCGGAGCTGGGCCAAGTCAGCGCCGAGCAGCGAGTGGTCGTACGCGAAGATCTTCAGCAGCTCGGCCATGTTCTCCACTGAGGGCTCGTAACCCCAGACGGCCTCCAGCCCGGGCGTGATCCGGAATTGCGTTCCGGCGCTGCCCATCAGGACGAGCCGGTCGATGCGGTCCGGGTGTCGGACAGCTAGCCACAGTGCGAGTGCGCCGCCGAAACTATTGCCGACCAGAGAGACGCGCTCAAGTTCGAGCGCGTCGAGGAAACTCACCAGGTGGTTCACCCAGGCCTCCTGGGTGAAGCTAAACCCGTCGGGTTTCCTGCTGTAGCCGAATCCAACGATGTCCGGCGCGATCACGCGACGGTCGACAGCCAGCTGCGGTAGCACGCCACGCCAGTTCGCCCACGCGGACACCCCTGGTCCTGAGCCGTGGAGAAACATGACCGGCGCGCCTACGCCGAGGTCGTGGTAGTTGGTGGCCACTCCGCCGGCGTCGACGGTGGAGCCGATCTCGGGATCGGCGTGGGTCACGGTCATCGGTGAACGCTCCGGTGTTGAGGGCGACCGGCCCAACCAGGGCCGCGGAGGCGAAACTATAGCAACAACTAGCGAGATTCGGAAAGGGGATGAATCTGTCATGTTCCTGGGATCCACGCTCAAAATTGCCTATTGACTGAGCCATCAAGGCCGGAGTAACTTCATGCATGATCTAGAACATTCACCTGATGATGAACCGCGCGAGTCGACGTCTCCGCGTAGGTTAGGTGTTGCGGGTCATGACGTTGTAGTCACGGGGGCGTAGGGGTGTGAAGCAGGGACTGGTCTCCCGGGGGCAGGATGAGAACTGCCAAGTCACCCACCCGACCGTCCGAAAGACCAGCCTGTGACCCACCGTAATGCCCCGCTGTCCGTCGAGGGTCGCCGCCGCCTGGTGAAGCGGTGCCAGACCCGCCCGATCGCCCACGTCGCCGCCGAGATGGGCATCTCCCGCGCCTGCGCCAGCAAGTGGGTGGCCC
>JBAYSM010000243.1:0-4648 GCA_041676205.1 Rhodospirillaceae bacterium | reverse complement strand
TCACCGTCGCCACCCACGACTTGGCGCAGGGCGTGCTGGTCGGCGTGCTGCTGTCGGGCATCTTCTTCGCCCGCAAGGTGGCGCAGATCTTCCGCATCACTTCCACGGTGGATGCCGACGGCCGCCACCGCACCTACACCGTCGAGGGCCAGGTGTTCTTTGCCTCGGCCGAGGATTTCGCCGCCGCCTTCGACTTCAAGGAAGTCCTGGAGCGTGTCACCATCGACCTGACCCACGCCCATATGTGGGACCTGTCGGGCATCGGCGCGCTGGACAAGGTGGTCCTGAAATTCCGCCGCGAGGGCACCGAGGTCGAGGTCATCGGCCTCAACGAAGCCAGCACCACGTTGGTCGATAAACTGGCCATCCACGACAAGCCGGGCGCGCTCGACCGCCTGATGGGCCACTGAGGGAGGACGCCACCATGCCGAAGATTCTCGCCCTGACCGACGGGTCGGTCTATGCCCCCAGCGTCTATGACCACGCCGCGTGGGCGGCCCAGCGCATGGCGGCCTCGGTCGAGGTCCTGCATGTGCTCGACCATCACCGCGAAAAGGCCGCCGTGACCGATTTCAGCGGCAACATCGGGGTCGATGCCCGCGACGAACTGTTGACCCAACTGGCCGAGCTGGACGCCGCCAAGGGCAAGCTGGCCCAGACCCAGGCCCGCATCGTCCTCGACCACGCCCGCGCCCGGCTGACCGAGGCGGGCGTCACCGACCTGACCCTCAGCCAGCGCCACGGCCACCTGGTCGAAACCCTGGCCGAGGTCGAGGGTTCGGCCGATCTGGTGGTCATAGGCAAGCGCGGCGAGGCCGCCGACTTCGCCACCGGCCACCTGGGCGCCAACCTGGAGCGCGTCATTCGCGGCAGCACCAAGCCCGTGCTGGTCGCCAACCGCGCGTTCAAGCCCATCGAGCGCCTGCTGATCGCCTACGACGGCGGCCCCAGCGCCCGCAAGGCCGTGGCCCACGCCGTCGCCCAACCGCTGCTCAAGGGCATCGAGTGCCACCTGCTGATGGTCGGCAGCCCCAGCCCCGCCAACCAGGAAAAACTCGCCCAGGCGCGCGAAACCCTGACCGCCGCAGGCCTGACCGCCCACGCCACCCTGGTCGAAGGCGAACCCGAGGTGCGGGTCGCCGAGTACGTCAAGGCCGAAGGGATAGACCTGCTGGTCGTCGGCGCCTACGGCCATTCCCGCATCCGCCACCTGATCATCGGCAGCACCACGACGACGCTGATCCGGACGTGTCAGGTGCCATTGTTGATGTTCCGGTAGGGCGCGCCTCCGCAAACTATTTCCGCCCCGTCCGCCGCAATTTCCCGTGGAAGTGGCGGCGGCAGGGGCTACCGTTATGGGGGTTATCAGACCGGGAGGGTGGTGGAGTCTCTGACGGAGGATCCAGACATGCACGCAATGGTACGGTCTTTTTCAGGCCAAGACAGCAGTGCGTTCGCTGACCTGCTGATCGAGCACAAGGCCGAAGTGGAATCCGCCATGCGCGGCATCCCCGGCATGGTCAGCTACACCATCATCCGCACCGCCGATGGCGTCACGACGATGACCCTATGCAACGACAAAACCGGAACCGACGCCAGCCTGACAATCGCCAAGGACTGGCTGAAGGAACACGCCTCCCACCTGCAAATCAGCGCCCCCGCCATCACCGAGGGCGAGGTGGTGGTGCACCTCACGTGACTCGACGTACAGTGGGAAAATCTGACTAGGGCCGCGCCGCATTGAATGGCGGAAAACTGAGATGGTAGTCAGTAGTGTGCAACTTCTACAACACCAGACTTTAGCAGGAAATTGACCCCAACAAGGTAAGGAATATGCTCTAGAGGCTCAGTCGAGTGAACGTAATTTGATATGAAGATGGAATTCTTCCAGTTGAAGTCTTGGGGTGCCTCTCCCATTAAGTATGGCAATGCAGATAGGTCGATGACGCGATCTCCGCTAGGCAGTGTAAGCCAGACATGAGCGTTGAACTTGCTGTTCGATCCGGTATGGGCACCCCGCCATTCACGTTTGAGATCCGAGTATGATGTCTGGAACTGCCGCTTCCCCTTCCATGCGATATCACCAATTGTGATGATGCTAGGTAGATTATTATAACGAAGGAAATGCCATAAATTAAAGTGTATTGGAGCGCATGCGGTCCTAATATTTATTCCAAATGGATGTTGATCTATGAAGTGGTCAACAGCCTCAAGGTAAGTTTTTATCGTTACATTTTGCGGTATTGGAGGCTCAAAATCATCGTCTCCAGTGCATTCCCATTTATCAGATTTGTCCACCGCTGTAGTAAAGCGGTCTAGATATGTTTCGTTTTCAGGCATTCAGGCTTCCCCTCACAGCACCTATGCTAAACTTCGAGCCGATCAAGCCGTTTTTCAACCACATCGTGGACGTTTGTCGCGTCGCCCGCGGCATCAATAACATAATACGAAAACCTCACCCTTTCGTTACCTGGCTTCAAACACAGTCACTCCTCCTCCACCCTCACCGCGCAAAACTTCAACTCCGGGATCTTCCCATACGGGTCCAGCGCGGCGTTGGTCAGCAGGTTCGCCGCTGCTTCCGCATAGCAGAACGGCAGGAACACCACGTCGTGCGGCAGCCCTGGTTCCGCCCTTGCGGCCAACGTAATACTCCCCCGGCGGGTGGTTAACCGCACCATCCCCCCAGCCTCCAGCCCTAGGCTTTCCAGAACCTCCGGGGCGAGGTGGCAGGCGGCGTTGGGTTGCAGGGCGTCCAGGGCTTCGGATCTTCGGGTCATGGACCCCGTGTGCCAGTGCTCCAATATCCGGCCGGTGGTCAGGATCATCGGGTATTCGGCGTCGGGGCGTTCGTCTGGCGGCAAGGCGTGGGCGGGGACGAGTTTGCCTCGGCCGGATTCGGTGGGGAAGCCGGTGGCGAATAGGATGGGTTGGCCGGGGGCGTCCTCGGTCGGGCAGGGGTAGGTGACGCAGCCTTCGCGCTCCAGGCGGTCCCAGGTGATCCCGGCGTGGGACGGCATGGCGCGGCGCATTTCGGCGAACACCTCGGCGGGGCCGGTGATCTCCCAGCCCAGACCCAGGCGGCGGGCGAGTTGCTGGAGGATCCACAGGTCTTGACGGGCCTCGCCGGGCGGGGCGAGGGCGGCGCGGCCCATCTGGACCTTGCGGTCGGTGTTGGTGAACGTCCCGGTCTTTTCCGGGAATGCCGAGGCGGGCAGGACCACGTCGGCGAACGATGCCGTTTCGGTCAGGAACAAGTCCTGCACCACCAGATGATCGAGCGTCGCCAGGGCCTTGCGCGCGTGGTTCAGGTCGGGGTCGGACATCGCCGGGTTCTCGCCCATGATGAGCATTCCCTTGATGCGCCCGGCCTCGGCGGCGGTCAGGATCTCCACCACCGTCATGCCCGGCACGCCCTGGAGCGGCGCACCCCACAGGGCCTCCAGCGCGCTGCGGGCCGGGGCGTCGGCCACCCGCCGGTAATCGGGGAACATCATGGGGATGAGACCAGCGTCGGACGCTCCCTGGACGTTGTTCTGGCCGCGCAAGGGGTGCAGCCCGGCGCCCGGCTTCCCGACGTGGCCGCACAGCAGGGCCAGGGCGATCAGGCAGCGGGCGTTGTCGGTGCCGTGGACGTGCTGCGAAACGCCCATGCCCCAAAAGATCATCGCCGCCTGGGCCGTGGCGATGGTGCGCGCCACATCGCGCAGGGTGTCGGGCGGAATGCCGCAGGCGTCGGTCACGGCCTCGGGCGTGAAGGGGGCGAGGTGGGCGCGCAGGGCCTCGAACCCCTCGGTATGGGCATCGATGTAGGCGCGGTCGTGCAGCCCCTCGGTCACGATCACCTGCATCAGGGCATTGAGCAGCGCGACGTCCGAGCCGGGCCGGAACCGCAGCATGGCCGAGGCATGGCGGGCCAGCCCGTTATTGCCGCGCGGGTCCAGCACGATCAGGTGCGCCCCGCGCCGGGCGGCGGCCTTGATGTAGGTCGCCGCGACCGGGTGGTTGACGGTGGGATTGGCTCCGATCACCACGATGCAGTCGGCGTTCTCGACCTCGCGCACCGGGGCGGTGGTGGCGCCCGACCCGATGGTTTCCATGAGGGCGGCGACCGAGGACGCATGGCACAGCCGGGTGCAGTGATCGACGTTGTTGGTGGCAAACCCGGTGCGGACCAGCTTCTGGAACAGATAGGCTTCCTCGTTCGACCCCTTGGCCGACCCGAACCCGGCCAGGGCCGAACCGCCATCGGTATCGCGGATGCGGAGAAGGCCCGAGGCGGCGCGGTCCAGGGCCTCGTCCCACGTCGCCTCGCGGAAATGGGTGAAGGGGTTGGCCGGGTCCACCAGTTCCTTGGGCGCGCCGTCGCGGCGGATGAGCGGCGTGGTCAGGCGGTGCGGGTGGTGGATGTAGTCGAACCCAAAGCGGCCCTTGACGCACAGGCGGTTCTGGTTGGCCTCGCCGTCGCGGCCCTCGACCTTCAGCAGCCGGTCGTCCTTTACATGATAGGTAAGCTGGCACCCCACGCCGCAGTACGGGCACAGGCTCTCCACCGTGCGGTCGGCGGTTTGCCCGGCATCGGCCGAGCGCGGCAGCAGGGCGCCGGTCGGGCAGGCCTGCACGCACTCCCCGCAGCCGACGCAGGAAC
>JBAYSM010000242.1:0-4696 GCA_041676205.1 Rhodospirillaceae bacterium | reverse complement strand
TCGGCACCACGTTCAGGCGGTAGTACAGGTCTTCGCGGAACAGGCCCTGGCGGATCAACTGGCTGAGGTCGCGGTGGGTGGCCGCCACGATACGGACGTTGGCACGAATGGGTGTGCGGCCGCCGACGGTGGTGTATTCCCCTTCCTGCAGGACGCGCAGCAGACGAGTTTGAGCCTCCGGCGGCATGTCACCGATTTCGTCGAGGAACAACGTGCCGCCCTCGGCTTGCTCGAACCGGCCCAAGGCGCGGGCGTGGGCACCGGTGAAGGCCCCCTTTTCATGGCCGAACAACTCACTTTCGACCAATTCGCGCGGAATGGCCGCCATGTTCACGGCGACGAATGCACCGTTGCGCCGTTTGCCGTATTCATGCAGTGCACGGGCGACCAGTTCCTTGCCGGTGCCGGACTCGCCGGTAATCATCACCGTGAGGTCGGTGTTCATCAGGCGGGCCAGGGTGCGATAGATCTCCTGCATCGCGCCAGACCGCCCGATCAGCGGCAGGCGTTCTTCCTCGTCGGGCTTGCCGGCTTGAGCGCTAGGCGTGCGCGGCAACGACAGGGCGCGCCGGACGACCCCGACAAGTTCCTGCAAATCGAAGGGCTTGGGAAGGTATTCGAATGCACCACGTTCAGTCGCCTTAACCGCTGTCAGCAGCGTGTTCTGGGCGCTCATGACGATGATGCGCATGTCCGGGCGCAGCTTTTTGATGCGCGGAATGAGGTCGAGGCCGTTCTCGTCGGGCATCACGACATCGGTGATGACCAGATCCCCCTCACCATCGGACACCCACCGCCATAGCGTGGCGGCATTGCCGGTTGTCCGCACTTCATACCCGGCCCGCGCCAGGGCCTGGGTCAGCACCGTGCGGATGCCGTGGTCGTCGTCAGCGATCAGAATGGTCTCAGTCATATTATTCTTCACTCCTCCGCGGAGCATCAGCCCATGCCAACGCCGGAGCCTTGGTGTGAACGATGGGCAGCATGACTTTGAAGATGGTGCGCCGTGGCTGACTGTCGAATTCGATGATGCCGCCATGGTCGTTGATGATCTTGGCCACCAACGCAAGACCGAGGCCGCTGCCGGTGCGCTTGGTGGTGACAAAAGGATCGAAAAGTTGCGTCCTCAGATCCTCGGGAATACCCTCGCCATTGTCCTGGACGGAGACAACCAGCGGCAAGTTTATCATGGTGCCCGAGCCGGGAAGCTGCACCCGCACGCCGTGCTGGTACGACGTGGACAGGATAATCTCCGCGCCGTCCTCCGGGCAGGCTTCGGCGGCATTCTTGACCAGATTGAGGAACACCTGGACGAGTTGATCGCGATGCCCCCACACTGGCGGCAGCGACGGATCGTACCGTTCGGTAAAGCGGACATGGCGGGCAAAGCCGTTCTCGGCCACGCGGCGGACGTGCTCCATGACTCGATGGATATTGACCGGATCGCGCTCCAGGGGGCGTTGGTCGGTGAATACCTCCATGCGATCGACCAGCTTGACGATACGGTCAGCCTCATCGCAGATCAATTGCGTCAGGGGGCGGTCTTCGGGCGGGGCGCCGGTTTCCAGAAGCTGCGCCGCGCCCCTGATGCCCGACAGCGGGTTCTTGATCTCGTGGGCCAGCAAAGCGGCCATGGCGGTGACGGATCGCGCCGCGTTGCGGTGGGCCAGTTGCTGGCCGATCTTCATCGCCAGCGTATGCTCCATGAGCGACAACACAACCCCGCCCGAGCGGTCCACCAGGGGCGACACCTGCGCCGTTACGGTGCGCGTCCCAGTGCGCAGGGAAGCCAGCACGGTATCGTACTCGGACACCGGGCTGCCATGTTCCAAGGCCTGATGAACCAGGGTACAGATCGTTGAATCCGGGGGGATCAGTGCGTCGAGCCGCTGCCCGCACAAATGAGGGGCTGAACTGTCGAACAACTGCTCGCCTGCACTGTTAACAAAACTCACCACGCCCTTGGCATCAATGATCAAAACAGCCTGCGGCAGGCTGGCCAGGATGGTGCTCAGAGCATCAACGGCAGGCGTTGACATCTCCACGCGACGGGGCATGTCAGGCGGCCTCATGGTCGAGGATGGGGCGGTCACAAATAGGCTCGAAGAAGGCGGTGATCGCGGCCTGCGCCTGCACGGCGTCATCCTCCCTGTTGAAGTTTTCCCGGAAAGCTGCCGCGCCGGGCAGGCCATGGACTGCCCAGGCCACATGCTTGCGGGCCACGCGCAGGCCTTTGTAGGTGCCGTAGTGCTCCAGAAGCATCTCGACATGCTCCTGGAGAATGGCGTGCCGCACGGCGGGCGCCGGTTCGGCCTCTGGGACGCCGCCGGCCAGTTCGCGCGCCACCTGCCCCAGCAGCCATGGCCGACCCTGGCAAGCCCTGCCGATCATCACGCCATCCGCGCCCGAGGCATCCAGCGCGGTCCGCGCATCAATGGTTGAGCCGATGTCCCCGTTCACCACCAGCGGCAAAGCCGTCGCTTCCCGCACCGTCCGCACCGCAGCCCAGTCGGCCTGCCCGGTGTACATCTGGCAGCGGGTCCGGCCATGGACCGTAATCAAGGCGATACCGCTGTTTTCCGCAATGCGGGCCAAGGTCGGGGCATTGCGGTTTTCGTCGTCCCAGCCCAGCCGCATTTTCAGCGTCACCGGCACATCCACGGCGCGGGCCACGGATTCGAGAATGCGCCCGGCCAGCACCTCGTCACGCATCAGGGCGGACCCGGCGTAGCCCTTGACCACCTTCTTGACCGGGCAGCCCATGTTGATGTCGATCAGCGCCGCGCCACGGTCGGCGTTCATGCGCGCGGCCTCAGCCATGACAGTCGGCTCGTTGCCCGCAAGTTGGACAGCCATGGGAAATTCGTCAGCGCAAGGCGTACTCATGCGAAGGGTGTCGCGGTGGGCGCGCACCATCTGGTTGCTGGCGATCATCTCGGAATATACCAACCCGGCCCCGAAGCGCCGAACTAACCGTCGGAACGGCATGTCCGTGACTCCCGACATGGGGGCCAGCAGAACGGGGGCATCAATGGTCAGGCAGCCGATACGCAGCGGGGGGAGCGCAGGGGGCATGGGGGTCTCAGCATACGAAGGACGCAGGGCGCGCATCCCTGCATAATAATTAGGCATGAGTTGGAAAGGCAAACCCTAAAACGAGCAGCGGCATCAGCCAACCAGCACTCCGGTCACGAATTTGACGCCGGGGTAAGCCAGCGTCAAAACCAGATACGCCAGCAGCACGAAGCGCGCGGCCGCGCGCCCTCGCACCCCGGTAAAGTGCTTGGCGGCAAGCAAGGCGCCGATAATCACGAAGGCCAGGATACTGAGCAGCGTCTTGTGATCGAGAGCCAGCAGGCGGCCGTTCTCCAGCCACTCCACCGCCATTCCCGAAATCAGGCCCAGGGCGAGGACCACCTCGGACAGACCGAGCAGCAGGGTCGAGGCACGCTCCGCATCAGCCACCGATGGCAACTGCCGGGTCAGACGATTGGGCCGCTTGCGTTTGAGTGCCCGCTCCTGAAGGAACGCCGCCAGCGCCGCCACGGCAGCCAACGTCAGTAGAGCATAGGTCAACACACCGACCGTGATATGGATCTGTACCCATCCGGTCGGCGCAGCCTCGGCCAACGGATCACCAACGGCGTGCTGCCAGACCGTAGCGATCAGCCCCAAGAGCATCAGGTAAGGCGCCAGGAGAGGCAGCAGTCGCCACAGAGTCGGCACCACCGCCGAGCCAATTCCGAATAATAGGATGGTCGCCGCGATGCTGACCCACAGTGCCGGCGCGAGGCCGCTCACCCACGCGCCGCCAAGAATGGCCATGCCCAGCACCGCGGGTCCAATGAACGCCAACGCCACCGCTGCCCAAAACGAGGCATCGCGGCGCAACTCGGGCCGCAGGCCCAAGAAGGTTGCCGGCACCATGGTCAAGAGCGCGGTAACGCTATGAAGAAGTCCTGGAAGCATGCAGAGATCATAGCCGTTCCCGTCCGAAACACAATTGCCCTGCTGCATCGCGGCAGATACCAGTGGAGGCGGGACTCCCGGTGTGGGTCCGGCTCTGATAGGGTAGCGACCCCGTCCGTCCTTCGCATTTCGAGGCTTTCATGAAAGTTGCCGCCCTGATCGTTTCCGCCGGCCGAGGGACCCGCTTTGGCGGCGATGTTCCCAAGCAATATCGAATGCTCGACGGCCGCCCGGTACTGCGGCACAGCCTCGCAATCCTGAGCGCACACCCCGCGGTGGCCGCCGTGCGGGCCGTCATCAATCCGAGCGACCGTGCCATGTACGACGCCGCTGCGGCCGGACTAAACTTGCTCGATCCGGTTGATGGTGGCGCCGAACGTCAGGAGTCGGTGCGTCTGGGACTGGAAAGCCTGGAGGGCATGGGGTTCGACGCGGTGCTGGTCCATGACGCCGCCCGCCCTTATCTCAGCCGCGCCCTTGTGACCCGCGTCCTTGACGGACTGGCCGAAGCTGACGGCGCCGTTCCGGCCTTGCCGGTGGCCGACACCTTGAAGCGTTCCGGCGCGGATGCCCTGATCGCGGGCACCGTTCCGCGCGATGGGTTATGGCGCGCCCAAACGCCGCAAGGCTTCAGGTTCGAGCCTCTACTGAAGGCGCACCGTGCTGCCGCCGGGCAAGCGCTGACGGACGATGCGGCGGTTATCGAGGCGGCGGGCGGCCGGGTGCG
>JBAYSM010000241.1:0-4738 GCA_041676205.1 Rhodospirillaceae bacterium | reverse complement strand
CTCAATCCGGTGCTGATGGCGGGGTTACGCGACCGCTTGGGCGTGCCGGTCGATGCGGTCGAGGCCGTGGGCTGGGATGGCGATGCCCTGGAAGCCCAGGCCTTCGCCTTCCTCGCCGTGCGGTCGTTGCGCGGTCTGCCGCTGACGTGGCCGACCACCACCGGCTGCCCGGCGCCAATGACCGGCGGCCGGTTGGCTTAAGTCTTAGGAAGAAAGGCGGGCGCTGTCCGGACCCGCCAAGGGCAGCGCCAAAACAACGGCCCCGAACCTGCGCTCGGGGCCGTGTCTAAAGCCATTTGGCGGCACGATGTTCTAGGTATGCGCCGTCACGTAGGCATCCACGGCGGCGGCCATCGGCTCCATGTGGCTCGTGAAGAAGTGGTTCGCGCCAGGGATGGTGGTATATTTGATGGTGATGTTCTTCTGCGCCTGGAGCTTGTTGGCCAGTTTGTGAACTGACGCTTCGGGCACCACTTCGTCGGCCGCGCCATGGACGATCAAGCCCGATGACGGGCACGGCGCCAGGAATGAGAAATCGTACACGTTGGCCGGCGGGGCGACCGAGATGAAACCGGCGATCTCGGGCCTGCGCATCAGCAGTTGCATGCCGATCCAGGCTCCGAACGAAAATCCGGCAACCCAGCAGCTTTCCGCGTTGGGGTTGATGGTCTGCATCCAGTCCAGCGCCGAGGCGGCATCGGACAGCTCCCCTTGGCCGTTGTCGAAGGTCCCTTGGGACCGGCCAACGCCACGGAAGTTGAACCGCAGGACGGAGAATCCACGGCGGGCGAACACATGGTGGAGGTTGTACACCACCTTGTTGTTCATGGTCCCGCCGTGCTGGGGATGTGGGTGCAGCACGAGGGCGATGGGGGCGTTGGCCACCTTCGAGTGGTGATAGCGGCCTTCTAGGCGGCCCTCCGGGCCATTGAAAATGACTTCGGGCATGTTCGCTTTATCGTTGCTTGCGGGCGGGGCGGGAACGGACAGGCAAGGCGTTGTCTACCTTTTTGAACAACCTAATATGTGACTAGTATGCTATGTCTTCAAACCGGCCACCGCAGATTTGTGGGGCGGCAATCTTGACCGGGTTACTCGGGGAACCTATAGTCACCCTAAGGCTGGCAGGGCTAAAGAAGGGCGTGTAGGATGGTGCCGCGGCACACCCTGTTGTCCCTCCACCCAATGCCGGCCCAGCAGCACGAAGGTCCCCCTCTAACATCCGCGCCGGTGCGCGAACGTCGGGGATACTAGCACATCAACGACCACGGCTTTCAACGGCTATGTTTTTTTCGCGCCTCAAGGAAGACATCGACACCATCATGACCCGGGATCCGGCCGCTCGGTCGCGCCTGGAGGTCGTGCTGTGTTACCCCGGCGTGCACGCCATCCTGATCTATCGCATGTCCCACTGGTGCTGGGGGCAAAACCTCAAGCTTTTGGCGCGTTTTCTGTCCCATTTCGCCAAGGTGTTTACGGGCGTTGAGATCCACCCCGGCGCCCATGTCGGCCGCCGCGTGTTCATCGATCACGCGACTGGAGTGGTCATCGGCGAGACGGCGGAGGTCGGTGACGATGTGACTCTTTATCAGGGCGTCACCCTGGGCGGGACGTCCCTGGAACGGGGAAAACGCCACCCGACTCTGCACGACGGAGTCATCGTCGGGTCCGGCGCGCAGATTTTGGGGCCGCATATCATCGGGGCGGGGGCGCGCGTCGGCGCCAACGCGGTGGTGCTGCAAGATGTACCGCCCGGTGTCACGGTGGTCGGTATCCCGGCCCGCGTGGTGCTCAGCAAGCAGCGCAATCAGGCCGAGGAATTCCTGGCATATGGCATGCCGCGCGAGGAACTGCCCGACCCGGTGGCGCGCGCCATGGACCAGTTGCGCGATCAGGTGATGGTTCTGGCAAAGCGCGTCGAGGAATTGGAAGGCCGGCAGGCTTCGTTCATGCCGTCTCCATTGGACGATGTGGAGCCACGAGACGAACCGGCGGTCGCTGCCGGCAGTCAAAACTAAGCCTCTTGCCGCCTGCCGTGGGGTAGGGCGGATTGACGAGCACGAAATTCAAGGGGACCGCAGGCCGTCCGGAAACGCCGACGCCGCAGGTTCATGGGAGTACGTACGGTGAGACTTAGCACAAAAGGTCGTTACGCGGTTATGGCAATGGCCGATCTGGCAACGAACAGCAGTGGCAAGCCTGTTGCGTTGGCTGACATTGCGGAGCGGCAGGAGATTTCGCTCTCATACCTGGAACAGCTTTTCGGACGCCTGCGTAAGGGCGGGCTGGTCAAAAGCGTGCGCGGTCCGGGCGGCGGGTACCTGCTGTCGCGCGTGCCGGCGGAAATGCGGATTTCCGACATCATCCTGGCCGTGGACGAGCCGATCCAGACCACCCGCTGCACCCCCGGCAGCCCGGCCGGATGCCACAACAACAAGGGCCGCTGCCTGACCCACGACCTGTGGGAAGAACTGGGCAACCAGATTTATCTGTACCTCAGCGCCGTGACCCTGGAAATGGTGGTCGGACGCAAGGTGCTGGGCACCAGCGGCCTGTTCCGTGAACACGCCCCGGCCGGACCGGCCCAGGCGGCCCAGTAATGCGATGACGCGCGGCGTCTATCTGGACTACAACGCGACGGCTCCTGTTCTGCCGGCGGCGGCGGCGGCCGTCGCCGAGGCGATGCGGCTGGGCGGCAACCCATCCTCGGTCCATGGTTTCGGCCGCGCCGCCCGTGCCCTGGTCGAGGACGCGCGGGAGGCGGTGGCCCGGCTGGTGTCCGCCCGGCCCGACCAAGTCACCTTCACCTCCGGCGGGACAGAGGCTGTGGCGCTCGGCCTGCACCCGTTTCGGGGCGGCACTGCCCTGGTTTCGGCCATCGAGCATCCCTGCGTTTTCGAAGCGTTGCCCGACGCCGAGCGAATCCCGGTGATGGCGGATGGCGTCGTAAACTTGGACTGGCTTGCTGACCGACTGACCCGCGCCCCGCGCCCGGCAGTGGTGGCGGTGATGCTGGCCAACAACGAAACCGGCGTCATTCAGCCGATTGCCGAGGTCGCCGCCTTGGCCCGAGCGGCTGGTGCGGTGGTGTTCTGCGACGCCGTGCAGGGGGCGGGCAAGATCGCCGTCAACCTGGCGGCGCTCGGCGTTGATCTGCTCGCTTTGTCGGCCCACAAGATGGGTGGCCCGCAAGGCGTCGGGGCGTTGATCGCGCGCGCGCCCGACGCGGTTCAGGCCCTGGTGCGTGGCGGCGGCCAGGAGCGCGGACGGCGCGGCGGCACCCACAACACACCTGGAATCGCCGGATTCGGGGCGGCAGCGGCGGCGCCCACCCTGAACGTTGGTGCCCTGCGCGACCGGATGGAGGCGGCCCTCCTGCGCGTGGCTCCTTGTGCCACGATTTGGGGTCGGGCCGCGCCGCGGCTGCCCAACACCATCTGCGTCGGCCTGCCCGGCGTGGATCAGCAGCGCCAAGTCATGGCGCTCGATCTGGCCGGAGTGGCGATCAGCGCCGGGTCAGCCTGTTCGTCGGGAAAACTCGCACCGTCGCACGTCCTGACCGCCATGGGCGCAACCCCCGAGGAGGCGCGCCAAGCGGTGCGGATCAGCCTGGGGTGGTGCTCCACGGGCGAGGATATCGACCGCTTTGTCGAAACATGGGCGAGGCTTGTGCCTGTCCCGACCAATTAAGCCAAAAGCCCCTTGCCGCGACGCGGCGGGACCGTTATCCATGGCGCCTTGGACACGCCCTGAACCTTTATTGTTGGAGCCAGGCCCCACATGCCCAAGATGACTTTTGTCGAGCCTAACGGAACCCGTCACGAGGTTGAGGCCCCCGAAGGCCTGTCGGTGCTGGAAATCGCCCATCGCAACGACATCGACCTGGAAGGCGCGTGCGAAGGCTCGCTGGCCTGCTCCACCTGCCACGTCATCATCGACCCGGAATGGTACGCCTCGCTTGAGGAACCGACCGAGGACGAGGAAGACATGCTCGATCTGGCGTTCGGCCTCGCCAAGACCTCTCGTCTGGGCTGCCAGATCATCATGAGCGAAAAGCTTGATGGCCTGACCGTGCGCCTGCCCGAAGGCAGCCGTAACGCGCTGGGCGACTGAACCGCTTAAGAAAGACGGGCGCTGCCCGTGCCCGCCAGGAGGCGCGGCCTCCTGGACCTCGGGAGTAAGGGCGGAGCAAAGCCGCGCGCAGCGCATTCCTCCTAGTTTTTGGAAGAATGCCTGCGGCGCAAGGGAAGTCCGCTTCCTAAATGGGTTCCAAGGGCCAATGGCCCTTGGCGGGTCTGGGCAGCGCCCAGCCTTACTAACGCGAAACTGGCCAAGATCCCTCGGGGGGACGGGGTCCGGCGCCACCTGATGGACCGGACGCGATGAACGTTCTTGAGACGGAAAGCCTGGACCACGCCATGGATTTGCCCGGACGGCCGGGCGATCATCGCGTGGTTGTCGCCATGTCGGGCGGCGTTGACAGCTCCGTCGCGGCGGCGGTGCTGCTGGAACGCGGCTATGACGTGGTCGGCGTGACCATGCAGCTTTATGACGCGGGGCTGACGGTGGGCGCGACGCGCACCTGCTGCGCCGGGCAGGACATCTACGACGCCCGCCGGGTGGCCGACCGCCTGGGCATCCCCCATTACGTGGTGGATTACGAAAGCACCTTCCTGACCGATGTCATGGAGGCCTTTGCCGATAGCTATGTATCGGGCGAAACGCCGGTGCCGTGCGT
>JBAYSM010000240.1:0-4754 GCA_041676205.1 Rhodospirillaceae bacterium | reverse complement strand
TGCTGGAGGATGGGCGCGGCCCAGTGGACCTGCTGCGGGCATGTTTCCCCGGCGGGTCGATCACCGGCGCCCCCAAAATCCGCGCCATGGAGATCATCCACGCTCTTGAACCCGCCCGCCGCGGGCTGTACTGCGGCACCCTGTTCCGGTTGGGCGGCGACGGCGCCATGGACGCCTCCATCCTCATCCGCTCCCTGGTCATCGGCCGCAGCGGGCGCGTCGCCGCCCAGGCCGGGGGCGGCATCACCGCCGACAGCGACCCAGCCGCCGAAGTGGACGAGGCCCGCGTGAAGGCCGCACCGTTGCTGCGGGCCTTGTCGGATTAAGCCGCACCCAAAAATGAACGGCCGGGACACTGCCCCGGCCGCTGAAACACTCTTGGCTGAACCCGCTTTTTATGCGGTTTTGACCTGATTGAGGAATCGATCGACCACGGCCTTGAGGGTCGCGGAGTCGCGGGACAACTGGCCTGCGGCGTCGAGGACTTCCTGGGAGGCGCTACCGGCTTCGCTGGCGGCGTGGGTGACACCCTGAATGTTGGAGCTGACTTCCTGTGTGCCGAGGGCGGCCTGTTCGACGTTGCGGGCGATTTCCTGGGTGGCGGAGTTCTGTTCCTCCACCGCGCCGGCGATGGACGCCGAGATTTCGCGCACTTCTTCGATAACGTGGCCGATTTCCTTGATGGCCGAAACGGCGAGTTGGGTTTCCTGCTGCACACGGTTGATCTGGCCGACGATTTCCTCGGTCGCCTTGGCGGTCTGGCTGGCGAGGTTCTTGACCTCGTTGGCGACCACCGCAAAGCCCTTGCCGGCATCCCCCGCGCGGGCCGCTTCGATGGTGGCGTTCAGCGCCAGCAGGTTGGTCTGCTCGGCGATGTCGGTGATCAGGCCGACGACTTCGCCGATCTTCTGGGCCGAGGTGGCAAGACCCGTGACCTGCTCGTCGGTTTCGCGCACCTTGGCCACGGCGCTGGAGGCGATCTGGCTGGCGTGGTTGACCTGCCGGGCGATCTCGTGAATGGACGAGGTCAGTTCCTCGGCGGCCGAGGCCACGGTTTCCACGTTGGCCGACGCCTGTTCGGACGCCGCCGCGACGGCGGTCGCCTGGACGCTGGTTTCCTCGGCGATGGACGACATGGCCTGGGCGGTGGCTTCAAGCTCGGTCGAGGCCGAGGACACGGTGCCGACCACGTTGGCGATCTCGCGGTCAAAGGCCTCGGTCAGTTCCTGGATGTGGTTGGTGCGGGCCTCGCGGGCGCCCTGTTCGGCGGCCTGCTCGGCAGCCAGACGGTCGGCGCGGATCATGTTTTCCTTGAACACCAGGACGGCCTTGGACATGGCGCCGATTTCGTCGCCACGCTCGGTGCCCGAGATTTCCTGGGTCTTGTCGCCGTCGGCGAGGCGGGTCATCTGCCCGGTCAAGCTGATGATCGGCCGTGCGGTGGCGCGTGCGACGAGCGAGGCCAGCAGGACCAGGCCGCCAAGGACACCGGCAACGATACCGCCGAGCAGAATGGCTTGTTCGCGGAACACGGCATCCACGTCATCCACGTAGATGCCGGCACCGATGGCCCAGCGCCAGTCCGCGATGCCGGCCACGTAGCTGACCTTCATCACCGGGTCTTTCTGGCCCGGCTTGGGCCACATATAGTCCACGAAACCCTTGCCCTGCGATCCGGTGCGGGCGATCTCGGCGAACAGCGCCAAGCCGTTGGGGTCCTTGACCTCGCGCATGTTCTTGCCATTCAGCGCCGGGTTGACCGGGTGCAGAATGGTGGTGGCGTCGAAGTCGACCACGAAGAAGTAGTTTCCGCCGCCTTCGAACCTGATGCCGTTAATGACCTCCAGGGCGCGGGCTTGGGCGTCGGCTTGGCTGAGGCTGCCGTCCTTTGCTTTAGCCAGGAACGTTTGCACCGCCGTTTCGGCGATTTCGACCATGTCCTGGGTCTGGGCGCGGCGATCATCCATCAACTGCGCACGCAGGTTGACCAGCGCGGTGACGGTGATGATCAGCGCGCCAACGACCGCCAGGACGACGATCAACCAGAGCTTTCCTGCGATACGGACGTTGTTCAGCCAACTCATTTCACGACTTCCCGTTGTATTATAAAGGCGGTAGGCCTACCTCGATTATGCGTCACAATAACCCTCCAAAGACACCCCGCAAAGTCCCTGTTATTGCCCCGCCGAAGCAATTCAGTATATGCACACGGGCCTCAATAGGACCTTCGTATCGTCTTATACGGCCAAAAGAACCGGGCGATCCAAGCCGACCAGGACCAGAGGTGCGGCCATGTCTGCCGCCCCCTTTGTCAGCAGGCAGCGGTTGCTGGTCTGGACCACCGCTCCGGCTGCGGTCCCGCACAGCCGCACCGTCTGGCGGGCCACGGCGTCGGCGGAGTCCAGCCAGTGCACCGGGCGTGGAGCGGCCTCCTGCAACGCCTGCCGCAGCAGCGGATAGTGGGTGCAGCCCAGAACCACCACGTCGAGCAGCGGGTCATTGAACAGCGGGGCAATCTCGGCTGCCACCGCGCCAGGCGGCGGCGCGATGCCCCGCAACATCCCTTCGGCCAGGGTGGCGAGGCGGGGCGCCCCAACGCGCACGATGCGGCACCCAGCGGCGACCCGCGCGGCCAGATCGTCGATATAGGGGCGGTGAACCGTGCCGGGCGTGGCGAGCAGGCCGATAACGCCCGTCCGCGTGACCTCCGCCGCCGGCTTGAGCGCCGGGACCGTGCCGACGAAAGGCATTCCGGGAAACGTTTCGCGCAGCGCCCCCAGGGCGGCGGTGCTGGCGGTGTTGCAGGCAATCACCACGGCGTCCGGGGTTTCAACGGCCAGCAGGGCGCCGATCACGGAGACGACGCGGGCGCGGACCTCCGCCTCGGGCTTCGGCCCATAGGGAAAGGCGGCATTGTCGGCCACATAGGTTATCGCAACTCCGGGCAGGGTGCGCCGGATGGCCTCCAGCACGGTCAGCCCGCCAAGCCCGGAGTCAAATACCGCGACGTGCGGCATGGCTATTCTCCAACAAAAAACGGGAGCCGGCAGGCTCCCGTTTCATGCGTCCGCGAGGCCCGATCAGGCGGCCGAGGTGCTGGCGGCGGCAGCCTTGTCGTGGGTGCGGCCGACTTCCTTGTCGTATTCCTCAACCAGCATCTTGGTGATGTCGCCGGGGGTGAAGGTGTAGGTGCCGATCTCGCGCACCGGGGTAACTTCAGCGGCGGTGCCGGTCAGGAACACTTCCTGGGTGTTGGCCAGTTCCTCGGGCATGATGGCCCGTTCGATGACCTCAAGGCCGCGCCGCTTGGCCAAATCAATCACCGTGCGGCGGGTGATGCCGTCCAGGAAGCAATCGGGCGTCGGGGTGTGCAGCTTGCCGTCCATGACCAGGAAAATGTTCGCCCCGGTCGCCTCGGCGATCTGGCCGCGGTAGTCGAGCATCAGGGCGTCTTCATAGCCTTCGCGCTCGGCTTCGTGCTTGGACAGGGTGCAAATCATGTACAGGCCGGCGGCCTTGGACGAGGTCGGCGCGGTATCGGGCGCCGGACGCTTCCATGGGCTGATCTTCAGGCGGATGCCGCGCAGGCGGGCTTCCGGCGAGAAATACGACGGCCATGCCCAGCACGCGATGGCGACGTTGATCTTGGTCGCCTGAGCGGCCACGCCCATCATCTCCGACCCACGCCATGCCAGCGGCCGGACGTAGCCGTCGGTGATGTTGTTGGCCTTGACGGCCTCCATGGTGGCGGCGTTCAGTTCCTCGACCGTGAACGGCACGTCAAACCCAAGCACACGGCCCGACTCGATCAGGCGGGCGCTGTGCTCGGTCAGCTTGAACACCTTGCCATTGTATACGCGCTCGCCCTCGAACACGCAGCTGGCATAGTGCAGGGCGTGGGACAGCACGTGCAGATTGGCTTCGCGCCACGGCTTGAGAGCGCCGTTCCACCAGATGAAGCCGTCGCGGTCGTCGAAGGGAATGATGGCCATGGGTTTGTTTCTTCCACTAGAAAGGAAACTGGCGTAACGATGTTACCTCACATCCTGTCTCTTGCGTAACATTCGACGGGGATATATGTCAACAAGGCTGCCGTATATACTCTCTCGGCGTGGGATCGGTTTCAGGAAGGAACGATGACGTGAAAGCGGGGGCGCACCAGCTTTTTCTGCGGGAGGAGGAGTTGCGCAGGGGCATGGAGCTTCTGTTCTTCGCCTACCGCGATTTCACCGGCGAAGCCGATGCCATACTGGCGCGCCTGGGACTCGGGCGGGCGCATCATCGGGTAATCTACTTCGTCGGGCGGCACCCCAACATCCCGGTGTCGGACCTGCTGCAGATCCTCGGCATCACCAAGCAGAGCCTGTCCCGCGTGCTCAGCCTATTGATGACGGAGGGCTATATCACCCAAAAGCCGGGCACCCGCGACCGCCGGCAACGGCTGCTGGAACTGACCGCCAAGGGGGTGGATCTGGAACACCAGTTGACCGAACGCCAGCGCAACCGCATCGCCCGCGCCTACCGCGAGGCCGGGGCGGAGGCGGTGGACGGATTCCGAAAGGTCCTGACCGGGATGATCGACGAGCCGGACCGCTCGCGCTTTACCGCTGCCGAGGGGCCGGTGCCATTACCCGCCGGTGGCCTGAACGGGCGGGCGCGCCGGGTGCGCTAGGGGAGAATGGCGCGATGCACGATGACCCCCATGTTCTTGTGGTCGATGACGACGAGCGTCTGCGCACGCTGCTGCGGCGCTA
>JBAYSM010000239.1:0-4759 GCA_041676205.1 Rhodospirillaceae bacterium | reverse complement strand
CCTCATCGCCTGCATCCGCAAGATGCTCACCATCCTCAACGCCATGCTCCGCGACGGCACGAAGTGGAAAACCGCTTGACCCGGAACACAGTCGCTCTGTGGTCAATCCTTCACTTCCTCGCCCCACTGCATGGTGATTCAAGTTAAGAGAAAGCCGCTTTAGCGAGCGGCGAACCCTGGAACCAAAGGGGTGGGTCGGTTGCCATGACCGGCGGAGTGCGTGATCCTGACGGAACACCCATCGGGAGGTTTCGCCATGCCGCGCCACGCCCTGCTTCTGGCCGCCAGCCTGACCCTTGCGGCCTGTTCATCGCCGCACACGGGCGATGCCTATGACCGCGCCGAAATGGGCCGGTCCATGAGCCTGGAGCGTGGAACGGTGCTGTCCGTCCGCGAGGTCCGGGTGCGCGGCACCGAAAGTAATATCGGCACCGGAGTCGGCGCGGCGGCTGGCGGCATCGCCGGCTATCAACTTGGCGGCGACCGCTGGATCAATGCGCTAGGCGCTGTTGGCGGGGCCGTTCTCGGCGGACTGGCCGGAAGTGCCGCCGAAGAAGGCCTGACCCGCGACACCGCCCAAGAAATCATCGTCGAAAAGCCCGGCGGCGCGACTGTCGTCGTGGTCCAAAAAGCCGGGGACTACGCGCTGGCGCCCGGTCAGCCGGTGGTCATCGTACGCGGCGACCGGATGCGCGTGGTCCCGGCCGAGCAGTATGGGGCGGCGCGGTAAGCTACTGGACGATAAACAACGCCTCCATCCCCGGAGATTCCGTGAACTCGCCGGGCCGGTAGACGTATCCGGTCAGCCGGGCGTAGTTGTCGGCGTCGCTCTGCCACAGGTAGGTGCCTTCATAGGCCACGCCCCGCTCGACATAGCGAACGCGCAAGGCCCGTCCGCCGTCGTGCCCGATCGGTTCAATACGGCCTTCGCCGACCGTCTGGGCACCGCCGACCGTGCGAGTTACGATCAGGCGGTTGCCCTGGCTGGACAGGCCCACCTTGCCGACGAAGCTGTCCTGGCTGTCCAGGGATTTGCCAATCAGCCAGTACGACCCGGCCAAAAAGTCGTAGAGCATTTCCTCGTCCGAGGTATCGCGCGCCTCGGCGCCAGCCGAGAGCAGCGCCAGCCCAAGAACCACCAACCCCGTAAGTTTTTTCAGCATCATACCCCCCCCTTTAGAAGCGAGAACGGCCGGGTCCTTGCAGAACCGGCCGCTGTGTTCTCGCGGACTACAGTGTTACGCCGTCACGCTCTCCAGCGCCTTTTCAATGGCCGCCAGGGCCTCGTCCGCCTTGTCGGCATCGGGGCCGCCGGCCTGGGCCATGTCGGGACGGCCGCCGCCGCCCTTGCCGCCAACGGCCTCGGCGCCGGCGCGGACCAGGGCCACGGCATCGACCTTGCCCTTGAGGTCATCGGTCACGCCGACGACCAGCGAGGCTTTGCCATCGGTGGTGGCGATCAAGGCGACCACGCCGGACTTGATCTGGGTCTTGATCTCGTCGGCCATGCCTTTGAGATCCTTGGCCGGAACGTCTTCAAGCACGCGTCCGGCGAAGGTCACGCCCGCCACGGTCTTGGTCGCGGCAGCCCCGCCGCCACCGCCGCCGGTGGCGAGCTTCTTGCGGGTGTCGGCCAGTTCGCGTTCCAGGCGGCGCTTGTCCTCCTGAAGGGCGATGATGCGAGCCGGCACGTCGGTCGGCGCGGCGCGCAGGGCTTCGGCCGCCTGCGTGACCAGGGCTTCGCGATCATTGATGTAGGCCAGGGCGCCCGCCCCGGTCACGCCTTCGATGCGGCGCACGCCGGACCCGACGGCGCCCTCGCCGATGATCTTGAACAGGCCGATGTCGCCGGTGCGCCGGACGTGGATGCCGCCGCACAGTTCGACCGAGAAGTTCACCCCGGCGTCATCGCCGCCCATGGCGACCACGCGGACCTCATCGCCGTACTTTTCGCCGAACAGGGCCATGGCCCCGGCCTTGATGGCGCTTTCCGGGTCCATCAACTGGGTGCCGACTTCGGCATTGCGGCGGATCTGGGTGTTGACGTCGGTTTCGACCTGCCGGATTTCCTCGGCGGTCAGACCCTTGGGGTGGGCGACGTCGAAGCGCAGACGTTCGGCATCGACCAGCGAGCCTTTCTGCGTGACGTGATCGCCGAGGCGCTTGCGCAAGGCGGCGTGCAGGAGGTGGGTGGCCGAGTGGTTGGCGCGCACGGCGTCGCGGTTGGCGGTATCGACGGCGAACAGCGCGTTGTCCTTGACCGCCACGGCGCCCTGCGTGACCACGCCGACGTGGACATGCAGATCGCCGAGCTTCTTTTGCACATCACTGACCGTAATGGTGCCCTTGCCCTCGACCTTGATGGTGCCCCGGTCGCCGACCTGGCCGCCGGATTCGGCGTAGAACGGGGTCTGGTTGGCCAGGATCATGACCTGCTGGCCCTCGGTGGCGCGATCAACGGGCTTGCCGTCCACCACCAGGGCGGTGAGGGCGCCCTCGGCGGCGTCGGTGGCGTAGCCCAGGAACTCGGTGGCACCGACCTTGTCACGCAGCTCGAACCACAGGGTTTCGGTGGCGGCTTCGCCCGACCCGGCCCAATGCTTGCGGGCCTCGGCACGGGCGCGCTCCATGGCGGCGTTGAAGCCGTCGGTATCGACCTTGTACCCTTCGCCGCGCAGGGCGTCCTGGGTCAGGTCGAGCGGGAAGCCGAAGGTGTCATAGAGCTTGAACGCCACCTCGCCCGGCAGGGTACCGCCAGTGCCCAGCTTGTTCTTTTCGTCGGTCAGCAGGCGCAGGCCGCGGTCGAGCATCTGCTTGAAGCGGGTTTCCTCCAGCTTCAGCGTCTCAGTCACGAGGGCCTGGGCGCGTTCCAGTTCCGGGAACGCCTGCCCCATCTGGCGGACCAGAGCGGGCACCAGCTTGAACATCATCGGATCGGCCGCGCCCATCATGTGCGCATGGCGCATGGCCCGACGCATGATGCGGCGCAGGACGTAGCCGCGCCCTTCGTTGGACGGCAGCACGCCGTCGGCGATCAGGAAGCAGGCCGAGCGCAAGTGGTCGGCGATGACGCGGTGGCTGACCTTGTGGGCGCCATCGGGATCGGTTCCGGCCGCCTCGGCGGTTGCTTCGATCAGGCTGCGCATCAGGTCGATGTCGTAGTTGTCGTGCTTGCCCTGCATCACTGCGGCGAGGCGTTCAAGGCCCATGCCGGTATCGATGGACGGCTTGGGCAGGGACACGCGCTGTTCGGGCGTGACCTGCTCGTATTGCATGAACACGAGGTTCCAGATCTCGATGAAGCGATCACCGTCCTGGTCCGGGCTGCCGGGCGGGCCGCCGGGGATCTTGTCGCCGTGGTCATAGAAGATTTCCGAGCACGGACCGCACGGGCCGGTGTCGCCCATCTGCCAAAAGTTGTCGGACGTCGGAATACGGATGATGCGGTCGTCGGACAGTCCGGCGATCTTGCGCCACAGGGCGGCGGCATCCTCGTCCGAGGAGTGCACCGTGACCAGCAGCTTTTCCTGGGGCAGGCCGTAATCCTTGGTGATGAGGTTCCAGGCCAATTTGATGGCCTCGTCCTTGAAGTAATCCCCAAAGGAGAAGTTGCCCAGCATCTCAAAGAAGGTGTGGTGGCGGGCCGTATAGCCCACGTTATCCAGGTCGTTGTGCTTGCCGCCTGCGCGCACGCACTTCTGCGACGTGGTGGCGCGGGAATAGGGCCGCGTCTCCTGCCCGGTGAAGACGTTCTTGAACTGCACCATACCGGCGTTGGTGAACATCAACGTCGGATCGTTGCGCGGCACCAGCGGACTCGACGCCACTTTCTCATGGCCGTTGCGGGCGAAGTAGTCGAGGAACGCGGTGCGGATGTCGTTGGTCGTCTTCATGTCCAGGGTCTGTCCCAGTAATGTAAAGCGGCCGGCGCGGCGCAGCAGATGGCCTTTCTACCGAGTCCGGGGCCTCTATGTCCAGCAACCACGTTACTTATGGTGCCAAGCGGTCCGGCGCCACCGGCAGGCCGTAGCGCAGCACCGCCGGCCCGTCCGTCCCACCCGCCGCGTGGCACTCATCCACGGCCAATGTGCGGTGGCGGAGGTGCGCAAGCAATCAACTCATCGGCGATCAATACCACGGCCCTACGCACTGCCCCTCCGCATAACCATTGTCAGCTCGCGGTATACCAATTTCCAGCACTGAGGTTACTTCCAATGCCAATGCACCACCCCTAAAGTTTTAAACATCGCTAAGTTAGGCGTCAGTTGAACCGCCTTGAAGAGCGAGGCCCTCCACATGACCGACGTCCTCCCAGCCCATCTCCGCACCGACCATTGGTACTGTGACCTGCATCATTCCATGCTGGTCATCATGTTTAAGCGTCTAATTCCCGCCCTACGGAGCGGAAACAAGCAGCAGTCCACCTACTTCGTCGATACCATGACCATGTATTGGTTGCTGCACTGCCTGATGGAAGAGGAGGGCTTCGCGCATGCCGTGGCGCGCGGCCGGGTCGATCAGGCCGTGGTCGATGCCCACGCCACCGCACACCTGAAACTGATGGAAAGCTGGCGTGACCATGTATTCCTGCCGTTCAAGCAGGGGGGAGCCGATGCCGAAATCCTCGCTCGGGCCGCCGATGGATACTACAAGGCGGTGATGCACCACATCGAAACGCATGACCAAAAGACCTACGGCACCGAGTCCGGCCATGACATGCGCTCGCGCTGCGAAGAAATCGCCCATATCGCGGGGGCGG
>JBAYSM010000238.1:0-4808 GCA_041676205.1 Rhodospirillaceae bacterium | reverse complement strand
CTATGACTCGGTGATCGGCATGGTCAAGGAACCCGCCATCGCCCGGTTTACACGCAAGGTGCCCGGTGAACGCCTGGGTCCGGCCAGTGGTCCGGCCACCGTTTGCGGCGTGGTCGTGGACACCGACGACGCGACCGGACTGGCCCGTAGTATCGCCCCGCTGCGCCTTGGCGGACGCCTCAGCCAGACTCTTCCAGCCAGCCGTTAAAACTGCCATAGTGCGCCGCATATCTGGGGCATTTTGCAGCACAGGGTCTTTGACGGAAAATGGCTGGTCATTCCAAATTCAAGAACATCATGCACCGCAAGGGCGCGCAGGACGCCCGGCGGGCCAAGCTGTTCACCAAACTCGCCAAGGAAATCACCGTGGCGGCCAAGACGGGCGGGCCGGATCCGGCGTCGAACCCGCGCCTGCGTCTGGCCATTGTCGAAGCGCGGAAGAACTCCGTCCCCAAGGATAACGTGGACCGCGCGCTGGCCCGCGCCGTCGGCAACGATGCGGCGGATGACTACGAAGAAATCCGCTACGAGGGCATGGGGCCGGGTAACGTCGCAGTGATCGTCGAAGCGCTGACCGACAACCGCAACCGCACCGCCTCCAACGTCCGCGCCGCGTTCAGCAAGAACGGCGGGTCGCTGACCCCGGTCACGTTCAACTTCGACCGCGTCGGCTACATACAGTTCAAGCCCGACATCGGTTCGGCCGAGGCAGTGCTCGAAGCCGCCATCGAGGCCGGCGCCGACGACGTCGAGAGCAGCGACGAGGGCCATGACGTTTACTGCGCGCCCGACGACTTCAACGACGTGCGGGCCGCCCTTGAAGCCAAGCTGGGCGAGCCGGAAGCCGCGCGCCTGGACTGGCGTCCGCTGAACGTCGTGTCGCTGGATCTGGAACAGGCTCAGGCGCTGTTCAAGTTCCTGGATGTGCTGGACGATGACGACGACGTGCAGCGCGTGTCGGCCAACTACGACATCGCGCCGGAAATTCTTGAACGTTTGGGCTAACGGAGGCGATACCGCGTGATCGTGCGGGTCCTGGGATTGGACCCCGGCCTGCGCAACACGGGCTGGGGCGTGATCGAAGTCGAAGGCAACCGCCTGCGGGCGGTGGCCGACGGCGTCGTTCATTCCGATGCCGCGCGGCCGTTGTCGGACCGCCTCAACCAATTGTTCGAGGGGATCATGGACGTGATTTCCCAGTGGCAACCTGATGAAGCGGCCATTGAGGAAACCTTCGTGAACAAGAATCCACTGTCCACGCTCAAGCTGGGTCAGGCGCGCGGCGTCGTGATGCTCGCCCCGGCCCGCTCCGGTCTGGCGGTGGCGGAATACGCTCCGACCTTCGTGAAGAAGGCGGTGGTGGGCACCGGCACGGCAGCCAAGGATCAGGTCGGAATGATGATCCGCACATTGCTGCCGGGCTGCGGCGCGGCTTCCCCTGATGCGGCCGACGCCTTGGCCGTGGCGATTTGCCATGCCCATCATCGGACCTCGGCCACCACGCTTGCACGGACACTCGCGCGATGATTGCCAAACTTAAGGGGTTGGTGGACAGCAGCGGCGACGACTGGGCGGTGATCGACGTCGGCGGCGTCGGGTTTCTGGTGTTTTGCGCGTCGCGCACCCTTGGCCGCCTTCCGGCGGTGGGGGAGGCCGCGGAGGTGTTCGTCGAAACCCACGTCCGCGAAGACCACATCCACCTTTACGGCTTTCTCAGCGATGCCGAACGCGCGTGTTTTCGCCTACTGACCACGGTGCAGGGCGTGGGGGCCAAAGTGGCGTTGGCGATTCTGTCGGTCGGCGCACCCGACGAACTGGCCCAGGCGATCGCGGCGCAGGACAAGGCGACCTTTACCCGCGCCAACGGCGTGGGACCGAAGCTGGCCCAGCGGATTGTGTCCGAACTGAAGGACAAGGCGGCCCATCTTGCACTTGGTGCGCCGTCCCGCATGGTAATGACCGGAGTTGCTCCGGTGTCTGCCGCCCCTATGGCGGTGGGGGCGGTGGATGATGCGGTGTCGGCGCTGGTCAACCTGGGCTATGGCCGGCCCGAGGCTTTTGCCGCTGTGTCCCGCGCCAGCCAGGCGGCCGGGGGCGAGGCTGCGGCGTCGGCGCTGATTGGTGCGGCGTTGCGTGATCTCGGGCAGGGTCTGTGATGGCCGAGGAGGAACGCATCATTTCCCCCCGTGCCCAGGAAGGCGACGACTCGGGCAGCATGCGGCCGCTGACGCTCGACGCCTTCATCGGGCAGCGGCACGCCTGCGAAAATCTGTCGGTGTTCATCAAGGCGGCCAAGAGCCGGGGCGAGGCGCTGGATCATGTCCTGCTGCACGGCCCGCCGGGACTGGGCAAGACGACTCTGGCGCAAATCGTGTCGCGTGAGTTGGGCGTGGGGTTCCGGGCGACGTCCGGGCCGATGATCGTCAAGGCGGGCGATCTAGCGGCCATTTTGACCAACCTGGAACGCAACGACGTTCTCTTTATTGACGAGATACACCGCCTTAATCCGGCCATCGAAGAAGTGTTGTATCCGGCAATGGAGGATTTTCAGCTCGACCTGATTATCGGGGAAGGGCCGGGGGCGCGCAGCGTTCGCATTGACTTGCAGCCGTTTACCCTGGTCGGTGCGACCACGCGGTCGGGTCTGCTGACGACGCCTCTCCGGGACCGCTTCGGCATCCCGGTGAGGCTGAATTTTTATGAGCCGGAGGATCTGAGGGCTATCGTGGTGCGGGGGGCGGATATCTTGGGGCTGCCCATCACCCCGGAAGGGGCGTTGGAAATTGCCAAGCGATCGCGTGGCACGCCGCGCGTGGCGGGCCGCCTGCTGCGCCGGGTGCGCGATTTCGCGACCGTGGCCAAGCGCCTGCCGGTGGACAGCTTCGTGGCCGATGCCGCCTTGGCCCGCCTTGAGGTGGACCGCGCCGGACTGGACGCCATGGACCGCCGCTACATGCGCTGCATCGCCGAACATTATGCCGGCGGGCCGGTCGGCGCTGACACCCTGGCCGCCGCGCTGTCGGAAGAACGCGACACCATCGAGGACGTGATCGAGCCATTTCTCATCCAGCAAGGCCTGTTGCAGCGCACGCCGCGTGGCCGGGTGCTGTCGGACAACGGCTTTGCGCACTTGGGGCTGAAACCGCCGCGCAGGGCCACCACCAACCAGTTCGATCTGCTGGATCGGCCCGACGGTGACGTGGGAGAGGGGGAATGATGGCCGGTCAGTGGGATGGCGACGCGTTTGTCATGCCGGTGCGGGTGTACTACGAGGACACCGACGCCGCCGGGATCGTGTACTACGCCAACTATCTGAAATTCGCCGAGCGTGCGCGGACCGAGTCCCTGCGCGCCCTGGGTATCGAGCAGGGCCGCTTGATGGCCGACTCCGGCGTGGCCTTTGCCGTGCGCCGCGCCCTGGCCGATTATCGCAAGCCCGCGCGCCTGGATGACCTGCTGGAAGTGCGCACCCGCCTGACGGCAGTGGGCGGCGCATCCCTTGAAATGGAGCAGGAAATCGCCCGTGATGGCGCTGTGTTGGTGGCTTTGTCCTTCAAGCTGGCGTGCATGCGCACTGACGGCCGCCCCGAACGCATACCTGAACCCGTGCGGATGGCGCTGGCCTCCCGCTTCGAACCCCGATAATCAGAGCTGACCACGTAAGGCTGGGACTAACGCACCATGGATCCGACCGCTCTGCCCGCTGCCGCCGAGGCGGCAAACTCTCTCTCCATGTGGGGCCTGTTTCTTCAGGCCGACTTCATCGTCAAATCGGTGATGATTGGGCTGGTGCTGGCCTCCATTTGGTGCTGGGCCATCATTATTGACAAGCTGCTGCGCCTGCGCCGCCTGGAAGTCAAGGCGACGGCGTTCGAGGAAAAGTTCTGGTCCGGCGGGTCGCTCGAAGACCTCTATGACCGCATCGCCTCGCGCCCGACCGATCCCATGGCCGCTGTATTCGTCGCTGCCATGCGCGAGTGGCGCCGCTCGGCCAGCCGGTCCAGCGGTGGTGACGTCAACCTGCGCGCCCGTCTGGCGCAGCGCCTGGACCGCGTGATGCACATCACCATGGCGCGCGAGATGGAGGCGTTGGAAAAGCGCGTGGGCTTCCTGGCCTCGACCGGGTCCGTGGCGCCGTTCGTCGGTCTGTTCGGCACCGTGTGGGGCATCATGAACAGCTTCCATGCGATCGGCATGTCCAAGGACACCAGCCTTGCCACCGTAGCGCCGGGCATCGCCGAGGCGTTGTTTGCCACCGCCCTGGGGCTGGTTGCGGCCATTCCGGCGGTGGTGGCCTACAACAAGATTTCCAGCGACATGGACCGTCTGTCCCAGCGCCTGGAAAACTTCGCCGGCGAGTTCGGGGCGATCCTGTCGCGCCAGCTCGACGAAAAGCCCTGAGGGAGCGCCCATAATGGCCATGTTCGTGCAATCGGGCGGTCGCGGGGGCGGGGGGCGTAAGAAGCGCCGCCCCATGAGCGACATCAACGTCACCCCGATGGTCGACGTCATGTTGGTGCTGCTGATCATATTCATGGTCACCGCGCCGCTGCTGACGACCGGCGTCCAAGTGGACCTGCCCGCCGCCACGGCGCCGCAACTGCGGGAGCAGGATAACAAGTCGCTGGAAATCTCGGTGACGGCCGACGGGACGATCTACCTTCAGGAACAAGCGGTCGAACTCGCCAATCTTCCGGCCCGCCTCCAGGCCATCAAGGATGCCAACACCGAGTCGCGGATTTATGTGCGCGGCGACAGCGGCATCAGCTATGGCCGCGTCATGGAGGTGCTCGGCACATTGCACGGCG
>JBAYSM010000237.1:0-4813 GCA_041676205.1 Rhodospirillaceae bacterium | reverse complement strand
TCCACGGGCCGCAGGCTGTCCCACGTCCGCCACCGCGCGCCGTCGATCTCCATGGAGTGGGAGCAGCGGTTGAACACCGTCACCTCATGCCCGCGCGCCGCAAGGGCGGCGGCCAGCGAGGCAAAGGCTTTCTCGGCCCCACCGAGCGCGAAGGAGGCCGGCATGTGGCCATCAAACGCGATGGAGTCGTCGAACAGGGCGATGCGCATGGGAGGAGGTTGTCCGGGGGCAAAATGGTCGTTGCGCCTTTATAGGCCGCCCCGACGGCCCGGACAAGCGGCCTGCCCTTGCGCTTTTGCCCCCGCGCCCGACATTATCAAGGCGCCTCCCCCGCGCTGAACGTCTTCAGACAACCGAGAACGGACATCTTCCATGACCACCCATTCGAGCGTCCTTCTGCCGCACCGCGGGGTGCTGGCCATCGCCGGGGAGGACCGCAAGACCTTCTTGCAGGGACTCGTCACCAACGACGTTACGAAGGTGGCCGAAAACCGCGCCATCCACGCCGCGTTCCTGACCCCGCAGGGCAAGTTCCTGCACGAGTTCTTCATCAGCGAGCGCGGCGGCACCCTGCTCCTGGAGGGTGAGGCCGAACGCATCGACGACCTGCGCACCCGCCTGTCGCGCTATCGCCTGCGCGCCAAGGTGACGCTGGAGGTCCGCCCGGACCTCGCCGTGGCCGTGGCATTCGGCGCGGCCAAGGCAACGCTCGGCCTGCCCGACGATCCAGGCGCGGCGATGCCCTTTGGCGAGGGCGGCGTTGCCTTTGTCGATCCGCGGCTGGCCCAGGCGGGCCTGCGCTTCGTGCTGCCGCGCGAGGGGGCCGAGGCCGCGCTGGCCGCCGCCGGGTTTACCGCCACCGACCTGGAAACGTGGGAGGCCCACCGCCTGCGCCTCGGCCTGCCCGACGGGTCGCGCGATCTGCCCATTGAAAAAGCCATGCCCATGGAAAGCGGGTTCGAGGAACTGCACGGCATCGACTTCAAGAAAGGCTGCTATATCGGCCAGGAACTGACCGCACGCATGAAGTACCGCGCCCTGGTCAAGAAACGCCTGATGCCCGTCACCATCGACGGCCCTCTGCCCGACCCCGGCACCCCCCTGACCACCGCCGACGGCAAGGACGCCGGAGAAATGCGCTCCGGTCTGGTCAAGGAAGGCGGCGCCATCGGCCTCGCCCTCATCCGCCTGGAACACCGCACGGGTGGACCACTCCAGGCCGGGGCGGCGCTGGTCAGCCCGGTTCTGCCGGATTGGATGAAGTTGCAGGAGGGGTAAGGGGAAGGCCGGGCGCTGCCCGGACCCGCAAGGAGGCTGGCCTCCTTGACCTCGTGCCTTTACGGGGCTAAGCCGCGCGCAGCGCATTCAATGCCGACATTGCCTGCCTGCGGCGCAAGAAAAGCGCGGACCCCTCATGGGATCCAAGGGCCGCTCGGCCCTTGGCGGGCCTGGGCAGCGCCCAGTCTTTCCTTATCGGAAGGCCTGAGCCACCTCGGCCAGCCGCTCGAACGGCGTCTGGTCGGCGGTCAGGGTGAGCGCGCCGGCTTTCTTCACGCCCTCCCGGCCGAACCGTTCACGCACGAACTCCTCCAGCCATTCCTCCGCCTGATGACGGCGGGTGTCGGTCAGGCGTGGCGCGAGGAAGGCTTTATGCCCGTCGATGGCCCCGATCAAGGCATCTATGCCGGTGGCGCGCTGGCTGGACACCATGAGGACCGGGATATCCCAGTCGCCCTGAGATGCGGCGAGGCCCAGCGCGCCCTCCACGTCGGCACGGGCGCGGCGGGCTTCTTTTTCCATGTCGGCCTTGGTGACGGCCACGATGTGGGGGATTTCGGCGATGCCCGCCTTCATGAATTGCAGGCTGTCGCCCGATCCCGGCTGGACGCAGAACAGCACCGTGTCGGCCACCCGCACCACATCGGTTTCCGACTGCCCGACGCCGACGGTTTCGATCAGCACGACGTCATAAAGCGCCCGCATCAGCACCATGGACGCCACGGTAAGCCCGGCCAACCCGCCCAGCCGATCCCGCGCCGCCATGGAGCGCACGAAGATCCCCTGGTCCTCCGGGTCGGTCTTGAGCCGCGTCCGGTCCCCCAGCAACGCCCCCTTCGACCGCCGCGACGACGGATCAACAGCAATCACACCGACCGTCCGCCCCGACGCCCGCCACCCGGCGATCAGCGCATTGGTCAGCGTGGACTTGCCGACACCCGGCGGCCCTGTGATGCCCACCACATGCCCGCGCGGCTGGCGGTAGGCCTCGGCCAGCAGCGCGGTCACCTCGGCTGCATCCGGGCGCGCTTCGACGTTGGCCAGAGCGCGGGCCAGCGCGCCCTTGCCGCCGGAAAGGAAGTTTTGGAGGGTCGTCATTGGGCAATCCACTACGAGAAAGCGGCGATACTAGCCCAGGCTGGAGCGTGACGCCAACGCCCACCACTATCTCCCAAAGTAGTATGGATATGTTGATTATATCCCTGGGATGAAACTATAGTCTCATAACATCCTCTGATTATACGGGCGTTATCGATTGATGGATATGACACATCTTCTTCGCATCGTAGCCGCAACGTGGGTAGCGCTGGCCCTGGCCGCGTGCCAGACCGCGGGCCCCAAGCCGCCGACTACGGACGCCCTGGCGGGCTTTGAGAGCGGGCAGCTCGGGGCCCTCTACGGGGGCGCCTACTACATCAGCAACTCCTGGATCTTCGACGGCCCCACGGAACTCTATATCGATGCCTGGTTCCACAACGGCGCGCTCGAGAAAGGGGAGGCTGTCAAGATCTACAAGTCCACGGGCCTACCGCTGCTCGTGCAACCGGGTGTCTACCGCGTCACGATGTTCGCCAACCTCGGGGGGCCAGGCGGCATCCTCCCCGTGCCCCACACGCTGCAAGTTATTGACGCGGAGGGTGTGGAATCCGAGGTCAGGGCCCCCGTGGAGGTCGAAGTTTTCGCCGGGCAGACCACCTACTTCGGGCACATCCGCCTTCCCACGCCACGGGATCCCAAGGCCAGCGGCACCCTGGTTGTGGAGGACCGCTTCGAGTCCGCGCGTGCGCACCTTGCCAAGAACTACCCGGCCCTCGCCGCCGCAATGCGCAAGGACCTGTTGCCGCTATCCGACGAGGAAGCCGCCGCACGCGCCAATGCCGCCGCCGACCGCCCCGTGTCGGTGATCAAGATGACGTCGCCGGTGAGGTGGTAAGCACGATGACCAAGAGGAACGAGATGACCAGCCGGACCACCTCCAACGCCCGCCGCAGCTTCAAGGGTCTGCTGCTCACCGCCGCTGTCCTGGCCCTGTCGGCCTGCGGCATGACCGAAGTTACCCGCAAGTCCGCAGTGCAGGAGCTGGCCCAGCACCCCAACATGGGGGCGATCAGCGGAACCTTCGTCATGTACCAGGACAATCCCTTTTGGGGAAAACTGCGGCACCGAATCGAAGTGTCCTGGCGGCGCTATGGAAACTGGCTATCCGACAAGCCGGAAGACAGCGCGCGCTACAAGATGTACGTCGAGGATGATGGAGTTGGAACCATCTTGGTTCCACCCGGAGTGTACTATGTCGACAGAATCCGCGACTTCTATCTCCTGGGTCGGGACTTCGTCGAAGTGCAAGTCCCCAACCACCCGGCCATCAGCATACCGCGCCTTGGATATGTGAAGGTCGATCCCGGGCAGATCGTTCACCTCGGCCGCCTCGAGTTCGTGATGGCTGGCGGGCCGAAGCTGGAGGAGAACGATACCGTTCAGTGGCGCGCCTATCTGGACGCCCAGGCACCGGGGCTGGCGCGGCGCGTTACATTCCAATCTCCCAAAGAGTGGCTAAACCGCCTGGAGACGCCGGCAGCGAGCGCGGCCGAATTGGAAGACTACCTCTTGAAAACCTATGGCCGGGTCGGCAGCCCTGAGAAAGGCTAGTAACGACCGCCTCCGCCTGTCGGCGGAGTCAATCGCTTCTCGAAGAGATCGCCCCATGCGAAACGGGCTGCCGAGATACCTTTCCGCAGCGCCATAGCGACGTTGGCTCACGTCTACTTCGTGCTGTCCCCTGCCCCGCCGCCCAGCGCGGCCTGGGCAGCCGCAAGACGGGCGATCGGCACGCGGTAGGGCGAGCACGACACGTAGTTCAGGCCTGTCCGGTGGCAGAAGGCGATGGAGGCCGGGTCGCCGCCGTGTTCGCCGCAGATGCCCAGTTTGATATCCGGGCGGGTGGCCTTGCCGCGTTCGCAGGCGATGCCGATCAGTTCGCCGACGCCCTCTTGGTCCAGACTGGCGAAGGGGTCTTTTTCGTAGATGCCCTTGGCGCGATAGACCTCCAGGAACGAGCCGCTATCGTCGCGTGACATGCCCAGCGCCGTCTGGGTCAGATCGTTGGTGCCGAACGAGAAGAACTCTGCCCCCTCGGCGATCTTGCCGGCCTGGAGGCAGGCGCGCGGCAGTTCGATCATGGTGCCGACGTCGTATTCCAGGGTGACGCCGGTTTCGGTGAACACCGCCTTGGCCGCGCCATCGACCACGGCTTTCATCAGCTCGAACTCCTTGCGGTCGCCGACCAGCGGGATCATCACTTCGGGCACCACGGTTTCGCCCGACTCCTTGGACACCTGCACCGCCGCCTCGAAGATGGCGCGGGCCTGCATCTCGTAGATTTCCGGGTAGGTGATGCCCAGGCGGCAGCCGCGATGGCCCAGCATGGGGTTGGCCTCGTGCAACTGCACGGCGGCCTGCTGGACGGTCTTGACGTCCACCCCGGCGGCGTCAGCCACGGCCTGCATTTCTGTCTCGGTGCTGGGCAGGAACTCGT
>JBAYSM010000236.1:0-4844 GCA_041676205.1 Rhodospirillaceae bacterium | reverse complement strand
CATGACGTCTGAACGGCCAGGCCATCGCATGATGGAGACATGGCACCCGCTCGGCCCCATCGGCGTGATCTCGGCCTTCAACTTCCCCGTTGCGGTATGGTCCTGGAATGCCGCCCTGGCATTGATCTGCGGCGATCCGGTGGTGTGGAAGCCGTCCGAAAAGACACCGTTGTCCGCGCTGGCCTGCGCGGCTTTGGTGCACCGCGCGGCCGAGGGCATGGACGACGTACCCACTGACCTCGTGCAGGTGGTGATCGGCGGGGCGAGCATCGGTCAGGCTCTGGCCGACGACACACGCCTGCCGCTGATCTCGGCCACCGGCTCGACGGCCATGGGGCGGGAGGTGGCGCCGCGTGTGGCAGCACGCTTTGGCCGTTGCCTTCTGGAACTGGGCGGCAACAATGCGATGATTATTGCGCCATCGGCGGATCTGGACCTTGCGGTGCGGGCCGCGGTGTTCTCCGCCGTTGGAACTGCGGGGCAACGGTGCACCAGCCTGCGCCGTCTGATTGTTCATGCGGACGTGCGCGATAGTGTCCTGGAGCGCCTCAAGAAAGCCTATGACAGCGTGAAGGTCGGCAACCCGCTGGAGCCGGAAACCCTGGTTGGTCCGCTCATCGACCGTACGGCCTTTGATGCCATGGATCGTGCGTTGGCCGTTGCGACATCCGACCATGCGGTCATCCATTCGGGCGGCCGCGTGCTTGAGGAGGGGTGCGGCGATGGCTGGTACGTTCGCCCGGCCTTGATCGAAATGCCAGCCCAGACTGCCATGGTCATAACGGAAACCTTCGCGCCCATCCTCTACATCATGACCTACCGCACCCTGGACGAGGCGATTTCGCTGCAAAACGCCGTACCACAGGGCCTGTCGTCGTGCATCTTCACCACCGACATCCGGGAGGCGGAGCTGTTCCTGTCGGCCGCCGGTTCCGACTGCGGGATTGCCAATGTCAACATCGGGCCGTCCGGCGCCGAAATCGGGGGGGCGTTCGGCGGCGAGAAGGAAACCGGCGGCGGGCGCGAGGCCGGATCGGACTCCTGGAAGGCCTATATGCGCCGCGCCACCAACACCATCAATTACTCACGGGACCTGCCGTTGGCCCAAGGCATCAAGTTCGACCTCGGTTGAACCAGCCCCCAGAGCGGCGATCAGGCTGCGGAGCGTGCCCGGCGCCAGTTGCAGGGCACGCGAAGCCTCCATGGCGCGGACGCTGACCCGGCTGGGGACGCCCTCCATGGTTTCCGTGACGCCAAAGTGGTCGCCGGGCAAAAGGGTGCGTGTCGCCTCGCCCGGCGCCTCGACGATGTAGCGGCCCTCGACCACCAAGAACGCCCCCTGCCCCACCAGATGCCCGCTAAAGGCCAAATCTCCGGCCCGGTGACGCACGAAATGGGTTTCGGCCTGGGACGGCTCACCCGTCGCCACCGCATGGCGCGGCAGAAACAGGTCGAGCACCTGTTCCAGCCCGACGCGCCATTTGGTGCTGGCGCGCGGCAGCATTGCCAGGTGGACCAGCCGCCACATCAGCCAGGCCATGCGGCCGTTCAGCTTCCAGCCGCGCAGATCCGCGACGCCGCGCCGGCCGCCCAAGGAAGCCAGCGTTCCCTTGGACCGGTAGTGGAAGGACGTGGTGCGCTTCCCATCGCTGACCGCCAGGATATTGCGTGCCAGCAGCTTGGCCTGCCGCACCGCCGCCTGAGCCGTGGGAGGAGCGAAACCGTCCTCGGTCGGCACCATGGCCGCATCGCCCAGCGCCCACATATCGGGATGCCCGTGCACGCGGAGATCCGGGTCCACCACGATGCGCCCCTTGTCCTTGCCCACCGCCAGCGCCTTGACGAAGGCCGTCGGCGCATTGCCGATGGTGGCGATGATGGTCGCGGTCGGGATGACAAGCTCGTCGCCCACCGTGATGCACCGCGCCGATGCCTCGCGCACGGGGGTACGGGTGCGGATAGCCACGCCCCGCGACCGCAGCACACCCGCCGCGCGGTCCGCCAGATCGTCGTCCAGTTCTGGCAGAATGCGCGGTCCGTACTCGATCAATTCCGCGCGCACATCCCCGATGCCGACGCCCGGATAATACCGCAGCGAGCGGCGGACGAGGTCGTGAATCTCGCCCATCACCTCCACCCCGGACAATCCGCCTCCGGCCACGATGAAGGTCAGCAGCCGGCTTCGTTCGGAATGATCCGTGGTCATGCTGGCCTGCTCCAGGCAGGTGATGACGTGATTGCGCAGGGCGTGGGCATCCAGCGCGCTCTTGAACGGAAATGCGTGCTCGGCGAGTCCGGGAAAGGCGGACAGATCCACCCCAAGGCCCGGAGCCAGAATCAGGTGATCATAGGGCACGGTCACGACGGCGCCGCCACTTCCTTGCACCACCTCGACCCGGCGCGCGGCAAAATCCACGTCTCGGGCCATGCCGGTGCGCACCGTGCCGCCCAGCACCATCTGGCGCAACGGCGTGACGGTATCGAGAGCATTCACCGCCCCGCCGGCCACCTCCGGCAGCAGCGGCTGGAACACCATGTAGTTCTTGGGGTCGATTAGTTCGATGGCGACTTCATACCCGGCGTGACGGCGCAGTTCGCGCGCCGTGAATGCCCCGGCAAACCCGCCTCCGATGATAACGATCCTGGGTTTCGACACATCTTCCTCCGCACGACGCCCCTTGCGGGATCAAGGCGCGCCGTGCGGAGGGGGTTGCCGAAAACTTTACTTGAGAACGCCCCGGCGGATCTGGTCAAGTTCCATGCTCTCGAACAAAGCCTTGAAATTGCCTTCGCCAAACCCTTCGTTGCCGCGCCGTTCAATCAGTTCAAAGAAGATCGGCCCGATTAGGTTTTCGGTGAAGATCTGCAGCAGCAGCCCCTGATCCTCGGTTGGCGCGCCATCGACCAGAATGTGATTGCGGCGCAGCGGTTCAAGGTCGAGGCCATGGCCTGGAATGCGCTGGTCGATCATCTCGTAGTAGGTGTCCGGCGTGGTCAGGAACGGGACGCCGGCGGCCCGCATGGCCTCCACCGTCGTCACGATGGAGCGCGTGGACAGGGCCACGTGCTGGACGCCTTCCCCCTTGTAATGGTTCAGGTATTCAACGATCTGGCTCTTGTCGTCGGCGCTTTCGTTGATGGGAATACGGATCTTGCCATCGGGGCTGGTCATTGCCTTAGAGCGCAGGCCGGTGAGCTTGCCTTCGATGTCGAAGTACCGCACCTCGCGGAAATTGAACAGGCGGGTGTAGAAGTCCGACCATGTGGCCATGTTGCCTTGGACCACGTTATGAGTCAGGTGGTCGATGGTTTCCAGGCCGTGGCCGACCGGATGGGGATCGGCGCCCGCGATGGGCAGGAAATCAATGTCATAGATTTCACCGTGCGGCCCATAGCGATCCACCATGTACAGCAATGACCCGCCGATTCCCTCGATGGCCGGCAGGTTCAGTTCCATCGGACCGACGGCACCGCGATGGACCTTGGCGCCCTCACCCTCGGCATGGTGCAGGGCGCGGCCAGCATCCTCGACCCGAAAGGCCAGTGCGTTGATGCTCGGCCCATGGGTTTGGGCGAAACTGCCAGGTTGGCCCTGCTTCTCGGCGTTGAGGATGAAATTGATGCCGCCTTGGCGATATAGGGTGACGGTCTTGGACCGATGCTGGGCGACCGGGGAAAAACCCATGGTGCGGAACAGGACATCCAGGGCCGCCGGATCGGGTCCGGTGAACTCCACGAACTCGAAGCCATCGGTGCCCATCGGATTGTCCCACAGGTCCACGCGATCAGGCATGTCCGCCTCCTCAGGTTGGTTATTTCCTGAATGATACTGGATCACGCGTGAAAACGCCTGCCTGTCGAACGGGGAATTGTCCTAGCGGGTTAACCTGTCTCCCTCAAGCGTCCGACCGCGCTGCCTCTGCCGGATTGACCGTCGGTTCGGCGGCGCGGGGGCCGGAGAAACCCTTCATTGCCAGCCATTCGTCCAGGGCAGCCTGAGTCGCTGCCAGGGCACCGTCCACGCGATGGGCCAGTTCCTGAGCCGCCTCGACTTCCCCGGCTTCGACCTGAAGTTCGATCCGCCGCCCCAACGCGAACAACAGCCCAAAGCCGAAGTTCGATGCTGCTCCCGCCAGCCGATGCGCCGCCTTTGCCAAGCCGACCGGCGGCCCGGTCAAGGCACCTAGGACATCCTCCACGGCAGTTCTAACGCTCCGGCGGCCCAGCGTCAGGATGGGCAGAAAACCGGCTTCTCCGAGACCTGCCAGTCGATCTTCCACGAACGCAATATCAAGCGCCGGAGCCGTGTCGTCACGCCATGGCGACGCATCGACCGGAGCCGCATCCAGCGTGGGCGCAACTGGTGCACGCCCATTGATGACGGCCGCGACGGCACGGCGGAGCTGGTCGATCTGGATGGGCTTGGCCACCACGCCATTCATCCCGGCGCGCAGGTAGCGGTCGACATCCTCCGGGAAGACGTTGGCGGTCAAGGCAAGCACGGGAGTTTCACACCTCACCGGGTCGGCCAGGGCGCGCAGCCGGGCCGTGACCTCGGTGCCGTCGATATCGGGCAGTCGGATATCCATCAGTACAAGGTCGAAAGGATCGGCCTCGCGCAATATCCGCGCGGCCTCCAACCCGGTGCTGGCGACCGTTACCGAGTGCCCTTCACCGCGTAAGAATGCCATGGCAACCCGCTGGTTAACCTCCACGTCCTCGACCAGGAGCACGCTCAACGGCGGCACGTCATGGTCCACGTCATCCCGTGCCCGTGCCTCGTGGCGGCGCTCGATACCCAGCGGCACGGAGACGGTGAACGTGGTCCCAGCGCCGGGTGGGCT
>JBAYSM010000235.1:0-5009 GCA_041676205.1 Rhodospirillaceae bacterium | reverse complement strand
GGGGGGGGGGGGGGGGGGGGGAAGGAGGGAGTGGGGAGTGGTGGGGGTGGGGGGGGGGGGGGGGGGGGGCCATGGAGCGACTGATCGATCCGCAGGTGCTGCTGACCCTGTTGTCGGCTATTGCGGCGGCGGCCACGGTCATCGCCCTTGCCCTGCCGTTCCTGCGCCGCGACGAGCGCGGGGCGCGGCTCAAGGCGATCTCGCAGCGCCGCGAGGAACTGTCCCGCCAACAAATCGAGCGCATCGACCGCGAGCGTGGCTCACCCTTGCGCGAGAAGAAGAAAAGCGTCGCGCTGATGCGCGGCATTCTCGAAAAGGTCAACCTTCAGGACTTGGCGGCATCCAAGGAACTGCGCCAGCGGCTCAAGGCGGCGGGCTATCGGTCGCCGTCCGCGCCGGTGGTGTTCCTGTTCATCCGCCTCGGCACGACGGTCGGCTTGGTCGTCGCGGTGCTGGTCTTTTTCATGCTGGCGCAGGAGGCGATGCCGGTCGGCAAGAAGATCGCCATCGTCGCCGCTGCCATGCTCGCCGGGTTCTATCTGCCCGCAATCCTGGTCAAGAACCAAGCCCAGAAGCGGCAGGAAGAAATCACCCTGATCTTTCCAGATACCCTTGACTTGCTGGTCATCTGCACGGAGTCGGGGCTGTCCATTGAGGCTGCATTTGCCCGTGTTACCGAGGAAATCGGCGACAGTTCATCGGTGATGGCCGAGGAAATGGGGCTGACGTCGGCCGAACTGGCGTTCCTGGGAGATCGGCGCAAGGCCTATGGCAATCTGGCCGACCGGACGGGAGTTCAGGCCGCGCGGTCCCTGGCCACGACGCTTATTCAGTCGGAGAAATACGGCACGCCAGTCAGTCAGGCCCTGCGCGTATTGGCCGATGAAAACCGCAGCGACCGCATGGCCAAGGCCGAGAAAAAGGCTGGTTCTCTGCCCGCCCAGCTTACCGTGCCAATGATCGTATTCTTCTTGCCCGCCCTGTTCGTCGCCATCATCGGCCCGGCCATCATCCAGATCCTGCGGATGTGAAGGCGGCGTAGCAGGAACCCAGTCCGCTTGTGTAAGATGCGGGCATGACCGATCCACGCCACGACCCGCTCGCCTTTCAGGCAACCGCACCCGCCGCCCTCGCGCCGGGCCGTTTGGCGTGGACCACCCGCCGCTATGTGCTGGCGCTGAGTGCCATTGCACTGTTGGCCGTGGCGGCGTTCACCGCCTTCCAAGGCCTGATCGCGGCCCACGAACGCACCCTGTCGGTGGTCAACGTCAGCGGCAGGCAGCGCATGTTGTCCCAGCGCATCGCGCTGTTTGTGGATCGCTTGGCATCAGACGAATGCCTGGCCCCGCGTACCCTGTGCGTCGATCAACTGCGCGAGGCGGTGAACCTGTTTGAAGCCTCCCACGCCGGATTGAGCCTGGGGGGCGGACCAGAAAACATTCCCGGCCCGACCAGCACCGTGGTCCGCGGCCTCTATTTTGACGGCGCGCCGTCCCTGGACCGCAGGGTCAAGGACTACGTGACCGCCGCCCGAAACGTGCTGGAGGCGCCCCCGGACACCCTTGGCCTCGACCATCCGGCGGTCGTCCACGTCCTCGCCGAAGGGCCGGGGCCGCTGTTGGAGGCGCTGGACGCCGTGGTGCTGGCCTACCAGCACGACGGCGAAGCGGCCATGGTCTTGCTGCGCCGCCTCGAAATCGCGGTTTTGTTGCTGACGCTTGGCACCCTGTTGTTGGAGGCGCTGTTCATCTTCCGGCCCATGATCGGCCGCCTGAGCAGCCAGTTTCAAGCCCTGGAGGCCGCCGGTGCATCCCTGCGCGAGGCCAACCAGACCTTGGAACAGCGGGTGGCCGAGCGCACCGAGGCTTTGGCCGCCGCCACCGCCGCCGCCGAGCAGGCCAACAAGTCCAAGTCGCGCTTTCTGGCCGCCGCCGGCCACGACATGCTGCAACCCCTCGAAGCCGCCGAAATGTTCGCCGGGTTGCTGGAGCGCGAGGCGACCACGCCGCGCGGTGCGTCGCTGTTGCATGATCTGGGGCGGACTCAGCAATCGCTGCGCCATCTGGTACGATCGGTTCTGGATGTATCGAAGCTGGAAGCCGGGGTCGTGACGCCGCTCATCGGCCCGGTCGCCATCGGTCCCTTATTGCTGGGCGTGGCAGCGGAATTGGCGCCCATGGCGGCGACCAAGGAACTGCGGCTGGCCGTGGTGCCGACCGAGCTTTGGGTGGAGAGTGACGCACACTTGTTGGAGCGCGTCCTCCGCAACTTGATGTCCAACGCCCTTCGCTACACCGTCGAGGGCGGCGTGGTGGTCGGCTGTCGTCGGCGTGGCGGGCACGTGATGATTCAGATTGCCGACAGCGGCGAAGGCATCGCGGCCGAGGACCAGGAACGCATCTTCGAGGCCTTCATCCAGGTCGGCAGCAGCACCCGCGACCGCAGCGAAGGCCTTGGCCTTGGTCTGTCGGTGGTGCGCGGCCTGTGCCGCTTGCTCGGCCACCCCATCCACCTGTGGTCACAGCCGGGGCGGGGGACGGTGTTCAGCATAGAATGCCGCCGGAGTTCACCCCCTTTTTAGCCCACCGGATAGGCCTTGCGGAGCTTTTCGAGGATGGGCTTTTCGTATTCCATGAGGGTGTCGTAGCCGCCGATCAGGTGGCCGTCGATGAGGATCTGCGGCACGGTCGTCGCGTTCAGCTTTTCCTTCATGGCCGAAAAATCGGCCGTGGCGGATACGTCGATTTCCTCATAGGGGACGTTGTGCTCCGCGAACCACGCCTTGGCTTTCTTGCAGAACATGCAGGTGTCACGGGTGTAGATCTCAACGGCCATCGCGTGGGGTCCCTTGCTGGTCTGGGTTGCTGTTAGAATAATTCCAGATCCTGGCGAAGCCAACGATTTGTTCCGATAAACTCAATTGATGGAGGCGATTAAACCCGCACCATCTTGCCCGGATTCATGATCCCCTGCGGGTCCAGCGCCGTCTTGATGGCGCGCATCAGATCGATTTCTACCGGTGACTTGTAGTGCACGATTTCGTCGACCTTGAGCTGGCCAACGCCGTGTTCAGCAGAGATCGAGCCCTCCATTTCGACCACGATATCGTGGACGATACGGTTCATCTCCTCCCAATGGCCCAGGTATTCCTTGGCGTCCATGCCGACCGGCTGGGTCAGGTTGAAGTGGATGTTGCCGTCGCCGACGTGGCCGAACGGGCAGGGGCGCAGGCCCGGCATGGCGGCCTCGACGGCGGCCATGGCGCGGGTCAGGAACTCCGGCACGAGGCCGACGGGCACGGCAACGTCGTGCTTGATCGACGCGCCCTCGTGCTTCTGGGCCTCGGGCAGACCTTCGCGCAGGCGCCACAGGGTTTCCGTCTGGTCCAGGCTTTCAGCCACTACGCCATCAACGATAATGCCGTCCTCGAAGGCCGATTCCAGGAACGCATCGAACAGCGCCCGCAGGTCGGCGTTGGGGCGGGAGGTGGAGAATTCCACCAGCACGTACCACGGATACGGCCCCTCGAACGGGTCGGAAATACCGTCCAGGTGCTTGGTCGCCAGTTCCATGCCGAAGCGGTGGATCAACTCGAACGCCGTCACGGCGTCGCCCGACATGGCGCGGGCCTTTTGCAACAGGACGGTGACGTTGGCGACGTCGTCCAGGGCGACCAGGGCGGTCAGCGTCTCGGCGGGAGCCGGGAACAGTTTCAGCACGGCGGCGGTGATGATGCCGAGTGTGCCTTCGCCGCCGACGAACAGGTGCTTGAGCGCATAGCCGGTGTTGTCCTTGCCCAGCGCCTTCATGCCGTTCCACACCCGCCCGTCGGCCAGGACGACCTCCAGGCCCAGGGTCAGGTCGCGGGCATTGCCGTAGCGCAGGACGTTCACGCCGCCGGCATTGGATGCCAGATTGCCGCCGATGTGGCACGACCCTTCGGCGCCGAGCGACAGAGGGAACAGGCAGCCCGCGTTCTCGGCGGCTGCCTGAATGTCGGCCAGGATGCACCCCGCCTCCACCGTCATGGTGTAGTTGACCGGGTCGATGTTAAGGATGCGGTTCAGGCGCGCGGTGGACAGGATGAGCGACCCCGCCGCGGATACCGCGCCGCCGACCAGACCGGTATTGCCGCCTTGGGGCACGATGGCCACGCCATGCTCGGCGCAGAGAGCCACCACGGCGGCGACTTCGGCCGTCGAGGCCGGACGCGCCACGGCGCTGGCCGCGCCCCGGAACAGGCCGCGTTCCTCGACCAGATGGGGTTCCATGGCGCCGGGATCGGTCAACAGGCCCTTGTCGCCAACCACGTCACGAACGGCGGAGAGAAACGCTTCGGTCACGGCCACGGCAAGGTCCTCACAGCGGGGAAATCAGTCCGCAGGACTTAGCGCGTTGCGCGGCGCGCGGCAAGGGCGCGGCATGGTTCATCGATAAAAGCGAACGGTCACACGGATATTTTTCATGGATGCTGATGTTGCGGAATCATCCATCAAGCTCTAAATGAGAATTGCTCGCAACATCATCTTGAGGCCCCCCATGCGCGACATCGCCAAGACCCTAAGCTATGGCTCGATCCACATTGTCGTCGGGTTCAGCATCGCGTACCTGCTGACCGGGTCGCTGGCGATTGCGGGTGGCATCGCGCTGCTGGAGCCGATCGCCAACACCGTCGTTTTTTACCTGCACGAAAAGGTGTGGAAGCGGTTCCCTGAGCGAACCAATCAGCCGCGCGGCGCAGCGGCCCGGCGCAGCCGGTCGTTGACGGCAAGCCCAAGGCCCCTGTCGGGGACCGGCATCACGGCAATGCCGGTGAACCTGGCGTCGTCCAGGGCGTGAAGGGAGGCGAACAGGTTGGCCGCCGCCTCCACCAGATCGCCCGATTGGGACAGGTTGAGGGTCGCCCCCGGCGCCGGGCCGAATCCCAGAAGGGCTTCGCCGGGCCGCGCTTCGGTGGCGTTGAGGCGGACCGGGCGGTCCGGCGCGTAGTGACTGAGCAACTGGCCGGG
>JBAYSM010000234.1:0-5019 GCA_041676205.1 Rhodospirillaceae bacterium | reverse complement strand
GTGCCCTGGGAGAATCCGATGAAGGCCACCGAGGCGGAATCGGTCAGACCCTCGCGCTCCATGACCTCGCCGACGAATGCCTCGATTGCCGGGGCTGCCTGAAATGCGCCGTCAAGCATCGCCGCATAGGCTGGCTGCATCGTCTCCGGCCGCCGCCGCAGCAGGTCGGGGTCGTAGTCGGACAGGCTGAACCACTGCCGCCCGAGCGGCCCCATCTCGCAGGGCGAGCCAGCGTCAGGCGAATAGAATGCCGCATCCGGCAACCCCAGGGCCAAATGCGGCGCCAAACCAATCAGGTCACTGCCGTCGGCGCCGTAGCCATGCAGCAGGATGACGGCCTGACGGGCTTTTCCTGACGCGGCGGGGCGGTGGGGACCGTGAAGGACCATGCTTTCTCCTTGGGTTGGAGGGATGGGGATCTGTTCATTAAAGTACCCGGTCCTCCCTTACGATGAAACAGAACTTGGATGTGACCGGCACTTGGAAATCCAACCTGACCAATCCCGAAACGCCTGATATCGTATGGGACATGACGCCGGGGGCACGATGAATTTAGGGGGGTAGTATGGGCCGGGGGGGCAGCGTTCTGAAACAGCGCCGAGGGTGGAGTGGGCGCGTGTCGATGGCGGCACTGATGGTCGTCATGTTCGCCGGGCAGGCGGGGGCCGCGGAGTCAGGCTTTGCCGGATTACAGATTCAACCCGCTGACCACGCTGCCCGCCACGCGCTGGGCGTGGGGGGCCAGTCCGGCGGCGTTCTGGTACGCGATATCGCTCCAGGGGGACCAGGCGAGGCCGCCGGCCTTGAACGGGGCGATCTGCTGCTGTCCTACGAGGGCGTCGGTGTTGCCGGCCTTTCCCAACTGGTCGCGTTCATGCAGGGGACCAAGCCGAATACCACCGTGTCGTTCGAGGTGCACCGGCAGGGCCAACGTCGCGAGGTGTCGTTGCCGCTTGCGGCGTGGCCTGTCGGATGGGATATGTCCAAGGCTTCGACGGCGATTGCTCCGGCGTTCGGTACCACCACGACGGCGTTGACTGCCGACGTGCGAGAGTCGCTTGGCGTGCGGTGGGGCCGCGTCGGTGTTTCCGTGGCAAAGGTCAACGCGGGTTCTCCCGCCGCCAACGGCGGACTGCGCGCGGCCGATCTGCTGCTTGCCATAGGGCGCACCGTGGTCATCGACCCTGCGCAGGTTGAGCCATTGGTGGCCGAGGCCGGAGAGCAGTGGATGGCTCTGGTTGAACGCGATGCGGCAGTGCTGTTGCTTGGGCCGGGTGCCCCTCCGCCCGGCGACGTGGTGGTGGGGCCTGGGGTGCTGGCGGCGGCTTTGGCCGATGGTCCTTATGTCATGGACGTCAGCGTGGAGGGACCCGACGCTGCAACGGGCGACCGTTTGCCATCCATGCCCACGGCTGTATCGCGCCCGGAGGCTGCCGAGAAAGTCTTGGCTCAGGCCGGGCTGCGTGTGGCGACGTTGTCCGATGAAGCGCGTGCCAAATGGCCGGTGCGGTGGTCGGCGCAGGGCGTGGTCGTGATCGCCGTGGAGCCGGCCACGCGCGCGTCCATGGCTGGCCTGCGTCCGGGGCATGTCATCCGTAGCCTTAACCAAAACCCCGTCCAGGGATTGGAAGATCTTGCAGTTCTTGACGATCCGTCGGGCACCGTGCTGGTTCTGGCCGAGGACCTTAGCGGATTTACGCTGCTGACGGTGGAGCCGCGCGGCGGACTGCCCAAGGCGGCCCCGGCGGCCCGTCCGGCGTTGCAATGGGGAGTGCCAAAGGGCGAGTGATCCCCTTACTTCGCCTCGTCCAAGCCGCGACGGCGGTTGCGGAGTTTGAGGACCAGGATCGCGCCGGACAGCACCAGACTGATCGCGTTGAAGATCAGGATCGGCAGGCTGTCGATCAACAGGCCATAGGCTATCCACAGGGAGAAGCCTGTGACTGTCACGATGTACATTTTCTTGGAAATGGCTTCGGTGTCGTTCAGCCGCCATGCCTTGATGAGTTGCGGCATGAAACTGGTGACGGTGCACAGTCCGGCTATGGTGCCGATGATGCCGGCCATGCCTGATGAACCCATGGGACGCCCTTTCGCCTGTTCGTCCCCAGGTGAACGTTTGGGAAGGCCGGGCGGTGTCCCTTACTGCATGGGGTGTGCAACGACCAGGGGATGATCTTCGGCAAAGATGTCCTTGGGAGTCACCATGGGCTGCGTCCACTTGATGCGCCGCACGGTGCCGATTTCGACGAAGCCGTCGTTGAGAAGCCCTTGGGCGCGCTCACGGTCCGCGCTCAATGCGCGGGCGGCGTGGGTGAACGCAGTATCCAACTCGCGGGGATGGGGCGGACAGAGTTGGACGGAATGGCTTTCACCGTCCTTCGTCACCAGCACGATGCCGCCCCCGCGATCCTGCAATTGATCGCCGGGGCCGACGATGTGTTGGACGTACACCAAGTCCCACAGACGATGACCGGCGCCCTGCGGCTCGTCGTGCCGGGGCGCCATGTTGCCATCAACGTAGATCGAACTCGGCCGGCGGCCTATGACCCGGTACACCGTGAACGGTTGGGTCACGTTGAGCGCCGGGTGCGCCGTATGCTGCGCCCCCATCGAACGGCCTCCTTTTATGAATCCATCCCTTCGTAGATGGGGGCGGGGAGGCCGTTAAACAAGGTACCGCTTCAGGAGGCCTTGCGGCGCAGGCCCTGGCCCTGGGGGCCCTGGCCGGACCGGGCGCCACCGGGCTTGCCGCCCATCGGCTTGCGTCCGGCGGGCTTGCCGGCAGCGGCCTTGTTGCCGCCCGCGCCGGGGGCGCTATTGGAGGCGCCACTGGGCTTGTGCGCGCCGGTCTTGTGGGTGGTCGGCTTGTTGCCGCTCGGCTTGACCGGGGTACCCGCGCGCGGCGGTCCCTGACGCTGACCACCGCCGCGAACCGGCGGCTTCGGCATGCGGGCGGCGGTGTGATAGATGTGCGCCGTCGTGGTGCAGTGGAAGGCGTGATCGTCGTCCATCGGCACCGGCTGGTTGATCGTCTTTTCGATGTCCTTGAGGTAGGACAGGTCATCGCCGACGCACAGGGACACGGCCACGCCGGTTGCGCCGGCACGGGCCGTGCGGCCAATGCGGTGGACGTAGCTTTCCGGTTCGTTCGGCAGGTCGAAGTTGATGACGTGGGTCACGCCGTCAACGTCGATGCCGCGCGCCGCGATATCGGTGGCGACCAAGGCGCGGAGCGATCCGGCCTTGAAGGCGTCCAGCGCCTTCATGCGGGCGGTCTGCGACTTGTTGCCATGGATGGCTTCGGTCAGCAGGCCCCGCTTGGACATCTGTTCGCTCAGGCGGTTGGCGCCGTGCTTGGTACGGGTGAACACGATGGCGCGGCCGACGTCCGGCGCGCTCAACAGGTCATACAGCAGGTCCTGCTTGTCGTTCGGCGACACGAACAGCACCTTTTGAGCGATGCGTTCGACGGTCGAGGACACCGGGGTCACTTCGACCCGCTTGTAATCCTTCAGCAGCCGGTCGATCAGGCCCACCACTTCGGTCGGCAGGGTGGCTGAGAACAGCAGCGTCTGGCGCTTTTCGGGCAGGGCGGCAATGATCTTCTTCACGGCATGGATGAAGCCCATGTCGAGCATGCGGTCAGCCTCGTCCAGGACGAAGAAGCCGACATCGGCCAGCTTCAAGTGGCCTTGCTGCATGAGATCGACGGTGCGGCCCGGCGTTGCCACCAGGATATCCACGCCACGGCGCAGCGCGGTGATCTGCGGGTTGGCGCCGACGCCGCCGTGGATGACGGCGTGGCTCAGTTGCAGGTGGCGGCCATAGGTGGCGAAGCTTTCCGATACCTGATGGGCCAGTTCGCGGGTCGGGGTCAGCACCAGGGCACGCACCTGGCCCGGACCGGCGCGCTTGCTGGTCGACAGGCGTTGCAGCATGGGCAGGGAGAAGGCGGCGGTCTTTCCGGTTCCGGTCTGTGCGACGCCGAGGACGTCGCGGCCTTCCAACACGAAGGGAATGGCCTGGGCCTGGATCGGGGTGGGGGCCGTGTAGCCCTCTTGGGCGATCGCGCGCGTCAGCACCTCGATCAGGCCCATATCTTCAAATTTGGTCATTCAGGTCTTTCAAATCGCGCGCGCGCCGCCGGAACATATGGCCGGGGCGCGGGAGCGGGGGACTTATGGAAAATAGGGAAAAAAGAAAGGGTCGATAAAAATATCGGTAACATGGAATGCAATCAGATGAAGAACGGGCCGCCGAAGCGGCCCGCCCATCGTAGTCTTAGACGACCTTGAGGTCGGCAGCAGCGGTCTTGCCGTTGCGGCCCTGCTCGAGGTTGTACTCAACCTTCTGGCCTTCGTCGAGGCCGTTCAGGCCGGCGCGCTCGACGGCAGAAATGTGCACGAACACGTCAGCGCCGCCCTGATCGGGGGTGATGAAGCCGTAGCCCTTGGTCGAGTTGAACCACTTAACGGTGCCAGTGGACATGGTAGTCTCCTTTGTCTGGCGTAGCGAGCCGCCCTATTGCTGCACGCATCGATATCACCTGAGGGAGACGTCCAAGTCCGGCACCCGTTACCAGGAGCCATGTTGGGATAACTGCCCACACGTATTCGACAACCGCAAAATGGTCCACTGCAGCGGCCGTGTCAAGATGGTCCGTCTTCAGGCGCCAGTAATCGACTCCTGCTCAACGACCAAGCCCTCTGCGGGGTTCTGTGAATTCAACGATTGCGCAGCCTCATCATCGGGGCGGTCCGGGTCGCCCGGTGCGGTTTCCCAGCCCAGTGTCGGTAGAGTGATGATCCTCTTGCCATAAAGGTCGTCGCGGATGGCCAGCAGCCCGCGATCTTCCATGTAGGTCAGTAGACCGCGCGCGCGGCGTGGTGACCGGCTGCCGCGCGCCCGCGCGATGGCGGCGTCCGATGGGCAGGGGCGGCCTTCCAGAGCGGCGCGGGCGATCAGCAGGAACATGGCCTGAAGTTCCTCGGGCAGGTCCCCGGCGACGGCCACGGC
>JBAYSM010000233.1:0-5024 GCA_041676205.1 Rhodospirillaceae bacterium | reverse complement strand
CGTGTCGGCTCTGTTTGCCTCCGCGACCACTGTGGCATTGTACAGTCCTAAAGCCTCAATATGATAATGGTTATCATAAAACGCCGATGGCGACACCCCCTGAAGAGTGCCGCCCGGTGTGTTTTTAAGTGCTCGCGGAACGTCGTTTAGTCGTTGAAGGCGACTTCATTGACCAGACGCAGGGCGGCGGCCTTATGCTTGGCGACGGCTTCGAGCGAGGCGCTGTCAAACTTTGGCTCGCCCCACGACTTGACCAGATCGGCGCGTTCGACGCCCGGCTTGACCGGGTATTCGGTGTTGCCCTTGGCGTACATTTCCTGTGCCTTGTCGGCTGACAGGAACTCCAGCAGCTTCACGGCATTGTCCCGGTTCGGGGCGTTGGCGGTGACGACCGCGCCGGAGACGTTGATGTGGGCGCCGTAGGTGGCCTGGTCCGGGAAGACCAGCTTCACGGCTTCGGCGGCGGGGCGCTGCTCGGGGTCTTCCATCATCGCGCCGATGTAGTAGGTGTTGACAATGGCGATGTCGCAGGCGCCTTCCTGCACTCCCTTGACCTGGGCGCGGTCGTTGCCCTGCGGCTTGCGGGCGAGGTTCGCCTTGACGCCCCGGAGCCATTCCTTGGCCTTGGTTTCGCCTTCGTGGGCGATAACCGAGGCGATCAGGCCGAGGTTGTAGTCGTTGTCGCCGGGCCGGATGCAGATGGCGCCCTTCCACTCGGGCTTGGCGAGGTCCAGGTAGGAGGTCAGCTTGGAGGCATCAACGCGGTCCTTGTGGACAGCCAGCGGGCGGGCGCGGAAGGTCTGCCCGTACCAATGGCCGTCGGAACCCCGGAATTCGGCCGGGATGTTGGCGGCGAGGACCGGGGAGGATACGGCCTGCGTCAGCCCCTCGCGCTGCATGTCGGCCAGGCGGCCCACGTCCACGGTCATCACCACGTCGGCGGGGCTGTTCTTGCCCTCGGCCTTCAGGCGTTCTTCGATACCGGACTTGGCGTAGACCACGTTGACCTTGGTGCCGCTCTCGGCGGTGAAGGCTTCAAGCAGCGGATCGATCAGGAACGGCTGGCGGTCGGTGTAGACGTTGACCTCGCCCGAAGCCAATGCGGCAGTGGAGCCGGCGGCAAGAGTGGCGCAGGTGGCGGCGGCAATGCCCAGCATGCGGGTACGCGAGACCATTTATAGAACCTCCTGACAAGACAAACCCCAATTCGCACCCGAGCGCTGCGCAACAATGTCGGTAGTGCGAATGGTTCTCATTAACCGTTACCATAAAATCCCCCTCGGGCAACCCCCTTTTTGAGGGTTGCCACAATTTTTTAGCGGATAAGGGGCTGGAGGAGGTTTTAGGCGGTCAGTCGGTCGCTTCGGACCATGTGCGGTCGAGATCGGAGACGCTGTTCTGGAATGCCTCCTGCGACTCCTGCCATGTCTCATCATCGGATTGTAGCAGCGCTGAATGGGCTTGCCGCGCTTTGACCCATGCATCCTCAACTTCGGGTGCGGCGTCCACGACCTGCGGGTTATCGGTAATGCGCTCGGTCCACTGGGAGATGACCTGTGTGGCCTGGATACGGGCTTCGGTCAGGTCGGCCGGGGCTTCGGCGTCCTGCTGCCGTTGAACGGCACGGGTCCGGTTAAGGTCGTCTTCGTCGAGATATTCCAGATCTGGGGCCGGTTGCTCGGCCTGTTCCTGGGTCGGCGCCGGGGAAGGAACGGGCGTCGGGAGAGGGGCTGGTTCTGCCTGTTGCGCCAAGGCGGCACCGCTGATGCCGAACCCCACCAGCACCGCGCCGAGAACGAGGTATCGTGCCATGGTTTGGGTCTCCCGTTTGGCTCTCTTAGAAACGCAACACCGCTAAGGCCCGTTGCCCTCTTCCTCGTCATCGGCGGGGCGCTTGGTGAACCGGCGCTCGAACCAGCCCAGCACGATCAGGGCGATCAGCCCGAACGCCGTGCAGAGGACCGCGATGCGGATGTTGCCGGTGCCCGCCGCCAAGCCGATGGCACCCGCCACCCATACCGAAGCGCCGGTGGTGACGCCGGTCACGGTGCCGCCCGCCTGGATGATGACCCCGGCCCCAAGGAACGCGACGCCGGTGACGACGGCCTCGATCACGCGGATGGGATCGCTTTGGGCCTCGGGATGCAGGGCAGCGGTTTCGAGGAACAGGTCCATGGACAGCAGCGCAAATGCACAGGCCGCTACCGCGACCAAGATGTGCGTGCGCAGTCCGGCGGGTTTGTGGCGCCACTCGCGGTTGATGCCGAGCAGCCCGGCCAGAACGGACGCTGCGGTAAATCGGATGAGCAGATCGGCATAGCCGGTTTCGCCGCTCAGGCTGTTTGCGAGCGTTTCCATGGTTCAGGATGAACGGGAACTTCATGTGGTGCGTTGCGCCGTCGCAGCCGGATCAAAACGCCCGGTCGCGATAATGCGGTTCACCGCTCGTCAGGCCGCCGCCGTAGAGATCGAGGGTGCCTCGGGCGGCATACGGCCGGGTCGTATCGGTGCGGCCCTGCCGATAGATCTCGCCGGAAATACCGTAGGACAAACCGTCGGCGCCGCCCAACCCGAATAGGTGAGCCACCACCGCACGGGATACTGGGCGGGCCTCGACGGTCAGTTCCTCGTCGGCGAGGGGAGCGATGGACAGAGTGTGATTGCGCACGCCCGATGCCAAAAGCGCGCCCTCCAGGCTGAGGTTGAGGGTGATGCCGTCAACTTCGATGCGCCGCGCCGTCGGGTTGGTCAGCCGCAGGTCGGCCAGGAAGTTAGGCGCCATCACTCCGCCCAGGCCTGGGCGGAGGCTGGTCAGGCGCACCTCGGGCGTGCCGTCATTGGGGGCAGATCCCGGCGCGCAGGCGGACAGAGCCAAAATGGCGCCCGCCAAGCAGATGTTGCGCCGATTGAAGGTTCTGCTATGTCTGTCCGAACTCATAGACCTGCCCTCCAGGCACATCCGAGGAGACGTTTCTCATGCAGCGCAAGGTACTTGTCGCCCAAGGGGGCGGTCCTACCGCCGTCATTAATCAGTCGATGGTGGGGGCAGTCCTCGAGTCCCGCAAGTTCCGCAACGTGGAAAAGGTTTACGGCGGCTTCCACGGCGTGCGCGGCATCATCAACGAGGAGTTCCTGGACCTTACCCAGGAAACCACCCACAACCTTGAACTGGTGGCGGAAACGCCGTCGTCGGCCCTGGGGTCCACGCGCGACAAGCCCGACCTGAAGTACTGCCAGGAAATCTTTAAAGTCCTGCGCGCCCACGAGATTGGCTGCTTTTTCTACATCGGTGGCAACGACAGCTCCGACACCGTGCGGATTGTGTCCGACGAAGCCCGCAAGGCTGCCTACGACCTGCGCTGCATCCACATCCCCAAGACCATCGACAACGACCTGACAGTCAACGACCACACGCCGGGTTTCCCGTCGGCGGCCCGTTTCGTGGCTCAGTCCTTCATGGGCGTGAACCTCGACAACTGGGCGCTGCCGGGGGTCTATATCGGGGTGGTAATGGGACGTCATGCCGGGTTCCTGACGGCGGCTTCGGCGCTTGGCAAGAAGTTCCCCGATGACGGGCCGCACCTGATCTATGTGCCCGAGCGTGCCTTTGACATGGACCGCTTCCTGGCCGACGTGAAGGCCACCATGGAACGCTATGGCCGGTGCGTCATTGCCGTGTCCGAAGGCATTGCCGACGCCAATGGCGTGCCGATCGTCACCAAGCTGGCCGAACAGGTCGAGCGTGACAGCCACGGAAACGTCCACCTGGGCGGCGGTGCCTTGGCCGATTTGCTGGCCGAGGAAGTCAAGACCAAGCTTGGCCTGAAGCGCGTCCGGGCCGACACCTTCGGCTACCTCCAGCGCAGCTTCGTCGGCTGCGTGTCCGACGTCGACCAGCGCGAGGCCCGCGAAGTCGGCGAAAAGGCGGTGCAGTATGCCATGTGGGGCAAGGAGGACGGCTCCGTCACCATCCACCGCACGGGGTTCTACTCCGTGGACTACCACCTGACTCCGTTGGTCGAGGTGGCCGGCAAGACCCGTCACATGCCCGACGAGTTCATTGCCGAGAACGGGACCGACGTCACGGACGCCTTCCGCCTGTATCTGCGCCCGCTGCTGGGCAAGGGAATGCCCGACGCCTACCGCCTTCGCCAGAACCGCGTGCCGAAGATCCTCGCCAAGGGCTGACGATACGGTTTGACGGCCACGACAAAAAGCACCCCCTGGGCTCCACGCCCAGGGGGCTTTTCGTAGGTGCCTAAAGGGCTTCCAGCCAGCCCAGGACGGTGGTTTTCTCGATCTCACGCGCGGCGCGCAGCCATTCGCGGGCAGGGAGGTGGACCACCTCGTCCCTGCGCTTGTCGAACGGGACGGCGTCGTAGAGGGCACGCTGAACGTGGTCGTCGGTCAGGATGCAGAACGCCACGTCGCGGCCCGACTTGGTTTTGACGGTTCCAGCCAAGGCACGGGCGTAGAAGATCGTCCCGGTCTTGGCCCGCAGCGGCGTGTCGGTCTTGGCACGGCCGTCCGCAACGCCAAAGGGTTCCAGCTGTAGCGGCGGCAGGATGGCGCGCGTGGCGGCATCCTGCCCCGCCCGCCGCGCCGTGGCCGCACACTGCGCGGGCGTCATGCGGGCCGCATCGGACAGGCCGGAGCCATTGGGCGTCACAAGGCCCGTCCATGGCTGGGAAGGTAGCGCCTCCTTGGTGCGGGCGGCCAGCCACTCCCCGGCTTCTTCCAGGCGCACGGTGCGGCCGAGGGCCTTTTGGGCGGCGGCAATCAGCACTGTGTCGGTGGTCATGTTGTTGGAATGAATGAGCGCGCGGCGCAGGCTCTCGGCCACTGGCAGGCTCTCATTGCGGATCAATTCAGACGCCTCGGCCGGAGCATGGCCCGGCTCGGGTAAGGGCAGAGTTATCGACTGTTTGGCCGCAAGCCAGTGGAACATGCGGGCGGTGAAGCGGCCAGGTTCCCGTACCGGCACCCATACTTCGCTTTGCTCGGGCGGCATGGTCAGGGCGACG
>JBAYSM010000232.1:0-5092 GCA_041676205.1 Rhodospirillaceae bacterium | reverse complement strand
GCGAGGGCACGTCGTCCAGGTCCTCGACCCGGCCGAGGAAAGCCTGCCCTACGCCGGGCGCATCGAATTCACGGCGCCAACCGGGCGGAGCGCGTGGCTGGTCAACCGCGCCGAGGACATCCGCGCCGCCTATGTCGAGCGCCTGACCGCCCACCGCGACGACCTGCGCGCCCTCACCCGCTCGCTGGGCTGGACCTTTGCCCTGCACCACACCGACACGCCGCCGCATGGCGCCTTGCTCGCCCTGCATCAGACGTTGTCCGGCGCGCTGCTGAAAGGAGGCGTCTGATGCTCGGCATGTTCGGCTTTGGCGCGCCGTGGGTTCTGGCCGCATTGGTGGCGCTTCCGGCCATCTGGTATCTGCTGCGCGTGGTGCCGCCCGCGCCGCGCCGTCAGGTGTTCCCGCCGTTGCGCCTGCTGCTAGGACTTGCGGCGCGCGAGGACAGCGCCGCGCGCACGCCGCCATGGCTGTTGCTGCTGCGTCTGCTGGCCGTATTACTGGCCATCCTGGGGCTTGCCCAGCCGGTGCTCAACCCGCAGCCCGGCGCGGCAAGCGGCGACCGGCCGCTGGTGCTGGTGGTCGATGACGACTGGGGCGCCGCGTCGGCCTGGGACGAGCGGCAGACCGTGCTGAATTCCCTGCTCGACCGGGCAGCCCTGCGTGGACAGGCGGTGCACCTGCTGACCACCGCGCCCCCTGCGGACGGCAGCCCGCTGACGCTAGGCAAGCTCGGCACGCCCGAGGACGCCCGCGAGCAGATCCGGGGCCTGACCCCCAAGCCGTGGGCGGCCGACCATGCCGCCGCCGCGCGCCTCGTGGAAAGTCTCGGCGCGTTTGACGCCGTGATGGTCAGCGGCGGCCTGCGTGCCGAGGCCACCGGCGGGCTGATCGACGCCCTGCGCCGCCACGGCCCGCTGACCGTGGTCGAGCCTCCGCCCACCCAATCGCCCCTGCTGCTCGCCACGCCGAAGCGCACGCCGGACGGCCTTGCCGTCACCGTCCACCGCCCCACCGCGCCCGACGCCCCGCTGCCGCCGCGCGCCGTCACGGTGCAGGCCCTGGACGACCAGGGCCGCCCGGTCGGCGCGGCCCCCGCCGAGTTCGCCGCAGGACAGGCATCGGCACCGGCCCACATGCTGCTGCCTGCCGACCTGCGCAGCACGCTCGCCCGTATCGAGGCCCGCGCGCCCGGCGGCGTCGGCGCGCCGGGTGCCGGAGGCGTCCTGCTGCTCGACGACCGCTGGCAGCGCCGCCCGGTCGCCATGGTCCCCGGCGAGCAAGAGCGCGCCGGGGTGCCGCTGCTGTCCGACACCTACTATCTGGAACGCGCTCTGACCCCCTTTGCCGAGGTCAGCGAAACCACCCTCGCTAGCGCCCTGGAACAGCGCATGTCGGTCATCATGATGGCCGGCGGCGGGCGGCTGTCCGACTCCGCCACGGCCGACCTCACCCCATGGGTCGAGCAAGGCGGCGTGCTGGTGCGCTTTGCCGGGCCGCAGATGGCCGATGGCCCCGGCCTCGGCTCGGCGGCGCGGACCGATCCGCTGCTGCCGGTGCCGTTGCGCAGCGGCGGGCGGACGCTCGGCGGGGTGCTGTCGTGGTCGCAACCGGCAGCACTTGCCCCCTTCCCCGAGGACAGCCCCTTTGCCGGGCTTGCGGTGCCGCCCGACGTCACCGTGACGTCCCAAGTTCTGGCCGAACCCTCGGTGGACCTGCCGCAGCGCACTTGGGCGCACCTGACTGACGGCACGCCCCTGGTCACGGGCGCAGCGCGCGGGCAGGGCTGGGTCGTGCTGGTCCACACCACCGCCAACGCCGAGTGGTCGAACCTCGCCTTGTCCGGCTTGTTCCCCGAAATGCTGCGCCGCCTGACCGGGTTGAGCCAGGGGTCCGGCGAGGATGCCGAGAAAGGCTTGGCGGCCGCCCCACAGCCGCCGCTGGAACTTCTCGACGGCTTCGGAAGGCTGGGCGATCCCCCCGCCACCGCGCGTGCCCTGGCCCTCAACGCCACACTCGGCCCGGCCAATCCGCCCGGCTACTACGGCCGGGCCGATCAGCGCACCGCCTTCAATCTGAGCGGAGCCGATGCTCCGCCCGCCGGACTGGGCGCCTTGCCCGCCGGGGTGCAGCGCCTGGGGTTCGAGCCGATGACCCGATCCGTCGACCTGCGGCCGTGGTTCCTGGGAGCCGCTTTGACCCTGCTGCTGATCGACCTGCTGATTAGTTATAGCCTGCGCGGGTTGTTGCGCGGACGGAAGGCGGCGGCGGCGGTCGTGGCGCTGGCCGCCATGCTTGCCGCGCCTCCCGCTGAAGCCCAGGACGACGCCCTGGCGCTGGAGGCGGCGTTGAACACCCGGCTTGCCTTCGTGCGCACCGGATTGACCGACGTGGACCAGATCGCCCAGGACGGCCTGACCGCGCTGACCGTGGTGCTGGGGCAACGGTCCTCGGCCGAGTTGGCGCCGCCGCTGCCGCTCGACATCAACCAGGATGAACTGGCCTTTTTCCCGCTGCTGTATTGGCCCGCCGCCAGCGGGCAGGAGATGCCCGACGCGGCGGCCCGCGACCGGGTCAACGCCTTCCTCACCCATGGCGGCATGATCTTGTTCGACGGACGCGGCCCGGAGAATGCCGAGGCCCTGCGCGCCTTGCTGGAGACATTGGACATTCCGCCGCTTGCCCCGCTGCCGGACGATCACGTCTCGACCCGCAGTTTTTACCTGCTGCCCGGCCTGCCGGGGCGGGTCGATGGCGGGCCGGTGTGGATCAGCCAGCCGGCCGCCGGGGGCGAGGCCGTCTCTCCGGTCATCATCGGGTCGAGCGACTGGTCGGGGGCCTGGGCGCGGGACGCCGCCGGACGGCCGCGCCTGCCCGTGGTGCCGGGCGGTGAGCGGGGCCGCGAACTGGCCTATCGCGCCGGGGTGAACATGGTCATGTACGCCCTGACCGGCAACTACAAGGCCGATCAGGTCCACATCCCCGCCATCCTGGAGCGCCTGACCCAATGAGCTTTTTCGGCAACAGCGGAGATGTGGCGGGGCTGGACTGGGTGCCCCTGGTCCCGTGGCCGCTGCTGATTGCGCTCGGTGCCGTGGCGGCGGTGCTGGTGCTGTTCGGGCTGGTGCGTGGGGCGCGCGGGGCGTTCCTGCGCGCCATCCCGCTGGCCGCCCTGCTGCTCATCCTGGCCGGGCCGGAGGTGGTCCGCGAATCGCGCACCGCCCTGCCCGATGTGGCCGTGGTGGTGGTCGATGACAGCCCGAGCCAGGGCCTCGCCGACCGCCGCGCCCAGACCGAGGCCGCCGCCGAGGATCTGCGCCGCCAGCTTGACGGCGACCCCACCGTGGACGTTCGCGTGGTGCGCGCCGGGGCCGGGCAATCGCGCGACGGCACCCACTTGATGAGCGCGCTCAACGATGCCGTGGCAGACGTGCCCCGCCAGCGGTTGGCCGGGGCCATTCTGATTACCGACGGGCAGGTTCACGACGCTCCGGCCGAAGCGACCGCCGACACCTTCGCCGCCCCGCTCCATGTCCTGCTGACCGGGCAGCGCGCCGAGGCCGACCGCCGCGTGGTGGTCGAGGCCGCGCCATCGTTCGGGCTGGTCGGCCGCTCGGCCACCCTGCGCGTCACCGTGCAGGACACCGGCGCGGAAGCGGACGAACGCGTGCCGCTGCGCATCACCGTGGGTGATAACCCGCCGCTTGAACTGCCCGCCATTGTGGGCCGCCCGGTCGAGATCCCGGTGCCGATCGCCAACGCCGGCCCGAACGTGGTCGAGGTGGCCGCAGCGCCCCGCGACGACGAACTGACCACCCTCAACAACCGTGTGGCCTTGACCGTCAATGGCGTGCGCGACCGCCTACGGGTGCTGCTGATCTCGGGCGAGCCGCATGTGGGGGAGCGGGCGTGGCGCAATCTGCTCAAGGCTGATGCCAACGTTGATCTGGTGCACTTCACCATCCTGCGCCCGCCGACCAAGGACGACGGCACGCCCTTAAGCGAACTGGCGCTGATCGCCTTTCCCATCCGCGAACTGTTTGAGGACCGGCTGGCGGAGTTCGACCTGATCGTATTCGACCGTTATTCCCGGCGCGGACTGGTGCCTTTTGGCTTCCTGCGCAACATCGCCGATTACGTGCGCGGCGGCGGTGCGGTGTTGCAGGCCGTGGGGCCGGAATTCGCCGGGCCGTTCAGCCTCTACGATAGTCCCCTGGCCGACATCCTGCCCGCCGCACCGGCGGGCGAGGTGAGCGCAGCCCGCTTCACGCCGGGCCTGTCGGCGGTCGGTCACAGCCACCCCGTGACGGCCGATCTTGAGGGCGCGGGGACCCCGGACACTCCGGCGACCTGGGGCGACTGGCTGCGCCACATTCCCGCCGCCGTCACGCGCGGCGATGTCCTGATGACCGGAGCCAACGGCCAGCCGTTGCTGGTCCTCGACCGCGTGGAGGAAGGCCGCGTCGCCTTGCTGCTGTCCGATACGCTATGGCTGTGGCAGCGCGGATGGGACGGCGGCGGGCCGCAGACCGAGCTTATCCGCCGCATGGCCCACTGGCTGATGAAAGAACCCGAACTAGAAGAAGAAGCCCTGCGCGCCCGCGTCGTGGACGGCACCCTTCAGATCGAGCGCCGCACCTTGGAGGCCGCCGATGCCGCGCCCCCGACCGTCACCGTCACCCCGCCCGAAGGCGACGAACAGACCCTGCCGCTCCAGGCCACCGCGCCCGGCCGCCAAACCGCCGCCACCGCCGCCGGCGTGCCCGGCCTCTATCGGGTCAGCGACGGCGACCAGGTGGCCGTGGCCGCCGCCGGGGCCGCCAATCCCCTGGAGATGGGCGAAGTCGTTGCCACCGCCGAGCGCCTCACCCCGCTGGCCGAGGCCACCGGCGCCCGTGTCACCTGGATGAGCGACCGCGCCACCCTGCCCGAAATCCGCCGCACCGCGCCGTCAGCCTTGCAATCGGGCGCCGACTGGATGGGTCTGCGGGCCAATCAGGACTATGTGGTCAGCGGCGTCCGCCAGACCGCGCTTCTACCCCCCGCCCTGGCCCTGCCGCTCGTTTTGGCGGGCTTGATGCTGGCGTGGTGGCG
>JBAYSM010000231.1:0-5147 GCA_041676205.1 Rhodospirillaceae bacterium | reverse complement strand
GTGCTCAGGCGCGCCGGGATGGCCCTGGCCGGGCTGGCGCGGAGCAGTCAGAACTGCCGTGCAGCTCAACACGCCGGCCATTTCGTGGACCGCCCGCTCGGCCGCCTTGCGGACCGGCTCCAGTTCGGGCGCCAGTTGCGGAGGCACCTCGATCGCGAAGGTGACGTGGCCTTCACGGACCACCACCTCGTTAACCCACCCTGCGGAGATGATGTCGGAACCGCTGTCAGCATGAATGATGCCGCGCAGAACCTCGATAACTTGTTCCTTTGTCACGCCTGCCATTCTTGAAATCTCCGCCTCCGGACCGATATTCATTGTCTGCCCATGCGTTGCATGGGAAATTCTCATGGCCTATAAGGCCAAGGGGGCTTTTTGTTGGGGACCGCGCCCGTCTCGGGACAAACACTCTAGAGCGACACGCGCGGCATTAAAACCACTCATATATTAGGATTTAGCGATTTAAGTTCGCTCCATCACAAAAACAAGCCCGGAAAACAGTATTTCCCGGACAGAAAGGAACGCAACACATGGCCTGGAATCAACAGGGCGGCGGCGGCCCCTGGGGCGGCGGCGGCGGTGGCGGCGGTGGCCCCTGGGGCGGCGGCGGCAACGGCGGCGGCGGTCCCTCGTGGGGCGGCGGCGGCCGTGGGAATCCCCCGCCAGACATCGAGGAAATGCTTCGCAAGCTGCAAGACCGCTCCAAGCGGTTCATGCCCGGCGGATTCGGCTCCGGCAAGGCTATCATGCTGCTGGTGGTTGCCGTGGTGATCGCTTGGGCGCTGACCGGCATTTATCGCGTGCAGCCCGACCAGCAGGGCGTGGTCATGCTGTTCGGCCGCTTCATCGAAACGACCGAACCCGGCCTGCATTATTGGCCCCCCGCCCCCATCGGCGCGGTGGAAACCCCGACCGTGACGCGGACCAATCAGATTTCGGTTGGCTTCCGGGGCGACCCGAGGACCGGCGGCACCCGTGACGTTCCGCAGGAAAGCATGATGCTGACCGGCGACCAGAACATCATCGATGCCGACTTCATCGTGCAGTGGCGCATCGCTGACGCCGGGGCCTATCTGTTCAACATCCGCGATGTCGAAGAAACCGTGAAACTCGGCGCCGAATCGGCCATGCGCGAGATCATCGGGCAGGTCGACCTGGAATATGCCATGACCCAAGGCCGTGGCATGGTGGCCAGCCGGACCCGCGACCTGCTCCAGCAGATCATGGACAGCTACGGCGCCGGGGTGAGCATTCTCGACGTCAAGCTCCAGCAGGCCGACCCGCCGGCCGAGGTGATCGACGCGTTCCAGGACGTGCAGCGCGCCCGTCAGGACCGCGAGCGCCTTCAGAACGAAGCGTTTGCCTATCGCAACGACATCCTGCCGCGCGCCCAAGGTCAGGCTGAACGCGTCGTGCAGGCCGCGACAGGCTACCGCGAACAGATGGTCAAGAGCGCCGAGGGTGAATCCTCCCGCTTCCTGGCCGTCTACAACACCTTCCGCAACGCACGGGAAGTCACCACCCAGCGTCTGTACCTGGAAGCCCTTCAGGACGTGCTGAAGGGGTCGGAGAAGATCCTCCTCGACGAAGGTGCCAGCAGCTCTGGTGTCGTCCCGTACCTGCCCCTGCCCGAAGTGCAGCAGCGCCGCGTGCGCGAGGCTGCAACGACCGCACCGGCCGCGGCCCAGGGAGGGACCAGCCAATGATCAATACCCGTCTCGCCATTCTCGGCGTCATAGCGCTGGTTGCCTTCATTCTGCTCAGCAGCGCGATTTACACGGTCCACCAGACCCAGCAGGCCATCGTGTTGCAGTTCGGCAACCCGGTCCGCGTGGTCAAGGATCCCGGCATGCACTTCAAGCTGCCGTTCGTGCAGAACGTGGAGTTCTACGACAAGCGCGTCCTGGCGCTCAATCCGCCGAGCCAGGAAGTCCCGCTGATCGACCAAAAGCGCATCATCGTCGACTCGTTCCTGCGCTACCAGATTGTCGAACCGCTTGAGTTCTACAAGACGGTGCGAAACGAAATCGCGCTGCGCGACCGCTTCGGCGCCATCCTTAATTCGGTTGTTCGTGACACCCTTGGCGAATCCGATCTCCAGGACCTGCTGACCGAAAGGCGTGGCGAAGTCATGCAGACCATCACCACCACCGTCCGCCGGCGGGCCTCTGAATTCGGCATAAACGTGGTGGACGTCCGAATCGGCCGCACCGACCTGCCGCAGGAAACGTCGCAGTCGGTGTACAACCGGATGCGGTCCAGCCGAATCGCCGAAGCCGCTCAATTGCGCGCCCAAGGCGAAGAACTCAAGGCCCGCATCCAGGCCGAAGCCGACCGCGACCGGACCATCATCCTGGCCGAGGCCGAGCGCACCGCCGAGATCCTGCGCGGTGAAGGCGATGCCCAGCGCAACACCATCCTCGGTGAAGCCTATGGCCAGGACCCGGAGTTTTTCCGGTTCTATCGGTCCATGGAGGCTTACCGCGAAGCGTTGGGTGAAGGCTCCACCACCATGGTCCTCAGCCCCACGTCGGAGTTCTTCCGCTACTTCAATCTGGCGCCCGACAAGACGGGCACCGGTGGCGGAACGGCTCGCCCCGCTGGCACCGCCCAGCGGTAACATGCTCTCCTGCCCCGCCGCGGCCCTCCTGGGTCCGCGGCGGGTTATCTTCCCCCCTCTTCCTTGCGGTCCCGCGTCCCATGACCGAATTCCTGACCGCCGCCGCGCTGGCAGTCGCCATAGAGGGCGCCATCTACGCATTGTTTCCCGGCCCCATGCGCCGCATGATTGCCCGCGTGCAGCAAATGCCCGATTCGGCGTTACGCATCGGCGGCATCTTGGCCTGTGCATTTGGAGTCGCCGGTGTGTGGCTCGCCCGCTCGTAGTGGTGGCGGCTTGATCGGCAGCAATTTCGGCCCCACATTCGTTTCATCGAGTTTCCAGTCTAGACGGAGGCCCCCGTGATCGCAGAGCCCGCACTTCGTGCAAACCGCCCCACGGCACACCGACCCACGGCGCGCCCGCAGGGGCGGTCGAGGGCCAGGGTCGCCGTGCGCGAGCACGACCCCAGGACTGCCGCCCGGTTCTGGGCGTTCATTGCGTTGATCGTGCTGGCCGCGATGGCGGCGGCGGCAGGAGCCGCCCACGCCCGCAGTGCTCCCGACAGCTTCGCCGATCTGGCCGAGCGCCTTCAGCCGGCGGTCGTCAACGTCTCCACCACGCAAACCGTGGACACCAGCGAACGCGGTCCCGACATGCCGCAGTTCCCGCCCGGCTCGCCGTTCGAGGAGTTCTTCCGCGACTTCTTCGACCGGCACGGCAACGGCGGCAGCAACGGGGCGCCCGTACCCCCGCGTCGCGCGACATCCCTGGGGTCGGGGTTCATCATCGACCCGACGGGTCTGGTGGTCACCAACAACCACGTCATCCAGGACGCCGATGAAATCAGCATCATCCTGTATGACGATACCGTCCTGACCGCCGAAGTTCTGGGCCGCGACGCCAAGACCGACCTTGCCCTGCTCAAGGTGAAGACGGATCGCAAACTGCCCTACGTGCAGTTCGGCGACTCCGATGCCGCCCGCGTCGGCGACTGGGTAATGGCAATCGGCAACCCCTTCGGTCTCGGCGGCAGCGTCACGGCTGGCATCATTTCGGCCAAGACCCGCGATATCCAGGCTGGGCCTTACGATAGCTTCATCCAGACCGATGCCTCCATCAACCGGGGCAACTCGGGCGGGCCGCTGTTCAACATGCGCGGCGAGGTCATCGGCATCAACACCGCCATCTTCTCGCCGACCGGCGGATCGGTCGGCATCGGGTTTGCCGTGCCGTCCAGCCTCGCCAACCAAGTTCTGGCCGACCTGCGCGAGTACGGTCGCACGCGCCGTGGCTGGCTGGGCGTCCGCATTCAGTCAGTTACCGATGAAATCGCGGAAAGCCTGGGCCTCAAGAATGCACAAGGCGCCCTGGTCGCCAGCGTGCAGCCCGACAGCCCGGCGCAGGAAGCCGGCATCCGGCCCGGCGACGTCGTGACCGCCTTCAATGACCGTCCGATCACCGAAATGCGCCGCCTGCCGGCCATCGTCGCGGAAACCGAGATCGGCAAGAAGGTGCCCATCACCGTCTGGCGCGACGGACGCAGCCAGAACCTCCAAGTCACCGTGGCCGAAATGGAGGAAGAAGAAGAACAAGCCGCCGCGCCTCCCCCGACTCCGCGCTCGGGCGCCGCACCCACCGACATCAGCCCCCTCGGCCTGTCGGTGACGGCCCTGACGCCGGAACTGCGCGAACGGTTCGGCCTTGAGGAAGGCACCCGTGGCGTGGTGGTGACGGGCGTGTCCACCGAAGGTCCCGCTGCCGAAAAGGGCATCGCCACCGGTGACATAATCGTCGAGGTCAACCAGACCCCGGTCTCCAGCGCTGAAGAAATCCGCGCCCAACTCGGCAAGGCCCGCGAAGCCGGCCGGCGTTCCGTCCTGCTGCTCATCCAGGGCCGCACCGGGATGCGCTTCGTGGCGGTCAACGTGGCGGAAGGCTAACGCGCCATTTGGTAAGGTTTGTTTTTAGCTGCGGCCCCGAGCGAACGTTCGGGGCCGTTGTTTTTGTAGGTAATGCAAAGAATGGGCTGCCGCCCAAGCCCGCTCGGGGACAAGTCCCCGAACCCCTATTTGTTTGAATAAGGAGGGGGCAACAGGCGACGCGCGGATGGCCGGATCAAGCCCGGCCATGACGGAAGTATAAAACAAATTTTGTCATGCCCGGGCTTGACCCGGGCATCCACTCCGGACCGATGGCCGCGTGCCTGCCACCCCTACCGCTGCGGCAGACCGCGAAGAATACCACGCAGAATGTCTTCGGGCTTGGTGGGTTGTTGTTGCTGCGGCTTTTGTTGCTCGACCGGGGCCTCGGCGGGCGGAGGCGTCTGGCGCTGTTGCGATCCGCCCAAAACCTGATCGAGCAACTGCCGGGCGGTTCCTTCAGGCGTTGCCGGAGCGGGAGCAGCCGGGGCAGCGCCCTCGACTGGGGCGGCTTGCCCCGTCTGCATGCGCACGATGGGGTCGTCGAGCGAACCCGTCACGGCAATGGGGATCACGTCGGGCAGGCGCACGCGGCTGCCCAGCAGGGAGGTCAACAGGTTGGGGGC
>JBAYSM010000230.1:0-5155 GCA_041676205.1 Rhodospirillaceae bacterium | reverse complement strand
TTACGTGGCGACTGGCCTCGTCCTGGTGCTCGGCCCGCTGATTGCCGAAGCGCGCGGAGCAGGCTGGCCCGACGAAGTCCGACAGCTCATCCGGTCTGGTATGGTCGCCGCTGTTCTGGCAGCCGGTCCGGCGGCAGCGTTGGTGTGGGTCTGCCCAAGCCTGCTCCACCTCATCGGCGTGCCGCCCGAGATGGTCGCAGCCGGACAGGGCTACGCCCACATGATGAGCGGCACCGTGGCCCTGCTGGTCATCGTCGTGCTGTGGCGCACGGTTCTAGCGGCCCACGAACGGCCCCATGCCTTTGTGTGGTTCGCCGTCGCAGCGCTGCCGCTCAAGGCGCTTGGAAACCACGTTTTCATTCATGGAGCATGGGGTATCCCGGCCCTCGGTGTGACCGGGGCGGGGGCGTCGTCGCTGCTGGTCGCCGCGCTCATGGCGATAGGTCTGACCTTTTACGCCGCAACGACCTCCGTTTTCCGGGGCCTGCGTCTGTTCGCCGCGCCCTGGGACCCCGCCAGTGTCGGACGGGTCATGTCCATTCTGCGCCAGGGCGTTCCCATGGGCTTGGGGAGCCTGGGCGAGGTCGGCCTGTTCCTGATCGCCACGCCCCTGGTCGCCATGTTCGGCCCCCAAGCCATGGCAGCGCACATCATCGCCCTGCGCATCACGGGCGTCCTGTACGCTGCCGAAAACAGCCTCGGCCAAGCGGCCAGCATCCGCATCGCCCACGCCCTGGGAACGGGTGACGATGCCTTGCGCCGCCAGCGGGTCAGCAGCGCGATGCTTGCCGCCGGGGTTTTAGGTCTGACAGCGATGGCCGTGCTGGCGGCCTCGGCCGAAGGGGTACCGGGGCTGTTTCTGGCGGCCGATGATGCGGCTTCGCGCGGGGCAAGCGATCAAGCGGCACGCCTGATCCTGGTGGTCGCCATCGTCCACGTCCCGCTCGCCTTCGGCACGGTTGCCCTGGGCGTTCTGCGCGGCCACAAGGATTGGCGGGTGCCGATGGTGACGACCAATGCCAGCTATTGGTGCGTCGGCCTGCCGGTGGTCGGAGTGCTCGCCTTCGGCCTGAACCTTCAGGAACATGGCGTATGGCTCGGCTTGGGCACGGGCGCGGTCTGCGCAGCCCTGTGCAGCGGACGCCGCCTGCGCAGGATGGTCAGCTCTGCTCCAGCGCGAACATGAGTTCCTCGTAGGTTTTACCGGTCGCCGCGACCGCCTCGACCAAGGCGGCGTGCGCGGCGGCCATGCCGGCCTTGGCATCGCGCGTTTCGAGTTCGATCTTGCGGATGCTGGCGTACAGAGGCTCGATGACCTCCAGCGCCCGGCGGTTCGGGGGGCGGCGATTGGAATGGTAGCCGATGATTGCGCCCTCGGCATCAAAGCTCGGCGTGACATGGGCGATCACCCAGTAGTGGTCGCCGTTCTGGGAGCGGTTCTTCACGTAGGCGAAGATTTCCCTCCCCTCGGCAAGAACATCCCACAAAACCTTGAACACCGCGCGCGGCATGTCGGGGTGACGGATAAGGCTGTGCGGCGCGCCCACGACCTCGCGCTCCGTATATCCGGCAATGTTCAGAAAGACTGAATTGGCATAGGTGATGCGGCCCTTGAGATCGGTCTTGGAGACAATGATCTCGTCCTGGCCGAAAAAGCGTTCCCGGCCGGTTACAGTCATGGGCTTGCTGGACATATCAGGCCACCTTCTGCGCTTCGCCGATGAACACCTGGATTTCTCCACGCAGGAATTCCGCCTGCCGCGACAGCTCTGTCGAAGCTCCAAGGACCTCGGCGGCAGCGCCCCGGCTGCCGTTGGTGGCCTCGGCCACGCTGGAAAGGCCGTTGGTTACTTCGGACGTTCCGGCGGCGGCACCATCCACGCTGCGGGCGATTTCCCGCGTGGCAAGCCCTTGCTGTTCCACTGCGGCCGCAATGCTGGCGGTGGCTTTGCCGATCTCACCGACCACGTCGACAATGGACGTCACGGCCGACACCGTGGCTTGAACGGACTGCCGGACGTCATCGACCTGATGCACGATGTCGTCGGTGGCCCGCCCGGTTTGAGCAGCCAGTTGCTTGACCTCGTTGGCGACCACGGCAAAGCCTTTGCCGGCCTCTCCGGCGCGCGCCGCCTCGATGGTCGCGTTGAGGGCGAGCAGATTGGTTTGCGCCGCGATGTCCGTGATGAGACTGATGATGTGCCCGATCTTGTCCGCCGAAGTGGCCAGTTCGTCGACTTGCGCCAGCACCGCCTCCGCCCGCGCCTTGGCCTGCGCGCCCAGGTCGGAGGAACCGGCAACCTGACGTGCGATCTCGCTGATCGAGGCGGACAGTTCCTCCGCCGCAGAGGCCACTGTCTGGACATTCTCGGCGGCGGTGGTCGCGGCATCAGCAACGCCGGTGGTGGTTGAATTGGTGTGCTCGGCCAAAGACCGCATCGCCCCCGCCGAGGCCTGAAGCTGTGTCGCCGCGGCGGCCACGGTTTCAACGGCGGCCAAGACCTTGGTCTCAAACTCTCCGGTCACGGCGTTGAACGCAGCAACCCGGCTGTCCATGGACTCCGTGGCGGCGTTGGCGCGGCGGGCCGCGCCCCGGTAGGCGCCGACCATCCCTTTTTCGATGATGCGGCGAAAGTACTGATTACGGCTGGTGTACTCCATGGAAGCCGCCGCCTCACGGAGGAACGCATCGCAGCGGTCAACGAGATTGTTGATCTCGTCGTGCAGAGTCTTGCCAACCCCGTGTGAGGCGCTCAGGACCACCCGGACCTCGAAATCACCCATCGCAACACGGCGGCAGACATCGGTGGCGACAACAACGCCCCGGCGCGCCCGGAGTACGTACCAGACGCACACCAACGCCGTGACGACGGCCAGGCAGGACGCCGCAGCGACAACTCCAGCGGGGATCGCCGTGCTGCTACCAACTGCGATGCCCGCCGCAAGCACCGCCGTCGCAACGGCCGCCCCCAATGCTCCTGAATATTCATCGAGCGCCATTGCTTCGTCCTCCAGAATGTCGCACCCCATTAGTATGCTTACGGGTCCAAAAGAAGCATGTCAAATACCGCTTTATGAGGAGGGTTACACCGCAGTTGCCGGATCGCCGCAAAAGGGGTATCGAATTTGCCGGTTTTGGGGTGGGAAGCGCGGGTGCAAAATGAGGCTGAGCACATTCAGCGACTATAGCCTGCGGGTCTTGATCTTTCTGGCAACGCACCCAGACGAGAGAGTAACCGCCGACCAGATCGCCAAAGCGTATCAGGTTTCGCGCAATCACTTGATGAAGGTCGTCCAAACCCTTAGCCATTCAGGTTTTGTCACCACGGTCCGTGGGCGCGGCGGCGGACTAGCCCTGGCCCGCCCGCCCGCAGACGTGCGCCTCGGCAACGTCCTGCGGCAGACGGAAAGAGATACGGCCCTCGTTGAATGCCTGGGCAGCGGTCCCAGCGACTGCCCCCTGTGCGGGGTCTGCCACCTGACACCGATGTTCGAAGAAGCGCGGGAGGCTTTTTTCAGCACCATGAACCGCTTTACCCTGGCTGACGCGACGGTCCGCGCCGACGCCCTCCGCCGGTGCCTGACCATCGGCGAAATTGTGCCCCAGGACAAATGAGGCGCCCTGTGGACGCCTGTTCATCCCATGGGGTCCTGGTTGGCTGGACGGCACCATCGGGAAGCAGATAGGCTGGCGACACAGGTGGGTCTGGAGGCAGGGTGTGCGCGCGATCTTGTTGCTACTGCTCGGCGCCGCATTCATTGCAGGGACGGCCCATGCCCAAAGTTTCCAGGCGGGAGCCGCCGCGTGGGATACGCTGGTGCCGCCGGTCTTCAGCCACCTCACTCCGGCCGACGGCCTGCCCTATCCGGTCGCGCTTGGCCTAACTCAAGACCACAAGGGCTTCATCTGGGCAGCCACGCCGGGCGGCATTGCCCGTTGGGATGGATACCGCATGACGGTGTTCCGCCACGATGACCAAAACCCGGGATCGCTGCCTGAAAACATCGTGACGTCGGCCATGTCCGACGAAGATGGTCGGCCATGGTTCAGCACCGCGTCCGGGATTATCCTGCGCTACGAGGAGTCGCTTCAGGGCTTCATCGCCTATCGCAATCCCCATGAGGCCGTCGGCCGCCCGAACGGCATGGTCAGTGACGGCAAGGGCGGCATTCTGGTCGCTGGCCTGAGCGGGCTTTTCCATCTTGATGTCGCCACCGACACATGGCGGCGCGACACCCGCCTGCCGGACGGCGAGGTCGGCAGCGTCATGGTCGATGCCGCCGGGACCGTCTGGACGGGAACCGCCGCCGGCCTCATGCGGCGCCCGGCCGGCGCCGCGACGTTCGAGGCGGTGGCAATGCCGCGCACACCAAAGGGCTGCATTCCATCGGCTCTATATCAGGCGACAGACGGCGCAGTTTGGTTCGGGACCAGATGCGGCCATGTGGGAACGGTCGCCGATGATGGCCGCGCGGCGTTACTCGAAGCCGCGTTGCCGCCGTCCGGCCATCGCGTCACAGGGATTGCCGAACCCCGGCCCGGCCACTACTGGGTTGCGGAGTACGGTGGCGGGATTAGGGAATTGAACCGCCGAAGCGGTGCGGTCAGGCAGATGAAACAGGAGCCGAAGAACGCCACCAGCATCGGCGACAATTCGGTCACCAGCCTGCTGATTGACAGGTCCGGCCTAGTGTGGGCGAGCAGCCTGCGCGGGATTCACCGCCACATCCCCAACAACCCGCACATCATGACCATCGTGCCCGACGAGCAGAGCGGCGTTCCTGGAGCCGATGTGCGCAGCGTGGCCGCGACGGCAACCGGAAAGGTGTGGCTGGGGTTCCGTTCCGAAGGGTTGGTTCTGGTTGATCCACGGGCCAGCCAGATCAATCTGAACCCGTCCTCCCGCTGGCCGGAAAATCTGCCCAAACGTTCCGTTCAAGCGATAGCCGACACCGCCGATGGGCGGGTCTGGGTTGGACAGACGGGAGGACTTTCCGAAATCGACGTGGCAAGCGGACGGGTCACTCCCTTCCCTCCCCTCGCCGCCGAGAACATTCTGGCGTTGTTGCACGATGGCGCCGCCCTGTGGGCCGGAGGCTCCATGGGATTGGCGCGCATTCCGTTGGACGGCTCGCCCACGCGGCTTTACCGCTC
>JBAYSM010000229.1:0-5229 GCA_041676205.1 Rhodospirillaceae bacterium | reverse complement strand
CGCCATCAGGCTGTCCATGCCCATGTCGAAGATCGACTGGCGGGAGTTGATGCGGTCGGCCGGAATGCGCAAGACCTGGCCCAGTTCCTCGGCAAGCATCTCGACCAGCAGGTCGCGGATTTCAGCGGGGGAAAGACCCTCGATCAGGGTCTGGATGTCCACCGCCTCGCCACCCGACTCAGCCCCACCGCCGGTGCGCAGTTCCTCGAAACGCGGCGAACGCAGGGCCGGAAGACCACCGCGCAGCAGGCGCCAGTCCAGTTCGGCCACGGTCATGGTTGAAACGCCCGCGACCAGCAACCGCTCCAGCCAGTCGAGTGCCTCCGCCGCCGTCAGGGCCGCCGCGCCCAGGCGGTTCTGCAAGGTTTCCTGAACGTCGGTGTTGCGGGCCAGATACCCGGCGTCGGCGATGCCGCCCCAGCACACGGCAAGACCGGGCAGCCCGGCCCGGCGGCGATGCTCGACCAGGGCCTCAAGCGCCTGATTGGCCGCCACGTAGTTGGCCTGCCCCGGATTACCGAGCAGGGTGGTCACGGAAGAATAGACCACGAACAGGTCGAGGTTCAGGCTCTGCGTCGCGCGGTGCAGCGCCCAGGCGCCCCCGGCCTTTGGCCCCAATACCGTGGCAAACCGCGCCTCGGTCATGGCGCCCAAAACGCCGTCGTCATAGACCGCCGCCGCATGAACCACGCCCTTGAGCGTCGGGAGCGCGGCGACCAGCGCCAACACAGCCGCAGGGTCGGACACATCGCACGCCCGCGCCTCCACCGTCACCCCGGCGGCGCGCAGATCCGCTACCACAGGCGCGGCCTCCGTCCCGATCTCTCCCCGACGTGAGACGAGGACCAGATGGCGCGCGCCCTTGTCGGCCAGCCATGCCGCCGTGCGCAGGCCGAACCCGCCCAAGCCGCCGGTGACGAGATAAGCGCCCTTGGGGTCCAGGCGTAGCTTGGCCGGGGCTACGGCCTGCGCCGGAACGGGCGCGGGCGGCGGTGTCAGCACGATCTTGCCGACGTGGCGCGACTGCTGCATGTGGCGGAAGGCCTCGACCACGCGCGCGGCCTCGAACACCCGATAGGGCAGCGGCGTGAACACCCCGGTTTCGAACAAATCGGTCATTTCGCGGAACAGCCGCCCAGCCAAGGCGGGCTTTTCGACCATCAACTGGTCGGCGTCGATGCCGAAATAGGTGATGTTGTTGCGGAACGGGCGCAGGCCCATGCGGCTGTTGGCGAAGAAATCGCGCTTGCCCAACTCCAGGAACCGCCCGAACGGACGCAGCGCCATCAGGCTTTTGTGGATGGCCTCGCCGGCCAGAGAGTTAAGAACGACATCCACGCCCTGCCCGCCGGTCGCCGCCTTCACCTGATCGGCGAACGCGGTCGAACGGCTGTCGAAGATGTGGTCCTCGGGCACCCCGGCCAAAATGACCAGATCGCGCTTTTCCGCCGTGCCGACCGTGGTGAACACCTCCGCCCCCACATGGCGGGCGTACTGGATCGCAGCCAGCCCGACGCCCCCGGCCCCGCCATGGATGAGGATGCGCTCCCCGGCCTCCAGGCGGGCCAGGTGGTGCAGGGCGTAGTACACGGTGAAGAACACCGTGGGCACCGTGGCCGCCTCGGCAAAGCCCATGCCGGACGGCTTGCGCGCCACCGCCGTCACCGCCGTCGTGACATGGCTGGAGAAGCACGCCGGGGCGAAGCACAGAACTTCGTCATCGACCGCCAGCCCCTCGACACCCGGCCCGACACGGGTGATGACGCCGCCGGCCTCCATGCCGGTGGTGGCCCCGGCAAACCCGTTCTCGACCGCTTCATCGGGCAGCACGCCGAGCGCGAACATGACGTCGCGGAAGTTCAGCCCCGCTGCCTTTACGGCGATTTCCACCTCGCCCGCGCCCGGCGCACGGCGCGGTTCATCGACCCAGCGCAGATTATCCAGCGTGCCGGGCGTGAAAGCCAGCGTTCGGCGGGCATCATCAACCGATGACGTGGCATCGGGCAACGACGCCGGACGCACGCGCAGGCCCATGCGCCGATCCGTCCCGAGAATGACCTCGGTTTCCGGGGTATTGGCGAGCAGTTCGGCGGCCAGCGCCTTGGCCAGATCGGGCAGCGTGTCGGCCTGAAGGTCGATCAGCGACGGCTTGAGATCCGGCGCTTCGTTTTGCAGCACGCGGCCGAGGCCCCACACCGCCCCTTCGCCAACCGCGCCAGCCTGAGCGTTGGCGGTCACAATGACCAGCCGCGCCTTTGCCGCATCGGCCTTTTGCATGGCCTGAGCCAGCGCGGTGACGGACCAGCAGCGCCGCGTCTGGAGTTCCTCGCCCAGACCGAGCAAATGCACCACGCCGACCGGCTTGTGCTCCGTGATCATGGCGGCCCACGCCTCGGGCGACCCGGCCCCGACGGTGGCCGAGGTCAGGCGCACCGGGCGGCCGCCGGCGGCTTCCAGGCAGGCCATCACCGCGGTTGCCAAGGCGCCCTCGGTGCCATCGTCGTCGGCCACCACGCACCACGGTCCAGCGGCATCCACGGCGGGAGCAGCGCGAGAAACCATCAGGCCGCTGCGCCCCGTCATCACCACGGCCCCGCCGACCTCGACGGCCACCGCGTCGTCCAGTCCGGCGACGGCGGCGAAGTCGGCCAGCGTCTCGGCGTCCATCAGCGGCGGTAGCGCTAGGTCATCGGAGTAACGCCGCCACCATGCCGGATCGAGTCCGAACGTCATATCCAGCCACGCCGCCGGGGCGGCATCGGCAACCAGCACCAGACCCTGCGGCGCGGCCAGACCGGCCATGGCTTCCAGCGCCGCCAGCGGCCGGTCCACGGTCTGCAACAGACCCGACGCCACCACGATGTCGAACCGCCCGAAAGCCAGGTCCGGGTCGAGAATATCCAGACGCTCGACGCTCACGCCGGGGTGCGCGCCTATCTCGCCGTCAAGCCGCGCCAGGGCGTCCTCGTCCCGGTCGGTAACAACCAGTGACACCCCTTGCGGCGGCAGCACCGCCAGCAAGCGGCGGCTCAAGCCGCCCGTCCCCGCGCCGATTTCCAGCACGCGCAGGCGCTGATCGGCCGGACGCGCTGCCAGGGCACGCCCCACCGCCGCCGCCAGAGCGGGATCGCCCGCCGCCAGGGTGGGCGAGGCGTCAAAGAAATGCTCCAGCGTCGGCGCCGCCACAGGCTGACGCACCGCGCCATCGCGCAGGGCTTTGGGCAGCGCCCGCCCGGCCCGGCCGATCATGGTCAGTTCGGCCAGATGGTCGGGATGACGGCCCAGGGCGTCGCGCCACGCGGCATCGGCCGGGCCATCGGCCAGCGGCGCAAGTTCCTGGCACACGGCCAGCAGGTCGGCGCGGTTCTCGGCCACGTCGGCTTCGGCGAGGCCCTCCAGGGCCTCGGCAGCAAAGGCGGCGGCCACCAGGATCAAATCGGCCAGGGCCAAGTCGGTTTCCGCCGCCCCGACCGGCTCCAGGGGCAGGACCGCCGGGGCGCAGGGGACCAGACGCGGCAGCGGCGTCGTCTCGATGGAATGCAGCAGACCAAGGGCGCCGCCCTTGCGCACCAACTCGGCCCGCTGGAAACGGAAGCGCCGGGCTTCGGCCAGAATCACTCCGGCATCATCGGTCAGCACGAAATCGGCCACCAGGGAACGCGGCCCCACGGCGGTCAGGCTGACCACGCAGCGCGTCGCCATGCCGCCCCGCCCATGGTGCAGGAAGCGGCCGATCTGATAGGGCAGATAGGCCACCGGATCCTCGCCGGGCGTGGCGCGGGCGGCCACCACGTCAAACAGGGCTTGCAGGCAGCCATCGAACAGCGACGGGTGCAGGCGATAGGCCTCCACTGTCAAACCGTCCGGCAAGGCAAGTTCGGCGACCGCCGTATCGCCGTTCACGGTCACACCCCGCACCGCCTGGAACGCCGGGCCGTACTCCAGCCCGATAGCCGACGCCAGGGCGTAGTGATCGGCCGCCGTAACGGCAGCACCAGCCGTCGGCAGGGTCAACGCGTCCTCGGGCACGGCATGAACCGGGGCGGCCAGTCGGCCGGTGACGTGGAGCGACCACGCCTCGTCCTGCATGTGCGGACGGCTTTCGATGCGGAAAATGCCGTCCTCGGCATCCCAGGCAAAGCGCACCATCTTGGGCCGCCCCGGCTCCAGCACCAGGAGGCGGCGGATTTCCATGTATTCGACGTCGGCGCGGGCGTCGTCGAACAGCAGCGGTGCCGCTTCCAGGGCGATTTCCAGGAACCCGGCAGCCGGGAACACCACCGCGCCGCCGACCGCGTGATCGGCCAGATAGGGGAACAGCGCGGCGTCGATCATGGCTTCCCACAGCGGGACGCCGGGCACCGGCCGCGCCCCGAGCAACGGCGCGTCGATGCGCTGATAGAATCGGCCGCGCGCCTCGGGGGTAATTCTGTACCAGTGGCGTTCGCGCTGCCACGGATACGTCGGCAGGTCGGCCACCGGGCGGCGGCCGGGGAAGATGGCGGCGAAATCCAGCCCGCCGCCCAGCGTGTACACGCGGTCGATGGCCGTGGTCAGGGCCACTTCGTCGGCCTTCTGGCGCATTAATGTGGCGACCGGCTGGCCCGGCACGTCGGCGTCGCGCAGGGTCTGACGGACATAGGCCTGCATGATCGGATGCGGCCCGACCTCCAGGAACACCTGGACGCCCGCGGCGGCCATGCTGCTGATGGCATCGCGGAAGCGCACCGGCTGGCGCACGTTGGCCCACCAGTAATCGGCATTCAACGCCGCCCCCGGCAGCACACCGCCGGTCACGGTCGAATGGAAGGCGATGCCCTCGCTGCCGGGCAGCGGCGTGAGGCCCTTGAGCGCGCGCGCCAAATCATCGCGCACCGGGTCCAGCACGCGATTATGGAACGCGTAATCCAACCCGAGCATGGTGAACGAGGTGCCCTGCGCGGACAACTCCTGGCCCAGCGCGATCAGCGCCTCCTCGTCCCCCGACAGCGTCACGGCTTTGGGGCTATTGATGGCGGCGACTTCAATGCGCCCGTCATACCGGGCGACCGCGGCGGCGGCGCGTTCGGCGTCGAGGTCGGCGGCGGCCATGCGGCCATGCCCGCGCGTGCGGCCCTGAGCGGCGCTGCGTTCAAGAATAACGGTGATCGCCTGCTCCAGGGTCAACGCCCCGGCAACCCAGGCGGCGGCCACTTCGCCGACCGAATGGCCGGTCACGGCGCCAAAGGT
>JBAYSM010000228.1:0-5256 GCA_041676205.1 Rhodospirillaceae bacterium | reverse complement strand
GCAGGTCGTCCAGTTCGGCGCCATCAAAGTCGTTGCTGGACCCCGTGCCATCACCGAGGGCGGAGTCATCGGACCCGCCAAAGTCCAACCCGGCCAGCGGATCATCGTCGCCATTGGCGTCGTCGCGGCGCAGGGACTCGAACGGGTCGGCTTCCATGGACAGAAAATCGTCGCCCGCCGGTTGTTTGGTCGAGGCGTTCGGCATGTAGTCGCCGGGTTCCATTTCCAGCGGCACGGAGCCGGCGGGGGGGACATCCTCGACAACAGGCGGCGGCGGAGGCGGGGGTGGCGCAGGCCGACTGGCCGCAGCGGCGGCCTGCCGGGCCGGTGCGGCGTCGAACGCGTCAGCGGTTTCCGGTGGCATCTGGCGCCACACGTGGCCGCACTGCGAGCACTTGAGCTTGCGCCCCTTGGCACTGATCGCCCCATCGGGGACCGAGAAGTGCGTGGCGCAGCTTGGGCAGGCAAGTTCCATGGATTTCTTCGGTTCCACCCCTAAGTCAAAGACATTTATAGATGTTGGCCCCACACAAAACAAGCTGCCAACGTGCAGCCGCAGGGATCCGATTGATCCGCAACCCGCCTCCCTAACGCCGCGACTGCGGCGCGCGGCCCCTGCCGCTTGAGGGTGAGTAATGAATCCCTTCGGCTGGACGCGGCGAAACCGCTGTGCCAAAGTGCGCCCGAAGAGTGTGAGGGTACTGTGCGGCAGGCCAGCCACGGAAAAATAGCCGTTCGGTTCGAGAGTGTGGGGCTGCGCTACGGCAGCGGCCCGGAAGTCCTTCAGGACATCTCCTTCACCCTTGACCAAGGCTCGTTCCACTTCCTCACCGGGCCGTCGGGCGCCGGTAAGACGTCATTGCTGAGTTTGTTGTACTTGGCCCGGCGGCCGTCGCGCGGGTCCATCCGGCTGTTTGGCGAAGAAGTATCGAGCGCCCCGCGTGCCTTGTTGCCGCCCCTGCGTCGCCGCCTGGGCGTGGTGTTCCAGGAATTTCGCCTGCTCGATCACTTGTCGGTGCTCGACAATGTGGCCTTGCCGTTGCGGGTCGCCGGGGTGGGCGAGGCCGACATACATCGTCATGTGCCCGAATTGTTGTCGTGGGTCGGCTTGGGGGAACACATGCACGCCCGGCCGCCCATTCTGTCGGGCGGCCAAAAGCAGCGCGTGGCCATTGCCCGCGCGGTCATCAGCCGACCCGAGTTGCTGGTCGCTGACGAACCGACCGGCAACGTGGACGACCGCACGGCGCTGCGTCTTCTGCACCTGTTTTCCGAGTTGAACAAGCTGGGGACCACGGTGGTCATCGCCACCCATAACGAAGGCCTTGTGCGGCGGTTTCAGTTCCCCCGCCTGCATCTGGAGGCCGGGCGCCTCGACGTTCTGCCGCCAATGGCGCTTACAGCGGGGGGCGGGGCATCGGCATGATCGGCTTTTTTCGCTCGGACCTGCCGGTGGCCCGCGACGCGACGGCACATTTCCTGCCGTGGTTGGTCGCCGTGATGGTGTTTTTGGCCGCGCTGGCGCTGACCGGGGTCATGGGCCTGGATGGCTTGCTCGACCGCTGGAGCCGCGACGCGTCGGGCACCCTGACGATCCAGGTGCCCGCCGCCACCGGCGCCAATGCCGAGACGGAGACCGAGGCGCGCCTGGAGCGTGCCGTGCGCCTGCTCGAATCCGATCCGCAGGTGGCAAAGGCCACTGCCGTCTCGCGCGAACGGTTGGCGGAAATGCTGGAGCCGTGGCTCGGGTCGGCCGAACTGATGGAGGCGTTGCCGGTTCCCCGGCTGATCGACGTGACGGTCTCGTCAGGGATGTCGCCCGATCTCGATGCCCTGACCGGACGGCTGCGGGCCGTGGCGCCGGGGGCGGCCATCGACGACCATCGGGTGTGGCTGGCGCGCCTGATCCGTCTGGCCGAGGGCTTGCGGATGCTGGCCTGGGCGGTCATTGGGCTGGTTGCGGTGGCGACCGCCGCCATGGTCATTCACGCCACGAGCACCACCCTGGCCGTGCACCGGCCACATATCGAGGTTCTGCACCTGATTGGCGCCACTGACAGCTATATCGCCCGGCAGTTCGCCCGCCGCGCCTTTGCGCTGGCCGTGCTGGGCGGGATCGGCGGCCTTGCGATGGCGGCGCCTGTGCTGTGGGTTATCGGAGGGTTGGTGCAGCGCCTGGAGGGTGGCTTGATCCCTGAAATCACTATCGGGGTGGGGCAGTGGCTGGTGCTGCTGCTGTTGCCGCCGGTTGCCGGAGTGCTGTCCAACGTGACCGCCCGCCGCACCGTGCGCCGCACCCTGACGCGGCTTCTTTGACCGGCTGACAAGGGGGAAAGCCGCCATGTCCCGTGCCTCGCTCCGCCTTTGGCCGCGGTCCGGCTCCAGTCTGGTCGAGCGTGGCGTGCATCTGGTCGGCCGGGTGGTGATCGCGCTGCTGGTCGTGCTGGCGCTGTGGCTGCCCGGACTGGTGTGGTTCTCCGCCTCCATGCCGCAGGAGGTTCCCGACACCGCCACGCGGACCGAGGCCGTGGTGGTCCTCACCGGCGGCAGCGAGCGGCTGCGCACCAGCCTGACCTTGATCGAGGCCGATGCCGCCGACCTGTTGTTCGTGTCTGGTGTCCATCCTGGCACCACGCTCGACGTTCTCCTGGCCGAGGTGCGGCCGACGCTGGCGGCGGAGGTGCGGGACCGCATCGAACTGGGCCATGTGGCGGCCGATACGGTGGGAAACGCCATCGAGACGGCGGTATGGGTGCGCGAGCGGGGCCTGAAATCGTTGCGCCTTGTCACGGCCAGCTACCACATGCCGCGCAGCCTGCTGGAGTTCCGGGCTGCTCTGCCCGACGTGGTCATCGTGCCCCACCCGGTTTTTCCAGAGAACGTCAAGCAGGGGGAGTGGTGGCGCTATCCCGGCACAACCCTCTTGTTTGCCACCGAGTATACGAAGTATCTGGTGGCCCACCTGCGCCTGCTGTTGCCGGACCGCCCGCCACGGGCCGTCGTCGTTGAAGGAAGCTCCCCGCCGTGATGGTTGTCGTTCGCTCCGTGCTGTTCAACACGTTCTATGTGACGTGGACGCTTCTTCTCGGCACGCTGCTGATTCCGTTCCTGCTGTTGCCGCCGCGTTTCCTGGACCGGCCGGTCCGGTTCTGGTTGCGCGGGTTCCTGGTCGGCGCCTGGGTGATCGCGGGCATCCGCTGGCGGGTCGAAGGGCGGGAAAACCTGCCCAAGGGGCCGTGCATCATCGCCTCCAAGCATCAGTCGGCATGGGAGACGTTCTTCTTCCATCTGCTGGTCGACCATCCGGTTTATATACTCAAGAAGGAACTGTTCTCGGTTCCCTTCGCTGGCTGGTACATGAAAAAGACCGGCATGATCGGCATCGACCGCAAGGCCGGCGGCATGGCGCTCAAGGTCATGCTGCGCGGCGCCGACGAGCGCATTGCCCAGGGCCGCCAGATCATCCTGTTCCCCGAAGGCACGCGGGTCGCGCCGCACACCAGCCATCCCTATCAGCCGGGCGTGGCCGCGCTTTACGCGCGGGCCGGGGATCGGGCGCCGGTGGTGCCGGTGGCGTTGAACACCGGCCTGTTCTGGGGCCGCAACAAGTTCCTCAAGCACCCCGGCGAGGTGGTGGTGCGGATCATGCCGCCGATCCCGCCGGGCCTCGACAAGAAGGTGTTCCTGGATATCCTGCGCGAGCGCATCGACACGGCCACGGCAGAGTTGTGCGGTGACGGTCCTCCCCAGGTTCCGTAGCGTCATCCCCGAGTCGCGGCCTGTTCCCCTTTGGCATGTGGATAAACTAGGGGATTAATGCGAGGGCGGAACGATTCAAGGGTGCTGTCCGGGGGGCCGCTTCTGGTGCGGAATCAAGGCATTGTCACGGCGCGCTGGAGTCGATTGCGAGCCGTCAGAGGCACTGCATTGACGCCGCCGCGCGCCTTCCTTACCGTGGTGGGGTCTGGCTAAGTCCGCGCCCCACTTGGATTTTTCGGCACAGACGCGGTTTTGAAAGGCACTTCGGCAGCCCCCACGCGGAGACGCGCCGTGATCCAGCTTTCGCCCATTGCTCATCAGGTTTGGGACATGAAATACCGCCTGAGGACAGCGGCGGGAGATCCTGTGGATAAAACGGTGGAGGAGACGTGGGATCGCGTGGCGAAATCTGTCGCCGCCGCTGAACCTGCCGCCTCCCGCGCCGTTTGGGCCGACCGCTTTGCAGCCATCCTGGCCGGGTATCGCTTCCTGCCCGCCGGGCGCATCCTGGCCGGCGCGGGCAGCGGACGAATGGTGACGCTGTTCAACTGCTTCGTCATGGGCACCATCCCCGACAGCATGGAGGGCATCTTCGAGGCTCTGAAGCAAGCCGCCCTGACCATGCAGCAAGGCGGCGGCATAGGGTACGACTTCTCCACACTCAGGCCCAAGGGCGCCCCGGTGCGTGGCGTGGCGGCGGATGCATCGGGGCCGGTGTCGTTCATGGACCTGTGGGACGCCATGTGCCGCACCATCCTGTCGGCCGGAACCCGGCGTGGCGCCATGATGGGGTGCCTGCGCTGCGACCATCCCGACATCGAGGCCTTCATCGACGCCAAACGCGAGGCCGGACGGTTGCGCATGTTCAACCTGTCGGTCCTGATCACCGATGCGTTCATGCAGGCGGTGGACGACGATGCGGCGTGGGATCTGGTGTTCGACGGCATGGTGTACCGCACCATTCCGGCCCGCGCGCTGTGGGACCGCATTCTGCGCGCCACCTATGCCTATGCCGAGCCGGGCGTCATCTTCATCGACCGCATCAACCGCCTGAATCCGCTGTCCTACGCAGAGCACATCGCGGCGACCAACCCCTGCGGGGAGCAGCCGCTGCCGCCCTATGGCACTTGTCTTTTGGGGTCGCTCAATCTGGCGGCTCTGGTGCAGCGGCCGTTCGAGGCTGAGGCGGCGCTCGATGAAGCAGCCCTGGAGGACATCACCACCACGGCGGTCCGCCTGCTAGACGACGTTATCGACGTGTCGGGCTATCCGCTCGAGGCCCAGCGGCAGGAGGCGCACAACAAACGCCGCATCGGGCTGGGCGTCACCGGGCTGGCCGACGCGTTGATCATGCTGGGCGTGCGCTATGGGTCCGACCATGCGGTGGCGCTGGTTGAACGCTGGCTGGCGCGGCTGCGGCGGGCGGCGGTGCTGGCATCGGTTGATCTCGCGCGGGATAAGGGGCCGTTTCCCCTGTTCGATGCCGAAAAGTATCTG
>JBAYSM010000227.1:0-5317 GCA_041676205.1 Rhodospirillaceae bacterium | reverse complement strand
GGAGGACCCGCAGCCGCACAGCTTCGGCCTTGAGCAGTCCCGGCACGAACACGCTCTCGGTCCCGAACCGCAGGCCAAGCCGCGCCAATGCCTTGCGATCGGCAGCACCAAGGGCCTCGACCTGGCTGCGCACCCCGGTCAGCGGCAGGGTGCCCAGCGCCTCGGCCACCTGATAAAGCACGCCGCGCGCCGCGCCCGATAGCGAGGGCGGCAGGTCGACCAGCGGCCCCAGCACCCGCGCCACGTAGTCGCGCACCCAGGCCGCAGCCCGGCGGCGCACCGCCTCGCGCTGGTCGCCGTCGAGCAGGTCATCCAGCGGCACCTCGACCAAAGGGCGCAGGGCGTCCGGGCCGGGGGCCAACCGCGCGACGTCGGCCCCCATCCACTGCACCCGCCCCAGGTCGGACAGCGCAAAGGCATCATCGGGCGCATCGGCCAAGGCCTGCACCCGGCGCTGAATCTCCCCACGCAGGGCCTTGGCGGCGGCGTTGGCGACGGCGCGGTCGGCCGCCCGGTTGGCGGCCAGCCCGTCGGACTTCTCGGGCACGAAGGTCAGGCCTTCCAGGTGGCCCAGGTGATGACCCTCCACCGTCACGGCGTCGGTCTTGGACACGGCGGCCAGCAGCGGCTCGCCCTGGCGCAGGCGCTTGGCGAGGATGGACGTCCGCACATCCACGAAGCGCTGGGTCAGCCGTTCGTGCAGAGCGTCGGACAGCCTGTCCTCGACCGCGCGGGCGCGCTCCTGCCAATGCAGCGAATCCTGGAGCCAGTCGGCCCGGTGGCTCATGTAGGTCCACACGCGGATGCTGGCGATGCGATCGGACAGGGCGTGAATATCGCCGTCCACCCGGTCGAGCGCCGCCAGATGGCTCGCCACCCAGTCGGTCGGCAGCCGCCGCCCCGGCGCGGTCAGGTAGCGGTATACCTGCCCCAGAAGGCGGGCATGGGTTTCGGGCATCACCTTGCGGAAGTCCGGCACCTGGCAGACCTCCCACAGCAGGCGGACGCGATCGGGCGCGGTGGCGGTGCGGCGGATATCATCCTCGCGCGCCAGGGCTTCGAGGACCAGTTGATCGTCAGCCGGGCGGGTGCGGACCAGCCCCGGAATGGTCGCGGGCATCCCAAGCGACCCGAGCAACGCGTCGATGGAGCTGAACCGCAGTTCCGGGTTCCGCCAGAAAAGCCCGCGCAGGGCGGCGAACTGGTGGTTCTCCACCCGCTCGATCAGTTGGGGGTCCATGGGGCCGACGTCGGACGTCGTGCCGAAGGTGCCGTCGTTCAGGTGCCGCCCGGCCCGCCCGGCGATCTGGGCGACCTCGGAGGCATCCAGGGCGCGCGGCGCGCTGCCGTCGAATTTGCGCAGGGCGGCAAAGGCCACATGGTCGATGTCCATGTTCAGGCCCATGCCGATGGCGTCGGTCGCCACCAGATGCTCGACCTCTCCGGCCTGGAACATGCCGACCTGGGCGTTGCGGGTGCGCGGCGACAGCGCCCCCAGCACCACCGCCGTCCCGCCGCGCGTGCGGCGGATCAACTCGGCGATGGAATAGACGTCGGCGGCCGAGAACGCCACCACGGCGGTCCGCCGGGGCAGCCGGGTCAGCTTGCGCGGCCCGCCATAGGCCAGGGTCGAAAAGCGCGGACGGCTGATGAACTCGGCCTCGGGCACCAGACGGCGCAGCAACGGCCGGATGGTTTCCGAGCCCAGGAACATCGTCTCGACCTGCCCGCGCGCGTGCAGGATGCGATGAGTGAACACATGGCCCCGGTCGGGGTCGGCGGCAAGCTGCACCTCGTCCACGGCCAGGAACGACACCCGCCGGTCGAGCGGCATGCTTTCGACCGTGCACACGATATAGCGCGCCTCGCGCGGGACGATGCGTTCCTCGCCGGTAATCAGGGCGACCGAGGCCGCACCCTTGAGCCGGACGATGCGGTCGTAGTTCTCGCGCGCCAGCAGGCGTAGCGGAAACCCGATCATACCGCTGGCATGACCCAGCATGCGGTCGATGGCGAGGGTTGTCTTGCCGGTATTGGTCGGTCCAAGGACCGCCGTGACACGAGGGCGCAGGGGATCGGTGCTCATGACAGAAGAATCGGAACCCCGGCGGCAAACATCAAGGGCGAACTTTTATGCGGCGGACCCAGGACGGACGTTTCGACAAAAACGGCCCCGGAAGTTTCCCTCCGGGGCCGCTTGTCAACGCTGCGCGACGTCTATTCGCGGTTGCCGAACAGGTGCATCAGCATGACGAACATATTGATGAAGTCCAGGTACAGCCGCAGGGCGCCCATGACGGACTTCTTGGCCGCCGCTTCGGAGCCATCGCCCTCGAAGTACATTTCCTTGATCTGCTGGGTGTCGTAGGCGGTCAGGCCGGCGAACACCAGGACGCCTGCCACCGACAGGATCCACTGCAGCATGGAACTGCCGAGGAAGATGTTGACCACCGAGGCAATGATAATGCCGATCAGGCCCATGAACAGGAAGCTGCCCATGCCAGACAGGTCACGCTTGGTGGTGTAGCCCCACAGGCTCAGCCCGGCGAAGGTGGCCGCCGTGATGAAGAACACGCGGGCGATCGACTCGTCGGTGTAGGCGACGAAGATCAGCGACAGCGAGATGCCGTTCAGCGCCGCGTAGGCCCAGAACAGACCCTGCGCGGTGGACGCCTTCATGTGGGAAATGCGGGCGCTCATGAACAGCACCAGCCCGATGGGGGCGAAGATCGCCACCCACATCAGCGGCGATACACCGGTCGGGGTGAAGAACACCGAACTGATCGCCGTGTTCGCCACCAGCCAGGCGACGATGCCGGTGAGGGCCACGCCCGAGGCCATGTAGTTGTAGACCCCGAGCATGTATTTGCGGAGACCTTCATCGATGGCCGCGGCCGAGTCGGCGCGGCTACCAACACCGGTCATGTACTTGCGGTCTTCGAAAGCCATGTACGTTTCCCCATGCGAAAGACGAAAAACTTCTCGCCCTAATATGGCACTGTTGCGCGGCGGCGCAATAGAAACCGGACGGCCCTGTTTCGTTTTAGCTCTGCCACATTCTTGCCTTATTCATTGCGCAGATAGCCGCTGGCCCGCGCCCCCAACGCCCGCCATGTGCCGAGGAACCCCAGGCCCAAGGTCAACGCGATACAGCCGACAACCGTCGCCGCCACCACGTTGGGCAGGAACACCCACTGGGCGCGCATGACGAACACCAACGTTCCCCACGCCGCCACGCTGCCCACGGCGGCGGCAATGATGCCGGTCGCGGCCCCCATCAGTCCGTATTCCAGGAGGTAGGCGCGCAGCACGTCGCCCCGCACCGCTCCCAAAACCTTGAGCACCACGGCTTCGTAAATCCGGCGCCGACGCCCCGCCGCGATGGCTCCCGACAGCACCAGCACCCCGGCGACCAAAGTGATGGCGGCGGCGGCGCGCACGGCCTGGGCGGCGGCGGCGATGATGCGGTTGACCGATTCCAGCGCCTCGCGCACTCGAATCGCCGAGGCATTGGGCGCCGCCTGGGCCACCGCCCGTTCGACCATGCTTTCCAGACCGGGCGGCACCGACACCGTGGAAATCCAGGTGCGCGGCGCTCCGGCCAATGCGTTGGGGCTGAAGATGAACGAGAAGTTCATGGACAGGGTGGACCAATCGACTTCCCGAAGGTTGGCGATGGTGCCGGTCATCTCGCGGCCCAGCACGTTGACGGTCACGGTATCGCCGATGCCGACGCCCAAGCCCTTGGCGACACCCTCGACCAACGAGATCAGCGGCGGGCCAGTGTAGTCGTCAGCCCACCACGTTCCGGCCACCACCTGTTCGGCATCGCGGGCGGTGTGGGTGGTGGTCAGGCCCCGGTCGCCGCGCACCGCCCACTGCACATCGGGCGCCACCGAGGCTTCAGTGACGGGCGCCCCGTTGAGCGCCACGATGCGGCCGCGCACCATGTCGGCCTGATCTACGATGGTTGCTTCGGGCACCGTGGCAACGGCGGCGCGGAACGGCTCTAGCTGATCGGGCTGAATATCAATGAAAAAGAACGCGGGCGCGGTTTCGGGCATCCGCTCGTTAACCTGCCGGTCGAGATTGCCCTCGACCAAGGCGACGGCGACCAGCACCGACAGCCCCAGGCCCAGTGACAACACCACGGTCGGCGTCGGCGCGCCCGGCCGGCTGAGGTTGCTCAGGGCCAGACGCAGGGCAGGGCGCCCGTTGCCGTTGCCCGACCGCCCGGCCGCCATGACCAAGGCGGCAGCCCCGCGAAACAGCAGGTAGGCTCCCAGGCCGCCAATCACGAACCACGCCGCAAGGTCGGGGCGCGGCGCGGTGACGATGGCCAGCCCGATCAACCCGACGACCCCGCCGCCGACCCCGAGCGCAATGCCCCAGCCGGGCCAACGCACGTCGGGCGCCTCCAGCAAGCCCCGGAACAGCCCGGCGGCGGGCACGAAGCGCGAGCGGGCCAACGGCCACAGCCCGAACACCAGGGCGGTCAGGATACCGAACGCCAAGGCCTCCAGCAGCGGCTGGGGATAGAGCGCCACGCGGGCATCAACCGGCAGATACTGCGACAGCAAAGACCCGGTCAAGAACGGCACCGTGGCCCCGGCGGCCAGCCCAAGGGTGACGCCCAAGGCGGTCAACACGCCGATCTGCAACAGATAGGTCTTGAACACCAAGGCGGACGGCGCGCCCAGGCACTTCAGCACGGCAATGGTTTCAGCCCGCCCATCGACAAAGGCGCGCACCGCGTTGGCGACGCCGATGCCGCCGACCAGTAGGGCGGTCAGCCCGACCAAGGTCAGGAACTGCGTGATCTGGTCCAAAAAGCGTTGCAGGCCCGGCGCGGCATCATCGGGCGTGCGGGTGCGCCACCCCTGGCCGGGCAGGTCACGAGTCACGGCGTCAGCCAATGCCTTTGCCGCCGTGCCGTCCTCGATGCGCAACTTGGCCCTGGTGGTGACGAGACTGCCCGGCTGCACGAGGCCGCTGGCCTCCAGCCCGTCGAGCGAGATCATCACGCGCGGCCCAAAGGAAAATGCCGTCGCCACGCGGTCGGGCTCGCGCTCGATCAGGGCTGCGACGATGAACACGGCATCGCCCAGGCGGAAGTGGTCGCCGACCTCCAGCCCCAGACGCAACGCCATGGACGGCTCGACCACCGCGCCCCAGGCATCGCCCTGGCGGGCCAGCGCCGGATGCAGGGGCTGGGCCGGGTTAAGGCGGATTTCGCCGTACAGGGGGTAGACGTCATCGACCGCCTTGACCTCGACCAGTTGGCGGTCTTCGGTGGTCGGCGCCCCGGCCATAGCGC
>JBAYSM010000226.1:0-5371 GCA_041676205.1 Rhodospirillaceae bacterium | reverse complement strand
GCGCATTGCGCTCAACCTCAAGGGCCTGGACTACGAGATCGTGCCGGTGCATCTGATCCGCGACGGCGGCGAGCAGCGCAAGGCCGAGTACATGGCGCTCAACCCGCAGGGCATCGTGCCGACACTGGTCGATGGCGATGCGGCGCTGACCCAGTCGCTGGCCATCATCGAATACATCGACGAAACCCACCCGGCGCCGCCGCTACTGCCCGCCGATGCGGTGGGCCGGGCGCGGGTCCGGGCCTTTGCCCAGGCGATTGCCTGCGAGGTGCATCCGCTCAACAATCTGCGGGTGCTGAAGTATCTGGTCGGGACCATGGGCCAGGGCGAGGACGAAAAGCTCGTCTGGTATCACCACTGGACCAACGAGGGCCTGCGCGCCCTGGAGGCCATGGTTGCCGGGAACCCGGCCACTGGCGCCTTTGTGCACGGCGATGCGCCGACCATTGCCGATGCCTGCCTGGTTCCCCAGATGTACAACGCCCGGCGTTTTGACATCGACCTGACGCCGTATCCGACGCTGGTGCGCATTGACGAAACCTGCCGCGCGCTCGATGCCTTTGCCGCCGCCGCCCCCGAGGCGCAGCCCGACGCGGGCACCTGAGGCAACCTGAACCGCCTCCCAGGCGTCCCCGTGGTGGGATGCTTTCGGGAAGGTGACGCCGTCCGTGTTCGCACACATGCAGTCCCTCTGGGAAAAGGTCCGGACGAGCCTATGGTTTCTGCCATCGGCAATGATGGTGGTCGCCGTGGGCTTGGCGGCGGTGTTGCTTGACCAGCCGCTGCCCGAGAGCGCTGAGTGGTGGTGGCTGCATCAAGGCAGCGGCGGCGATGCCGTTTCGCTTTTGTCGACGTTGCTGGCAGCGCTCATTCCCATGGCTGCGCTGCTGGTGTCCATCACCATGGTCGTGCTGACGCTGGCTGCCGGACAACTGGGGCCGCGCATCATCCGTAACTTCATGGGTGATCTCCAGACTCAGGTTACGCTGGGCCTGTTCATGAGCACGATGCTCTACATGCTGATCGTACTGCGAACCCTGAACGAAGACATGGCGGCCGAGGCCGTGCCGCGTCTGGCCGTGGCGGTCGGGACGTGGATGGTCATGGCCTGTCTCGCGGCACTGTTATTCTTCGTTCACACGCTCGCGCGATCAATCATTTCCGACACCATGATCGGGCGCGTCGGCGCCGATCTGGATGCGGCGCTGCTGAAGGACCTTCCCGCGTCCGAGGAACTGGTTGATCCAGAGACTGCCCGCCCGCCGGGTCCCGGCGTTGATCTTAGGGTGCGGCGCAGTGGCTATGTTCGGACGATGGACGCCCGGCGTCTGGTAAAGCGGGCAAGGGATTTGGGCGTGTTCATCGAGGTGCTGTACCGGCCCGGTCATTATCTGGTTGCCGGGTCCATTCATGCGCGGGTGTGGGGGGACCGCGCGGCGGTGGACAAGGCCGCCTCCGCGGTGCGGGCGGCACTTGCCATGGGCGGTCAGCGCGATGCTGCGCAGGATCTGGAGTTCTCCGTCCGGCAACTGGTCGAGATCGCCCTGCGCGCTCTGTCGCCGGGCATCAACGACGAGTTTACGGCTATCACGGTGATTGACCGCCTGACCGGGTCGTTGAGCATCGCACTGGGCCGGCCATCCTTGCATCGGGTGTTGTGCGATGACACGGGAACCCCCCGCCTGCTGCGCCCGGTCAGCGGCTTTGCGGGGCTATGCGATGTGGCGTTCGACCAGATCCGGCAGGCGGCAGGAGGTCATCCGGCGGTCCAGATGCGCGTGATCGAGAACTTGGGAACCTTGCTCGCCCTGGCCGAACAGCCCGCCGAACGGGCGGCCCTCGTCCACCATCTGGACTTGATGATCGAGTCCGTGCGCCTGTCGGGGGCCGAGCCGTACGACCTGCAAGCCATGGAGCAGCGGTATCGGAACGCGTTGCTTCAGCGGCCGGAGGAATGAAAGGGGCGGAAGGATTTTTCTGCAGCCTGCTAAAACGTCACACCGTATCCAGTGCCTGCTGCCGATCCGCCACACTACCCGTGCCCGGCGGGACGAAGACCTCCGCCCGCTCCCCGGCAAGATGTTCCACGTACAGGGTGCGCGACGGTAAGGCAAAACTGGCGCCGGCGTCCTTGACCACCTGCTTCACATGGAAGGCCAGGCGTTCCTTGACCTTCAGCCACTCCAGCCACACCGTCGTGCGGGTGAAGCAGTACAGAATGATGTCGATCGAGCTGTCCGAGAAACGGTCGATGCGCACGAAGGTCGACACTTCCGACGGCGGTGCGAAGTCCGGGTCGTTGAGGATGAACGCCTCGATGTCGTCGCGGATGCGGCGCAATTGATCGATCGAGGTGCGGTGCTCCACCCCGATGTGCCAGTAGATGCGCCGATGCGTCATGGCTGAGAAATTGGTCACCGCGTTGTCTGACAGCTTTGCGTTGGGCACATGCACCGGCGCGCGGTCGAACCGCCGCACCGTGGTCGAGCGAAAGCCGACGGTTTCCACCGTGCCCTCGACCACGCCGTCGACCAGGATCCAGTCGCCCTTGTTGAAGCGTTTCTCGGCAATAATCAGGATGCCGGCGATCAAGTTCTTGAACAAGTCCTGGGCACCCAGCGCCACGGCGACGCCCAGTAGCCCCAGGCCGGCAATGATCGGGGCCACCTGGATGCCCCAGACTTCGAGGATGGTGGCCCCGCCAATCAGGATGAAGGCTACCCGGATGGCCTTGAGTACCCAGTCGACCATGGCGGTCGAGAACACGCGCTCCAGCCGCTCGAACAGGAACGACAGCGGATTGACAAGGTTGTGCAGGCCCCAAAACAAGGTGAACGCGATCATCGAACGCACCAGATTGCCGCCGATGGATGCAAACGTTCCCTCTGGGGACAGGTACTCCAGCGCGAAGAACACAGCCAGAACCACGGGCAGGAACCGGATCGGCCCCTCCAGGGCGCGCACCATCTGGCCGTCGACCGGCGTCTCGGTGCGGTCGGTCCATGTCACCAGACGCTCGACCACAAAGCGGGTGAACAACCGGCGCAGGACGAGGAATCCGATCAGGATCCCGACGGCGACCAGCAAGCGTCCGATGTCCATCCCGAGCAGCCCATGGCGCCACACCTCCACCACCAAAGCCCAAAAGTCCCAAAGCGGGGCGGTGATCGAACGGATATCCATGGGGCCTGTCTCCTAGGGCTTCAATACGCCCACAGCATAAGGCCCCCGACCCGTCGCGTGAACCCTTGCGGCGCGGGCAGAGCCTGATTACTGTTTACGCCCAGGAGCGCCTCAGCACTCGTCCTCAATCCAGGCAATACGCAGGATGTTGGTGCTGCCCGGTGTGCCAAAGGGGACGCCGGCGATGATGACGACGCGTTCCCCGGCCTGGGCAATGCCTTCTTCCTTGGTGATGTTGCACGCCTTGCCAACCATGTCGGAGAACGTCGAGATGTCCTCGGTGGTCACGCAGTGGGCGCCCCACACCATCGCCAGCCGCCGGGCCACGCCGAGGTCCGACGTCAGGCACAGGATCGGCATGTTGGGCCGCTGCCGGGCGGCGCGCAGGGTGGTCGAGCCGCTGGATGTGAACGTCACGATGGCCTTGGCGTTGATGGTCGCGGCGACCTGCCGGGCGGCGGCGCAGATGGCATCGGCGGCGGTGTTTTCCGGCTGCTCCAACTGGGCGTTCATGATGCGCCGATAGGTGTCGTCTTCTTCGACCCGGTGGATGATCTTGTCCATGATGGACACTGCTTCCAGCGGGTACTTGCCGACCGCCGTCTCGGCCGACAGCATCACCGCGTCCGCCCCGTCATAGATGGCGGTGGCGACGTCGGATGCCTCGGCCCGCGTCGGGGTAGGCGAGGAGATCATGCTTTCGAGCATCTGCGTGGCGACGACCACCGGCTTTCCGGCATGGCGGCAGGCGGCAACGATCCGCTTCTGGGCGATTGGCACCGTTTCGGCCGGAGTTTCAACGCCCAGGTCGCCGCGCGCCACCATGATGGCATCGGACAGTTCGACGATTTCGTCGAGGTATTCCAGGGCCGACGGCTTTTCCAGCTTGGAAATGATGGCGGCGCGTCCGGCGACCAGCTTGCGCGCCTCGGCCACGTCTTCGGGACGCTGCACGAAGCTCAGGCCGACCCAGTCAACGCCAAGGTCCAGGCCGAACTGCATGTCGCGCCGGTCCTTGTCGGTCAGGGCCGAAATGGGCAGAACCTCGCCGGGGACGTTGAGACCCTTGTGGTTGGACAAGGGGCCGCCGACCAGCACGCGGGTCAGGGCGAAGTCAGTTCCGTGTTCCTCGACCCGGACGCGGAGCTTGCCGTCGTCCATCAGAAGCTCGGTGCCGGCGCGGATGGCGGCGAAAATTTCGGGGTGGGGAACGCAGACGCGCTCGGCGGTGCCGAATGCTTCGTCCATGTCCATGCGGAAGATCTGGCCGTTGACCAGTTCGACCCGCCCTTCGGCGAAGTCTCCAACCCGCAGCTTGGGACCTTGAAGGTCCATCAGAATGCCCAGGGGGCGGCCGACGCGACGTTCAACCTCTCGGATGACGTCGTAGCGGGCGCGCTGCTCCTCGTGCTTTCCGTGGCTGAAGTTGAGGCGGAAAATGTCTGCACCAGCCCGAACCAGGGCTTCGACAGCCTCGATGCTGCTGGTCGCGGGACCAAGCGTGGCGAGGATTTTGGCGTTCCGATGTCTTCTCATGGGGTAAACCATAGTCCCGCGTTTTTTCTTTCGCCAGAGGGGACTTGGGCGCCGTCCGTGAATTTTAAACTGAATCACCCGAACGGGCGGTAGTTACCCTATCTTGACGGGCTGGCAATGCGTTTCCCGCACCATGATCGCGCCGATCAGCGACAGCACCTGACAGGCCGGAAGCACCACCAGGGCGACCATCCAGGCGTTGTCGCCGTAGACTCGGGCGCCATCAACCAGGGTTCCGTCCCACCGCTGGTCCAGCAACCACCCGACCAGCGGCTGAAACACCGCACCGGTCGCCATGTTCAGCATGTTGGCGACGCCCAGCGCCGCGCCCGCCGCCGACACAAGGTTGTGTTCGCGCACGGCGGCGAAAAACACCACAATGCCGCCGGAAAAAACGCCGGTCAGGAACTGCAGCACGTAGACCATGCCGAGCGGCAGGTCGCCGTACAGCCACGCCAGCGTGGTCGCCAATGTGCCGATCGCAGTCACCAGCATCGGCTTGCGCCGGGTGGCGAAGCGGTCGGACACATACCCGACCAGCGGCGACCCGATGCCCCAGCCGACCAGCATCAGCGAGGTGCCGAGCGCCGCCGACTCCTTGGACAGGTCGTGGACGTCCATCATGTAGGGCACCCCCCACAGGGCGGCAAAG
>JBAYSM010000225.1:0-5382 GCA_041676205.1 Rhodospirillaceae bacterium | reverse complement strand
TTGGAGTATAAAAAGCTATCCTATAGTGTAGCAATGTTCTTATTGCTCTCGGAGCGTGCTGTCGTGTCGTTCAAATCCCTCCTCGTGGCCCCGATCTTTGGCGTGGCGCTGGCCGCGTGTGGTGGGCTTTTCCAGAGTTCCGATACCGCGCGGGTCCGCTTCGACATAGCCGTCGACGCCAACGGCAATGCCCCGGTCGCTGTCGATCTGGTCGCTGTCAAAGACGCCGCATTGCTCGATGCGTTGCTTAAATTGCCCGCTGCCCAGTGGTTTGCGCAGCGCAACCAGATGCGACTCGACTACCCCACCGGGTTCACGGCCTGGAGCTGGGAGTTGGTGCCCGGCCAGACGGTGCCTGAAACCGATGTTTCAGAGGGCACCGGCGATGCTTACGGCGTGCTCGTTTTTGCCGCCTACCGGGCGCCTGGCGACCACCGTGCCCGCGTGGGCGCCCTTTCCGACGTGACCATTGCCCTGCACCGCGACGGATTCGTTGTGAGTGCCGATGGTCACTAGTTTGACTGATGGGTTACACTTTTTATGTGTCATCATTGCATAATTCCTCCTATAGTTTATATGAGTGAGGCCGCCAGGGGAAACGGCGGCCGGCACTCAGGGGGAGGAACCAGGGGATGGCGATCAAGCCCGACCGTGATCGGGGGCCGCAGCATCGGCAGCGGGTGGAGGCAGCCTCGTGACCGGGTACCGCCTGCCCGATGCGGTGCGCTGGCACGAGGGTCTTCTGCTCGCCCCGCAACAACTTCAGCACGCCGCCCTGCGCCATGAGGCGCTGGCCTACCACCATGCCGCGTTGGCCAATCCGTTCTTGTGGGGTGTTCGGCGGCTGCATGTGCGGTTGAGTGATAATGCCTTCCACATCACCGACCTTGATGCCGTCCTGCCCGACGGACTGACCCTGTTTCATCCGCGCGAGGGCCAGGATCTGTCGGTGGCGCTGCCGCCGGTGGCCGAAGTGCGCGGGCGTACCCTGCTGGTCCATCTGGCGGTGCCGGTCGAGCAGGCGACGCGCCCCCAAGGCGGCGAACTGGCGCGCTGGGCGGAAGCCCCGACCGATACTCTGCCCGACCTCTATACCGGGCGCGGCACGGGCGAGGTGCCACGGGTGCGCCCACGGGTGCGGCTGGTTTTGGAGGGGCAACCCCTCGACGGGCTGGCGTCGTTTCCCATTGCCCGCCTGCGTACCGCCGAGGAAACGCTGGCGATCGATCCCGACTTCGTGCCGCCGTGCTTCGTTCTGGCCGCCCACACCCAACCCGCCGAACGCTGCCGCAGGCTGATTGCGTTGCTGCGCGACAAGGCGGCCAATCTCGCCAGCCGCCTCAACGCCGCCGATCTCCAGGTCCGCCTGCGCGGCGCCGACGGCTCCGAGCGCGACCCGTTGCTGGGCGAGGCCCGTGCCGTGCTCGCCACCCTGGTCGATGCCTTGCCGCTGTTCGAGTCGCTGGTCCTGTCGCCGCACGCGCACCCGTTTCAGGTTCACCAAGCCCTATGCCTGCTGACCGGGCGATTGGCGGTGATATCCGAGGACCGGCTGCCCCCCGAGGGGCGCCCTTACGTGCACAACGCCATTGCCGACTCATTCGGCCCGCTGCTGGATTTCTGTGAGCGGACGGTAAAGGCGGTGCTGGAATCCAGCCGGGCCATTCCGTTCCGGCGGGATCAGGGCATGTTCGGCCTGACGATCGCCAAGGCATGGCTGCCGCCCGGTGGGGCGGGCCGTCTTGTTCTGGGGGTGCGGCGGCGCACCGGGCAGACCGACTCCGACGCCGCCGCCTGGGTCAATGAGGCGATCATCGGATCGCAGTCCCAGATCCAGCGCATCAAGGCCCTGCGCGTGCGCGGCGCGGCGCGCTCGATCATTGACCGCGACGAGGACCTCGGCGTGCTGCCGGCGCGCGGCCAGACCCTGTTCGCGGTCGAGGCCGATCCCGCCTTTGTGATCTCCGGCGAGACATTGTGCGTGGCCAACCTCGGTGACCGCGACGGCAGCCGTGCCCCGGCCGAGGTGGTGCTCTATGTGCCTGCCGACCCGGCCCCTCTTGCGGAGGAGGCATCCGGTGGCTCCTGACTCCATGCTCATGGTTCGTTCGCCGTCGCTGCCTGTTGTGGCAGGCGAGGCGCCGGCTCACGGCGAGGCGGTCCATGCCGGGTCGATCCGGTTTCTCAGCGAACGGTTTCGCAGTTTTTACGCCATACTCCGGGATCTGGAGGGCGAAGCGCGCAGCCTTGGTACCGGCGACGCAGGCACGCCCGCCGTCCCTCGGCGCCGTATCGAGGACATGATCGCCTCCCTCGTTCACCATCTGTCGGAAGGGCAGGCGGAAGCCTTGCGCCTGGGCGGCGCCTATGGGGCCACGCTCTATCAGGATGCCGCCTATGCCATGGCGGCGCTGGCCGACGAGACGTTTCTGTTCGGCCCGGAATGGGGCGGCCGGGCGGCCTGGGACGATATCCTGGTCGAGGCCCGCTTGTGTGGCACCCGCTTGGCCGGGGAACGGGTGTTCGAGCGTATCGAGGGCTTGCTGGCCGCCAACGAACCGGCCCACGCTGAACTGGCCGGCATCTTCCTGATGGTCCTGAGCCTGGGCTTTCAGGGCCGATACCGCGACGCGCCGGGCGGGGCCGAGGTGTTGGCGTCCACCCGCCGCCGTCTGAGTGCCTTGGCCGGGGGGCGTGCCAAGGACGGCGCCGGGCCGCTGTTCCCGGAGGCTTATGCCAATACGCTCGATGCTGGGGTGGCGGTCGGTCTGCCGCCGTTGCACCGCTGGGTGTGGCTGGGGCTTGGTCTGCTGGTCGGGTATCTGGTGGTGTCCCACCTCGCGTGGTGGACGCTGACCGGGCCGGTGCGCGCCATCATTTCCGGCGCGGGAGGCTGACCGGTGGAGCAGATGTTGAGCACACTGGCGCCTTACCTGCCCGCCGTTGCGGCGGGGCTGGGCGTGCTTGGGGTCGTGGTGCTTGGATTGCTCGGCCTGATCCTGGCCAAGGTGGCCAAGCCGCCCGCTCCACCCGCCGTGGCGCCGATCGCCGTGTCTCCCGTGGCGCCCCTAAAGGCGCCCGAGCCTCCGCCCGCCGAGCCAGAAGCCGAGCCGCCACCCGGTCTCATCGCGCGGCTGTTGGGGCATCGGCGGGACGGCGCGGCGGCGGCCCGCACGGTGCGCCAAGTCATCGCGGCGGCCGTGGCCGAAAGCGCCGGGCGGCGGATGAACACCACCTGGCTTGCGATGATCGGGCCATCGGGCAGCGGCAAGTCGGCCGCGCTGGAGGCCGTGGGGGCGGGGCGGCGGTTGCTGGATCGGCCGACCGGGGCCGATGCCCGGATGGATGGCGAGTGCTGGTCCTTCGAACAAGGCATCGTGCTCGACGTGCCGGGCGTGGCCCTGGACTGGTCCAGCACCAACGAACTGGTCGGCTCTGCGTCGGATCAGACGTGGCGGGCCTTTCTGGAGGCGGCTGGCCGCGCCCGCCCGAGCCGCCCGCTCGATGGCGTGGTCCTGACCATCCCCGCCGACCGCCTGATTGGCCCCCATGCCATGACCCGCGAGGATCTGATCGCCGCCGGACAATTCCTGCATGGCCGCCTGCGCGACATGGAGACGTGGTTCGGCCTGCGCCTTCCGGTCTATCTGCTGGTATCGCGCTGTGACGCGGTGCCCGGCTTCGACGGGTTTTGGTCCCAGATTCCGGCCGAGCGTCATTCCGAGATGTTCGGGTGGTCAAACCCCCATTCCGTCGACACGGCGTTCACCCCCGCCTGGATGGATGCCGCTTTCACCGAACTTGCCATAGCCTTGCGCGGCGTGCAGGTGAGTCTGGCCGCTGCTGCCGATCCCTCAGACCGCAGGGCGGGGGACGTGGTGTTGTTTCCGGGCGCCTTCGCTTCGCTGGCGGCGCCGGTGCGGATGCTGGCCGGGCTTGTATTCCAGTCCACCGCCTACCGCGAGGGGTTCTTCCTGCGCGGGATTTATTTCAGCGGCGCGCTGGCCGGTGCGTCGGGCAGCCGTGCCCCCATCCTGGTGCGCCAATTGCTGACCCGCAAGGCGCTGCTGGAGGGCGGGCTGGTCCGCCCGGTCAGTGGTCGATGGACGCGCCGCCGCCGCCTCGTGCGCCGCCTTCAGGTCGGCATGGCGGCGGCAACCGTGGTGCTTGCCCTGATGCTGGCGTGGCGGCTGGACGACCTGCGGATGGGGCTGCCCACGCTGGAACTCCCACTGCGGGAAATTGCCGAGGTCCGGGCGCAGCCCCTGGCCGACGTGTCCCACAACAGCCCCGGCACCGTGCATTGGGGCGAGAAGGCAGCAGCCTCGCGGATGCTGATGGCGCTGTCGGACATCATGCTCGATGGCTTGTCGTCGCCGCTCATCCCGTCCTCATGGTTCGATAGCCTGGAGGGCGACATCACGGCCTTTGCCCGTGTCGGCTTTGACCGCCTGATCATGAGCGTGATCGAGGAACGCCTGGGCGACAGTATCGAATACTGGCTGAGCGGGCAGGGTGCCGACGCAGGCGGGACCACGCTGGAGGCGCGGGCCAAGCTCCTTGTTGACGAGCTTGCCCGCCTCCGCGTGCTTAATCAGGCGGTGATGACCTATGACCACCTGCGGGCCAAGGGTGACGTCGCCGACCTGCGGACGTTGGTGGCCGACCTGTTCCACATCACCTTGCCATCGGGTATCGACTCGCTGCCCGCCTTTCTGAGCCGGGCGCTGGAGGACGGCCAGGGGGGGGCCGCCGCGCGTTTCTCTGTCGCGCCCTATGCAGACCGCGCCCGCGCCCGCATCACCACCGTCGCCGATCAAGTGTTCGATGCGCTTACCGACGGTAGTGCACTGGCCGAGGAGGCGCGTCTCCTGACCGTTCAGATAACAGGGCTGGCGCTTGGTCATCAAGCGGACGCCGACGCTCTGGCGCAGGTTACGAAGACGGTCTCTCAGCTCAAGGCATCCCTGGAACACCCCTTGTTCGCGTGGGTACGCACCGGCAAGCGGTCGGTGGGCGGCCAGTTTGATGCCTTGCTGGCCGACATGACAGGCAACGCTTTTCTCGGTGCCCCCTTGGCTGATGTCCTGTCGGCCAAGGGGCAGACGCGGGTGGACCGCTTTCGCCGCACGTTGCTGGCCCATCAGGCGCCGTTGCTCGACGCGCCGTTGTTTGCCGTGACGTCCGCCGACGATCCCACGCTGGTCCTCTCCCCCGCGGCGACCGATCTTGAGGCCCGCCTTGCCGCCCTGTTCAGGCAGCCGTTCATGGCCGAGGCCGATGCGGCGGTGATGCCCGACGGAGTGGACATGCTGTGGGATGCCGAGGGCCTCAGCGGGGCGGTCACGCTGTACCGGGCGTGGGGAACGTATGCCGCGGCCA
>JBAYSM010000224.1:0-5399 GCA_041676205.1 Rhodospirillaceae bacterium | reverse complement strand
GGCGAAACACCCGATCCCATCCCGAACTCGGCCGTGAAAACCGGCTGCGCCAATGGTACTGCGTCTTAAGGCGTGGGAGAGTAGGTCGCCGCCAGGTCTTCCAAGCGCGCAAAGAAAAGATTTGACCCTATTCCCTTTGACCAACCCGCCGGGACCACACAAACCCCCGCGGGGTGGAGCAGCCCGGTAGCTCGTCAGGCTCATAACCTGAAGGTCGTCAGTTCAAATCTGGCCCCCGCAACCAAGTGTATCAACGCCTTAGCTCAGAAATGAGCTAGGGCGTTTTCGCGTCTGGAAGCACAGTTGAAGCAGTTCTGACCTTCCTCCCCAAAAGCGGTCCACCTGAACCGCCCCGGGTTTGCCGGAGCCTGATTGAATTTAGTTACGCGGCCATGGCGGGTTCTGCCAGAGGCGCATGGTAGTTCGCTTCGGGTTCGGGTGCCCATGCAGGATGGAGTGGAGAAAATCGCAGTGTATGGCGCGGCCCCTGGCGGCGCACCAAACGACATAGATTGACGCTACGGGGTACTCGCTGTTTGTGGTCCGTGGAGCGCCGGCGGACATCGCACTCAACGTGGCGCGGATTGGAATTGACGTGGTCGCGTCCAGGGCGGCATATCGCTTTGCGACGATTGCCTGCCGAGGTTTGCTTCCGCCCTGCCGAGAGCTGAAACCGACGTTGGGTGCGAGGCTGGCCGTCTGGGGGCACCGAATGATAAAGACAGCGTTCGTGACAGGTGTTCTTGGCCAGGATGGCGCATACCTTTCGAGGTTGCTGCTAGAAAAAGGATACAGGGTCGTTGGCGCCTACCGGCAGAGCGCCTTGATGAACACGTGGCGGCTGAGCGCGCTGGGTATCCGGGATGACGTGGAACTCATTCCGCTGGAACTTCTGGATTATTCCAATGTCCAGCGGTGTATCGGCAGCGTGAAACCGGACGAACTGTATAATCTCGCCGCCCAGAGCTTCGTCGGCCTGTCGTTTGAGCAGCCGTTGTACACCGGTGATGCGGATGGCTTGGCCGTCACACGGATCCTCGAGGCCATCCGGTCCGTCAGTCCGTCGACCCGTTTCTATCAGGCCTCGACGTCAGAGATGTTCGGCCAGAACCAGGCGTTGGTTCAGTCCGAAACGACGCCGTTCAACCCCAGCAGTCCCTACGCCATCGCCAAGCTGTACGGGCACTGGATGACCGTTAACTACCGTACCGTCCACGGCCTGCACGCCTCCTCGGGCATACTGTTCAACCACGAGAGTCCGCTGCGGGGGCGGGAGTTCGTCACCCGCAAGATCACCGCGACTTTCGCCGAGATCGCGCAGGGAGCCGACAAGGTTCTCGAACTGGGCAATCTGGACGTGGCGCGGGACTGGGGATTTGCCGGGGACTACGTGCGCGGTATGCACCTGATGCTGCAGCAGGACAAACCCGGCGACTACGTCCTGGCGACCGGCCGCAAGACCACGGTGCGCGCCTTCGTCGAATGTGCCGCAAAGGTCTGCGGCTACACGCTGGAGTGGGAGGGTGAGGGCGTGCAGTCGGTTGGGCGGGACGCACGGTCGGGGCGCCCGCTGGTCCGTGTCAACCCGGTGTTCTTCCGCCTTGCCGACGTTGATGTTCTCGTCGGCGACGCCAGCAAGGCCAAGCGGGAGCTTGGCTGGACCGCCGAGGTGTCGCTGGAGCAACTGGTCGAGAAAATGGTGCTGGAGGACTACGCTGCCGTCCGGCGTGGCGAAAGCCTGTCCTGACCGGCGCCCGGACCTACTCGGCGCGGCGGCGCAGGACGACGAGGTCTTGGTTGCCGGCGATGGCGTCGACGATCTCCAGGACATCGAAATACCGGCTCCAGTGGCTGAAGATGTAGTCCGGCGAAAAGATTGTATCCTTATAATATTCCTCGTCGGGGATGAAGCCGGAAAGCTGTCTGTTCACCCCCCGGCAGTTCAAACCAAGCCGATGCGTCGTCAACAGAATGTCCGGCGGCGACCGATACAGCGCCGACTGGGCAAGCCCCTGGACGGACAGGAGAATGATGGCGCCCGGCTTGGTGACGCGCCGCAACTCCGGCAGCCATGCGTTCTGAACCTGCTCGTTCATGTGGGTCAGCACGGACAACCCGATGACGAGATCGAACCGCCCGTCTGGAAACGGCGTCGGCGGCTGGAGGTCGACCGCGAGGAATTCACCTTCGGGGATCGTCTCCCGGCAGTTCCTCACGTTGTCCGCGTCGATGTCGATGCCGGTAAGGTTGGCGGTGAATTTCGGCAGGTAGCGACTAAGCCGCCCGGCGCCGCAGCCCCAGTCCAGCACGGCATCGAACGATGCCAGGGGCCGGTCGAAGCGGTCGAGGAGGAAGTGTTCGATACGGTTGATGATGGTCGCGCCGCCCCACTGGAAGGCGGTCACATCACCCGTCCCGATCACCCGTGCGATCTGCGCCGAAGACGGCATGGGCGGCTCGATCTTCGGGTCGGCGACAAACCAAGCCGTGCGATAGGACCGCCGGTGCTCCCCGAACTGGCTCACCGCGTTGAACCGGGCAAAACCGTTGGGGAACAGCGTCTCCCCCGCCTTGGCGCGGTGGCGGCATCTGAAATGCGATGCCTCGGCATTGGGGATCCCGCTGAAATGATCGAGCAGATAGGGCGACGGCAGCGGCCATTCGACCTCGTCGAAGTCCTGTCCGTTGATGGTGAAGCGGCCCAGCGCGGGGTCGTCCCATACATTCAGCGCCCACCCTTCCACGGCCACTTCATCGTCCTTGATGATGATCGACGCGGGCATCCAGTGGATATGCTTTGCTGCGGCGATCCGCATGTCGAGATCGTGCACGTTCATGGTCTTGGACGCCTCGCCTGGGAATGAAGGGATGGCCGGGTATTACCGCCGGCCGACGACGGTGAACAAGGGGATCAACGCCTCGTCGGGACCCTGTTTTTGATGATGCACGCTCACTTCGGTATGGGGGAAGCCAAGACTCTGCATGGCTTGCGTGAAGAACGCCGGGCTGAATGCCCACCATGTATCGACGTTCTGCACGTCGGCCCGAGGGATAAGGCGCATGACTGGCGCTTCGCCAATACTGCCGTCGAAAAGCTCCGTGACGATGATCGTGTCGCGGACCCGCGCGGCGACGCTTTCCAGGATGGAAAACGGATTGCGGGTGTGCAGGAGGATCGATCCGAGCAAGCCGATGTCGAACTCACCCACCGCTGCCGGAATGGCCTCGGGCACCGTCTCGATCAGGCGGACCCGCGAGGCATACTCATGGTGCAGATACCAGAACGAGTTCCGGACCCCGGTAATGGTTTTGGTGAACTCGTCGCGCCATGTCTCGAAGTCAAAACCGGTCAGCGGAAAGGCATCCCACAGCCGTTCCATGGACGGCTCCACGGAGGTTACGGACGCCCCCGAACGCTCCATGTGGAAGGACAGGAAGCCGCTGGCCGGTCCGATTTCCAGCACCTTCTTGCCGTCAAAAGCCACATGGCCGAGATAAGCGTCCACGGTGTCGCGCAGATCCCATGCTCCGGGGATGTCGCCTTCGGGGGTCGTGATGGTGTGATAAAAAATGCAGTCCTCGAACGCCGGCTTGGGTTTATCGATCACTGTGAATGCCGCGACGATGGGGGCCGTCCGGCCGGATGCGCGCGGGCGCTCGCCCTCCTTGCGCCATACGGCACCCGTCCAGTCGATGTGCTCCAGCGGGGCGTTGATGCTCCGTTCGGCCCGGAAGTCCTCCACCGCCTGACGGCAGGGGGGAAGGGCGCCGTAGTCATCGACGATGATGAAGCCGCCGGGGCTTACCTTGTCGTACAAGGCCAGTAGGGCATCCATCGTGGATTCGTAGAGATCGCCGTCGAGACGCAGGAGGGCAAGCTGCTCGATGGGCGCGGCGGGCAGGGTGTCCCGGAACCAGCCGGGCAGGAAGCGGACGTGTTCGTCAAGCAGGTCATAGCGTTTGAACAGGGTGCGCACCCTGGCCTCGTCGATGGCGAGGATGGGCTGATGGCGCTTGCTGATGTCAAAGCCGATATCTTCCTTCACCGAGGGCCTGGGCAGGCCATCGAAGGAATCGGCAACCCAGACGATGCGGTCGCGGACGTCATGGGCAGCCAGATGCGCCCGCATGAATATGGTTGCTCCGCCCCGCCAGACTCCGGTTTCAATCAAGTCGCCTGGAATGCCTTCGGCCAGGATGGTGTCGAGGCAGGCGTGCAGATGATCCAGGCGCTTGCGCCCGATCATGGTGTGGACGTGTTCCGAAACGTTGCGGGGATCGTGGACCCGGCCTTCGGCGTCAGGCCACAGAACCATGTTGCCGTCGTCACGGGCCGCCGCCAGATGGGCCATGATGTCCGGGCGGCGGCGGCTTAGGTCGCGGATGACGGCCGGGTCCGGGTCCTTCCCTTCCTGACGGCACAGCAGCATGTAATGCAGGATGCCTTCGAGTTCGAGATAGAGGTCGTTGAGAAGCGACCGCTTGACCGTCCGCAGATATCTTTCGGCGACAGTGGCTGTGGGGGGCAGGGCGGGGAACAGTGACATTATGGTTGTTTCCAAGTGAGTGCAGTGCTGTGTTAGCACGAACGAAATTGGGCTTCCATCAACGGGATGGGGATGAATGGCTGAAGCGATGCTCGATCCTGCGATCCGCGAGCAGGTTGACGCCCTGTGGGGCGACCCGGCGGCATGGGAGGCGGCGGGCTGGCAGTGGACCCGGCTGCCCGCCGTCGTGCGCATGATCAACCGTCAGGTTTCCGGCGATGAGGACATCGATCCGGAGGCTTGGTTCTTTCGCCAAGTCGCGCGGGAACGGTCTTTGCCCCTCGACCGGGCGCTTGTTCTGGCCTGTGGCGGCGGCGCGCTTGAGCGTTCCCTCATCGCAAACGGCTGGGTCAAGGAGGTCGTCGCGGTGGACGTGTCGCCGCGCGTCCTCGCTGCGGCGGAAAAGGCCGCCGGGGATGCCGGGCTGGGCGGGATCGACTACCGCCTTGGCGATATGAATGCCCTTGATGTGGAGGGGCCGTTCGATGCCGTCTTCAGCGTGTCGGCGGTCCATCACTGCGAGAACCTGGAAGGATTGTTTGCCGGCATAAAGAAAGTCTTGGTTCCAGGCGGGTGGTTCTACCTCAATGACTACGTCGGGCCGAGCCGCTTCCAGTGGCCGGACGCGCAGGTCTTGCAGATCAACCGCCTGCTTCAGCTCTTGCCCGACCGCTTGGCATCCAACGCCGCTGGATACACCCGGCGGGGCTTCCAGCGCCTGAGCGCCGCCGAGGTCGCCGCCTTCGATGCCACCGAGGCGGTGCGGTCGGCCGACATTCTGCGGGTCATGGCCGACCACCTGGAGGTCGAGGTGTGCCGCGGCTATGGCGGAAGCGTGCTTCATTTGGTGCT
>JBAYSM010000223.1:0-5429 GCA_041676205.1 Rhodospirillaceae bacterium | reverse complement strand
GTCGATGGTCTGTTCGATGGCCCCGAGGTCCATTAACGTGTCCGCCTCGCCTTGCAGATCACCGGCATCGGCGAACAGGCGGGCGGCGCGGCCCAGAGCATCCCGCGCCCCATCGGCATCGCCCAGACTGTTCAACAGGGCGCCCATTTCAGCCAGAGTGCTGGCCTGATCGAGCACGTCGCCCACCTGCTCGTATAGCCCCACCGCCGCTTCGAGCGCGTCGTGGGCCTGATCGGCGCGATGCCCGGCGACATGAAGGACGGCCATGGCGCGCAGGGCCTCCGCTTCAGCCATTCCGTCGCCGACATCCTTGAACATGCGGCGGGCGCGTGCCAAGGCATCGAGCGCCCGGTCTTCACGGCCCAGTGCTCGATCGGCCTCGGCCTGGCCCATGAGGGCATGGCCTTCACCCTCGACATCCCCGGCACCATGGTAATGGGCCAGGGCGGCGCTGTAGTGGGCGTGGCTTTCCTCGTGCTGTGCGGTGGTTGCCGCGACCTTGCCCAAGGCCAGCAGGACGGCGCCCTGATGACGCGAGTCCCCGCCGCGCACCAGAAGGGTGCGGGCCTCGACAAAGCGGCTGCGGGCGGCATCAGCGTCACCCTCTGCCAAGTCCACCTCACCGAGCAGGAGAACGGCCTGGGCCTCGCCCACGGCATCCCTCTCCTTGTGGAATTTCATGCGCGCCCGCAAGCACGCCTGACGGGCTTGGGGAACTTGGCCATCCATCCACAGGCTTTCCGCCTGGGACAGGTACTCTGGAGCGCTCCGGGCGATCATGGCGACCTCCGTCTGCTTTAGGTGATGAGGGCAGTGTAGGCCCTACAGAAGCATTGCGGTCATGCCATGGACGCAGGGCAGCATCGCATGTTTGGCAGGCTTTTTCACGAAACTGACGCCATACGGCTTGGGTCGTAACACTCAAACGAGGTATAAGAACAGTGGGTGGAGTCTCCGCCCCCAATCACAAGAGCCAGGGTCAAAATGATGGGTGCTGCGGCAAACGCGGGCAGTAAGGGCGTGACGTTCGATCAGGCCAAGTCCACTGCCTTGAAAGCATTGAAGCTCATGAGCGACGCGGGCATCCCGCCGACGCCCGACAACTTTGCCACATGGTACACCTATGCGACCGGGCAGATGCCTGCGTTGAACTCGGAGATCGACCGCATGCGTCTGGCGGGGGCACCCTTGGCGGGGCCGGCCATGGTTGACCTGCACAACCGCTTCCTGAGTGATGCCGAGGACCGCGCCAAGCTGGTCAGCGCGTCCGAACGGATCGAAGAAGCCATGCGCGCCCTGGTCGACAACCTCGGCCAGGCCGAAGCCGGTGCCCAAGCTTACGGTCAAAGCCTGCATACCCTGAGCGGCGAACTGTCGGCCCAGGCTGGCGGCGGCGCGGCGGTGGACGGCCTGCAACGATTGATCTCCGGCGTGGTGCTGGAAACCAACCGGATGATCACCGTCAACAAACAGCTTGAGGACCGCCTGAACCGCTCGGCCCAGGAAATCGACAAGCTGCGCAAGGACCTCGACGTGGTCAAGGAGGAGGCCGCCACCGACCCCCTGACCGGCATTGCCAACCGCAAGGCCTTTGAGACCGCGCTGCAAAAGAACATGCAGGATGCCCAGCGGGTCGGCGGGTTTCTCAGCCTGCTCAACCTGGACATCGACTTCTTCAAGAAGTTCAACGACACCCACGGCCACCAGACCGGCGATCAGGTGTTGAAACTGGTCGCCCGCATGATGATCGACGTCATCGGCAAACAGGGCCTGCCGTGTCGCATCGGGGGCGAGGAATTTGCCGTCCTGCTGCCGGACATGGGCTTGCCGCAGGCCCGTGCCTTGGCCGAAACCCTGCGCGCCCGCGTCGGCACCAAGGTCTTGAAGAACAAGAAGACCGGCGCCGAACTGGGCGCCATCACCCTGTCCATCGGCGTGGCCGAATGGGCCATCGGCGAACCGGCCACCAACCTGATCGAGCGCGCCGACGAAGCCATGTACCTGGCCAAGCGGTCCGGCCGCAACCAGGTCCGTACCCAAATGGAACTCGACCGCGACGATAAGGCGGAGCAGGCTGGTTAGGGCGCTGCTTCGCGCGTATAGTCGTTAGGGAAAAGACTAGCCCCACCAACGACTTCCCGCAGCGAGCACCCTTCCTTGGTCGTCAAGCCGCCACAGCTTTTGTTCCGCATCCGTGATCTGGTCAGCAATGACCAGTTCGTGCTGGGCATCCTCGCCGTGGTGGTCGGGTTGGTGGTGGGGGCCGGGGTGGTCGGGTTCCGGCTGCTGATCGACGCCTTTCACCTGCTGTTCTATGGCGGTGCCGAAGCTGATTTGGCGACCGTCGCGGCGGGACTGCCGTGGTGGCATGTGGCGATCGCTCCGGTTATCGGCGGGCTGCTGGTCGGACTGTGGTATCGCTACTTCATGCCGGGCGGAAAGCCGCAGGGCATCCCCGACATCATTGAAGCCACCGCCACCAGGGGGTCGCGCCTGGACATCCGCGCCGGGTTCGCCGCGCTGTTCGGCACCGCCCTGTCCATCGGCGCCGGCGCCCCGGTCGGCCGTGAGGGGCCAGCCGTGCACTTCGGGGCGACCTTGGCCGCATGGGTGGCCGAAAAGCTGCACTTCGGGCGGACCCTGTCGCGCACCCTGTTGGGGTGCGGCGCGGCTGCGGCGGTGGCGGCCTCGTTCAACGCGCCCATCGCAGGGGCTTTGTTCGCCCATGAGGTGGTGGTCGGCCACTACGCCATGAGCGCCTTTGCGCCGGTGGTGGTCGCCAGCGTCACGGCCACGCTTATTTCCCGCTCCGTGTTCGGCGACTTTCCGGCCTTCACCATCCCCGACATGGCCTTGCGGAGCGTGCTGGAATTTCCAGCCTTCGCCGGCCTTGGCATTGTTGCGGCGCTGGCCGCGCTGGTGTTCATGCGGTGCATCTTTGCGGGTGAGGATCTGGCAGCGCGGTCGCGCATTCCCGTGGTGCTGCGCCCCATGGCGGCGGGGCTGCTGATCGGGGTGCTCGCCATCCCTTTCCCACTCATCCTGGGCGTGGGGTACGAGGCGACCGACCGCGCGCTGAACGCCAGCCTGCCCGCCCTGATGCTGGCCGGGCTGGTGGTCGCCAAGACGATCGGAACCGGCATAGCCCTGGGCTTTGGGTTCGGTGGCGGGGTGTTTTCACCCTCGCTAACCGTGGGCGCGCTGGTCGGCGTAGCGTTTGGCGGCCTCGCGACAGCCGCCTTGCCCGAGTTCTCGTCCGGCCCCGGCGCCTATGCGCTGGTCGGCATGGGTGCGGTGGCCGCTGCCGTTCTGGGGGCGCCGATTTCGACCGTGCTCATCGTCTTTGAGATGACCCACGACACGGCCCTGACGGTGGCCGTGATGGTGGCCGTGGTGATGGCGACGACGATCACCCAGCAGGTCGCCCGCGCGCCGTCGTACTTCCACTGGCATCTTGAACGCAAGGGCCTCAACCTCAAGGGCGGGCGCGATGTCGGGCTGCTGCGCCTGATCCGGGTCGGCGATGTGGTGCAGACCGCAGCGCCAACCGTGTCCGTCGGGGCAACGCTCCGTGATGTGCGCGAGAAGCTGGCCGCCGTGCCGTTCGGTGAGTTGTTCGTGGTGCGCGGCGACGGCACCCTGTTCGGCACCATCACCCTGGCCGACCTTCAGGAAACGGTGTTCGACCCCGAACTCGACCTGTTGGTCAACGCGGCCGATGTGGCGCGCCGCCATCCGCCGGTCCTGGCGCTCGGCGACACGCTGGAGGTGGCGCTGAAAAAGATGATGGCGCTGGGCGAGGAACACTTGGCCGTGGTCGAAGACGAGGAAACCATGAAGCTCGCTGGCTGCGTCCATGAGAACGAGGTCCTGCTGGAGTACAACCGCCAACTCCTGCGTGCCCGCGCCGAAGAACGCGGCGAGGGGCGCGACGACGTGACGCCATTTTGACCGGCTTGATCGTCACCGTCTTCGCCCTGACTTACGCCGGAATGGCCGCCGGGCGGGTGCCGGGCCTGCAAGTGGACCGCGTCGGCATCGCCCTGATCGGCGCGGTGGTGCTGGTGGTGGCGGGCGCCATGGCTCCGGCCGAAGCCTTGGCTGCCATCGACTTCCCGACGCTGTTCGTGTTGTTCGGCCTGATGATCCTGTCGGCCCAGTTCGCCGTGGCAGGGTTTTACGACTGGTGTTCGACCCGGCTGGCCGCCACTGCTGCATCGCCCACGCGCCTGCTGGCCCTGACCGTGGCGGTAGGTGGCGGGCTGTCGGCCATTCTTGCCAATGATGTGGTGGTGTTTGCCATGACGCCGCTGTTGTGCATCGGGCTGGAGCGCCGAGGCCTGGACCCCCGCCCCTACGTGATCGCCCTGGCCGGAGCCGCCAACGCCGGGTCCGCCGCCACCTTGATCGGCAACCCCCAAAACATCCTGATCGGGCAGGCCGGAGGGCTGGAGTTCTGGAGCTTCCTCGCCGTCTGCGGACCGCCCGCGGTGGTGGCGCTGGGCGTGACCTATGGCGTGGTCGCCTGGATATGGCGGGGGCGGTTGCGCCTGGAGGGTCCGGTAAGACCGCCCGCCGTGGATGTCCGGCCGCTCGATAAGGCCATGCTGGGCAAGGGACTGGCGGCGGCGGTCCTGCTGCTCGCCCTGTTTTCCAGCCCCCTGCCCCACGCGGCGGGAGCCTTGGTGGTCGCCGCCGTCCTGCTCATCAGCCGCAAACTCGCCACCCGCACCGCGTTGGGGCTGGTCGATTGGCCGTTACTGGTGCTGTTTGCTGCACTGTTCACGGTGACAGCCGCCCTCGCCTCCACCGGCCTGCCCGCCCGCGCGGTGGAGGGCTTGACCGCTTGGGGATTGGCGCCCGATGGCCTGCCTGCGCTGGCCCTGCTGACCGTGATCGGGTCCAACACCATCGGCAACGTCCCGGCTGACATGCTGCTACTGTCCATCCTGCCCGACTTGGGGGAGCGCGCGCTGTACGCCTTGGCCCTGTTGTCCACCCTGGCCGGAAACCTGCTGCTGACCGGCAGCCTCGCCAACATCATCGCCGTCGAACGCGCCGCCAGCGTCGGGGTGCGGGTCAGCTTTGGGGACCACGCCAAGTGCGGGGTGCCAATGACTGTAGCATCTATGGGGATTGCGGTGGGGTGGCTGGCTTTGGTTTAAGTGAAGTGAAGTATTAACCACAGAGAGCACAGAGACACAGAGAAGTCACAGAGGTTTAGGTGGCCACTGCGCCGCAGGCGATAATTCCCCTATAGGGTCTTATGCGCTATGCGCGGCAATTTGCACCGAAACCTCTGTGCCTCACTGCCTCTGTGGTTCCCCCTACTTCCCCGGCAAACGCCTCGTCATCCGGTCAACCACAGCATTTGGCAGCACGCACATCAGCCACCCTACGAACACGGTCGGCCACGGGAAGCCGATGCG
>JBAYSM010000222.1:0-5533 GCA_041676205.1 Rhodospirillaceae bacterium | reverse complement strand
GGCCCAGGTCGTCAAGACCCTGGCCGACCGCGGCGCCCTCGAATACACCATCGTTGTGGCCGCCACCGCGTCGGAGCCCGCTCCGATGCAGTTCCTGGCGCCCTACACCGGCTGCGCCATGGGTGAGTGGTTCCGGGACAACGGCCGCCACGCCGTGATTTTCTATGACGACCTCTCCAAGCAGGCCGTTGCCTACCGTCAGATGTCGCTGCTGCTGCGCCGTCCGCCGGGCCGTGAAGCCTTCCCCGGCGACGTGTTCTATCTCCACAGCCGTCTGCTGGAGCGTTCCGCGAAGCTGTCCGACGCCATGGGCGCCGGGTCCTTGACCGCTCTGCCGGTCATTGAAACCCAGGCCAACGACGTGTCGGCCTACATTCCGACCAACGTGATTTCGATCACCGACGGTCAGATTTTCCTGGAAACCGATCTGTTCTTCAAGGGCATCCGCCCCGCCGTGAACGTGGGTCTGTCGGTGTCGCGCGTCGGCTCCGCCGCCCAGATCAAGGCGATGAAGCAGGTTGCCGGCACCATCAAGATGGAACTGGCCCAGTATCGCGAGATGGCCGCGTTCGCGCAGTTCGCTTCGGACCTGGACCCGGCCACCCAGAAGCTGCTGGCCCGCGGTGCGCGCCTGACCGAGCTTCTGAAGCAGCCGCAGTTCCAGCCGATGCCGGTCGAGGAGCAGGTGGTGTCGATTTTCGCTGGCACCAAGGGCTTCCTGGACAAGCTGGCGGTGGGTGATGTGACCCGTTACGAGCGTGAGATGCTGGCCGCCATCCGTGACAAGGCCGGTGACGTTCTCGAGGCGATCCGCACCGACAAGGCGATCAAGCCGGAGACCGAGGAAAAGTTGAAGAAGTTCCTCGAAGGCTTCGCCAAGTCCTTCGCCTGAGTCTGAGCGGAAATCAACAGGAAGGCCTGACAGCCGATGCCCAGTCTCAAGGACCTACGTGCCCGGATAACCTCGGTCAAGAACACGAGGAAGATCACCTCGGCCATGAAGATGGTCGCGGCGTCCAAGTTGCGCCGCGCCCAAGAGGCTGCCGAGGCAGCCCGTCCATACGCCGTGCGTATGGACCGGATGCTGGGCAACCTGGCTGCTTCTGTCCACGGACAGGCCGGCGCGCCCAAGCTGCTCGCCGGAACCGGCCGCACGGATCGTCACCTTATCGTGGTGATGACCGCCGACCGTGGACTGTGCGGTGGCTTCAACACCAACGTTGCCCGCAACGCGCGCCTTCTGGTGCGTGAGCTGCTGGCCGAGGGCAAGGACGTCAAAATCCTCGCTGTCGGCCGTAAGGGCCGCGATGCGCTCAAGCGCGATTACGGCAACCTGATCCTCAAGTCGTGGGAAGGCGTGAACCGCCGGGGCGTTGCGTTCGCGTCGGCGGACGAGATCGCCCAGCACGTCCTCGATCAGTTTGCAGGCGATCAGTTTGACGTCTGCACCGTGATCTACAACAAGTTCAAGTCGGCGATCTCCCAGGAGGTCACCCGCCAGCAGTTGGTGCCGTTCCCGGTCCCCGCGACGACCGGAACCACCGCCGGCACGGGTGAGCAGAAGGCTCTGTACGAATACGAGCCGTCCGAGGAAGGTATTTTGGCTGATCTGCTGCCGAAAAACGTTGCCATGCAGGTGTTCTCGTCGTTGCTCGAGAGCGATGCCTCCGAACAGGGCGCGCGGATGGCGGCGATGGACAACGCCACGCGCAATGCCGGCGACATGATCAACAAGCTGACCACTCAATACAACCGGGCGCGCCAGGCCAACATCACCAAGGAGTTGATCGAGATCATCTCCGGTGCCGAGGCCGTCTGACGTTAAACGACGTAGCACCCCACACGACCAAACGAATTTAGGGGCATAGGAGCTATACCCATGGCGAAGAACAACGTCGGTAGCATCGTCCAGGTCACGGGCGCCGTCGTGGACGTGAAGTTCACGGGCGAGCTTCCGGCCATTCTCTCGGCGCTGGAAACCGACAACCACGGCAACCGCCTGGTTCTCGAAGTTGCCGCGCACCTTGGCGAGTCCACCGTGCGCACGATCGCCATGGACAGCAGCGAAGGTCTGGTGCGCGGGCAGGAAGTGTTCGACACCGGCTCTCCGATCATGGTTCCGGTCGGCCCGGAAGTGCTGGGCCGCATCATGAACGTCATCGGCCAGCCGGTTGACGAGCGTGGTCCGGTGAACGCCAAGAAGGCCCTGCCGATTCACCGCAGCGCGCCGAGCTTCGTGGAGCAGTCGACCGAGACGGAAATTCTCGTCACCGGCATTAAGGTCATCGACCTTCTCGCCCCCTACGCCAAGGGCGGCAAGATCGGCCTGTTCGGTGGCGCTGGCGTGGGCAAGACCGTGACCATCATGGAACTGATCAACAACGTCGCGAAGGGCCACGGTGGTTATTCCGTGTTCGCCGGCGTCGGTGAGCGTACCCGTGAAGGCAACGACCTTTACCACGAAATGATCGACTCCGGGATTATCGACCTCAAGGGCGAGAATTCCAAGGTGGCGCTGGTGTACGGCCAGATGAACGAACCGCCGGGCGCCCGCGCTCGTGTCGCGCTGTCCGGTCTGACCCAGGCCGAATACTTCCGCGACGAAGAAGGCCAGGACGTGCTGTTCTTCGTGGACAACATCTTCCGCTTCACCCAGGCCGGTTCCGAAGTGTCCGCTCTGCTGGGCCGTATTCCTTCGGCGGTGGGCTATCAGCCGACCCTGTCGACGGACATGGGTGCCCTGCAGGAACGCATCACCTCGACCAAGAAGGGTTCGATCACCTCGGTTCAGGCCATTTACGTGCCTGCCGACGACTTGACCGACCCGGCGCCTGCCACCTCGTTCGCCCACCTCGACGCTACCACCGTGCTGTCGCGTTCCATCGCCGAAATGGCCATTTTCCCGGCCGTTGACCCGCTGGACTCCACCTCGCGCGTTCTCGACCCTCGCGTCGTTGGTGAAGAGCACTACTCGGTGGCCCGTCGCGTCCAGGAAGTGCTGCAGACCTACAAGGCCCTGCAGGACATCATCGCCATCCTGGGCATGGACGAACTGTCCGAAGAAGATAAGCGCATCGTTGCCCGCGCCCGTAAGATCCAGCGCTTCCTGTCGCAGCCGTTCCATGTGGCCGAAGTGTTCACCGGTACTCCGGGCGTGTTCGTTTCCCTCGAAGACACCATCAAGGGCTTCAAGGGCATCGTCGATGGCGAGTATGACCACCTGCCCGAGCAGGCTTTCTACATGGTTGGCACCATCGAAGAAGCCATCGAGAAGGGCAAGAAGATGGCCGCCGAGGCCGCCTAAGGGCAGTCCGGTCACGCTATCGGGGCCGCCCAGTGCGGCGGCCCCATCCCTTTATGAACACTAGGTAACGCGGAGCCCGTCGGAACATGGCCGAGACGCTTGAATTCGAACTGGTGTCGCCGGAGAAGTTGCTGGTCTCCGAAGCCGTCGGCATGGTCGTCGTGCCGGGGTCCGAAGGCGACTTCGGCGCCCTTCCGCAGCACGCCCCCCTGCTGTCGACCGTCCGCCCGGGCGTCATCAGCATCTATCAGCAGGGCAAGGTGAGCCGTCGGATATTCGTGGCTGGCGGCTTTGCCGAAGTGACCGAAGACCGTTGCACCGTGCTGGCTGAAGAAGCCCTCCCGGTCGAGGACATCACCGCCGAGCTCGTCGAACAGCGCCTGCAGGCGGCCAAGGACGCCATTCAGGAAGCCGACAATGCACTCGACAAGGCGGCGGCTGAAGGCCGGCTGCGTATTGCCGAAGCGATGGCTGCCGCCCGCGACTAACTGCGGACAGAAATTTGACGTTGGAAAGGGTCGGCCTCAGCGCCGGCCCTTTTTCAATGCTCCAACTTCTGGCCGGGTCGTCACAAAATAGACCTAGGTCCTTGATTTGTGTATCTGCAGTCCGGCATTGTGAGGCACGGTTTAACTGCCCCGGCGCCAGCATCCGGCGGCCTCACCCCAACGGGAAGATCATGACGCACTGGACCCTTGACGATATTCCCTGGAGCGAATTTGACCCGGCGCGGGTGAATCCGCAGATACTGGCCGTGGTCAAGGCGGCGTCATTGGTCGAACGCAATGCCGCCGACTACACGGAGTACCTTGGCAACGTGTTCCGCGACGACCCGGAATTTCAGGCCCACGTCGCCGACTGGCGCGTCGAGGAAGAACGCCATGGCGATGTCCTTGGCCGGTGGGCCGAGATGGCCGATCCGACCTTCTCGTTCGACGTCGCTCTGCAACGCTTTCGGGCCGGGTTCAGCATCGACATGGGCGCCCAGGACAGCATCCGCGGCTCCATCACCGGCGAGCTGATTGCCCGCTGCATCGTCGAGACGGGGACCAGTTCATTCTATTCCGCCCTGCGCGATTCCACGGACGAACCCGTTCTGCGGGCGATCTGTCATCGCATCGCGGGCGATGAATTCCGCCATTACAAACTGTTCCTGGACACCATGCGGGTCTATCAGGCGCGGGAGAAGGTCGCCGGGTGGCGTCGCCTGATGGTCGCCGTCGGCCGGATCAAGGAAAGCGAGGACGACGAACTGGCCTTCGCCTACCACGCCGCCAACGATCCGGTGGATGCTCCCTACGACCGCGTTACCGCCTCGACCAACTACGGCGCCCGCGCCTTTGCGTGCTACCGCCCGCACCACGTCGAGCGGGCCACCAACATGGTGCTCAAGGCCGCCGGGCTGAAAACCCACGGCCTCTTGGGCAGCCTGTTCAAGCGCGGCATGTGGGTCTTCGTGTCCCGCCGGGCGCGGCGCCTCCATGTGGCTGCGGCCACCCGGGCGGCATGAGGAAGGCGGGCGCTGCCCGCATCCGCCAGGAGGCGTGGCTCGTGGACATCGGGCGTTAGCCGAGGCAGCCCCAGTCCTTACGGCCTACGGCGGGCCAGTGGCTCGTTGGGCTGCAATTCGCCGTCCCAGGGGAACAGCAGCCACATGTCCTGGGGCACCGGCACGGCGAAGGTGTCCACGGCGTCCTGGCCTTGTGGCTTGGCGTAGACGGTGGAAAGGTGTCCTTTGGGCAGCAGTTTCTTGACCAAGCGGGCCGTGACGCCGGAATCGACCAGATCGTCGACAATCAGGAAACCTTCTCCGTCGGCGACAACGCTCTTATCGACCCCCTTGATCACCTGCGGGTCGCCCTGGCGACGGTCGTCGTAGGATACCACGCAGATGCTTTCAACCAGCCGAAGGTCCAGTTCTCGGGCCAGGATGGACGACGGGATCAGCCCGCCGCGGGTGATCGCGACGATGCCTTTGAACGGTCCCAACTCCATCAATTTGTGAGCCAGCATCCGCGTGTCGCGGTGGAACAGCTCCCATGCAATCGGGAGATAGCGGTTGGCTGTGTAGTCCTTCATGGCCGGCGGGTCCTTTTGGTATAAGGTCTGTCGGAAGCAAATGAAACTGACCGACGCAGGTAGCACATCAATTGACCGCCAGTTTGTTGCCGCAGGGAGGGGCATGCCCCTCCCTGCGGCGGCGCGCGTCTGGCGGGGTCACGCGGCTGC
>JBAYSM010000221.1:0-5549 GCA_041676205.1 Rhodospirillaceae bacterium | reverse complement strand
TTTTTGAACCACAGAGGTCACAGAGTGCACAGAGAGTCGGTGCGGTTAGCGCCGCAGGCGAAAAACCCCTTCTCTGTGATCTCTGTGTTCTCTGTGGTTAATTCTCTTCCCTTACTCGCACAGCTCCAAGGCAATCGCCGTGGCTTCACCGCCGCCGATGCACAGCGACGCCACGCCGCGCTTGAGGCCGTACTTCTGCAAGGAGTTGATGAGCGACACCATGATGCGTGCCCCCGAGGCGCCGACCGGATGGCCCAGCGCGCAGGCCCCGCCGTGGACGTTGACCTTGTCGTGCGGCAGGTCGAGGTCCTTCATGGCGGCCATGGCGACCACGGCGAAGGCCTCGTTGATTTCCCACAGATCGACGTCGGCCACGCTCCAGCCAGTCTTGCCGAGCAGCTTCTGCATGGCGCCGACCGGGGCGGTGGTGAACCAGCGCGGCTCGCGGGCTTCGGTGGAATGACCGAGGATGGTGGCCAGCGGGGTCAGACCGCGCTTCTCGGCCTCGGAGCGGCGCATCAGCACCAGGGCGGCGGCGCCGTCGGAGATGGAGGACGAGTTCGCCGCCGTCACCGTGCCGTCCTTGCGGAAGGCGGGCTTGAGGGTCGGGATCTTGTCCAGGTTGGCCTTGCGCGGCTGCTCGTCGGTGGAGATCACCTCGTCGCCCTTGCGGCCCTTGAGGGTCACGGCGATGATTTCCTTTGCCGCCGTGCCATCCTCGGTCGCCCGCTGTGCGCGCTTGAGGCTTTCGATGGCAAACGCGTCCTGGGCGTCGCGGGTGAACTGGTACGCCTCGGCGGTGTCCTCGGCAAAGGTGCCCATCAGGCGGCCCTTGTCATAGGCGTCTTCCAGGCCGTCGAGGAACATATGGTCCCACACCTGCCCGTGGCCCATGCGATAGCCATTGCGGGCGCGGTCGAGGATGTAAGGCGCGTTGGTCATGCTCTCCATGCCACCGGCCACCATGATGCTGTTCGACCCGGCGAGGATGGCGTCGTGGGCGAACATCGCCGCCTTCATGCCAGAGCCGCACATCTTGTTGATGGTGGTGCAGCCCTTGTCGTCGGGAATCCCGGCAAAGCGCGACGCCTGACGGGCAGGTGCCTGGCCCATGCCGGCGGGCAGCACCACGCCCATGATGACCTCGTCCACGTCCTCGGGCTTCACTCCGGCGCGAACCAGCGCTTCCTTGATCGCCAAGGCGCCCAAATCGGGGGCCTTGACCGATGCCAGTTCACCCTGGAACCCGCCCATGGGGGTCCGGGCGCCACCAACGATGACGATGGGATCGGAATTGGTCATATCGTGCGTCTCCCTTGAAAAAACTTTTAAGTCCGGCTCACGCCGTCTGGCTGAACAGTTCGCGGCCAATCAACATCCGGCGAATCTCGGATGTTCCGGCGCCGATTTCGTACAACTTGGCGTCGCGCAGCAGGCGGCCGGTCGGGTACTCGTTGATGTAGCCGTTGCCGCCAAGGATCTGGATGGCGTCCAGCGCCATCTGAGTGGCCTTTTCGGCTGCGTAGAGAATGACCCCGGCGGCGTCCTGGCGGGTGGTTTCCCCGCGGTCGCACGCCTTGGCGACGGCAAAGACATAGGCCCGCGTCGCGTTCATCGTGGTGTACATATCGGCGATCTTGCCCTGCATGAGCTGGAACTCGCCGATGGCCTGACCGAACTGCTTGCGGTCATGGATGTAGGGCATGACCACGTCCATGCAGGCCATCATGATGCCGGTCGGCCCGGCGGCCAGCACGGCGCGCTCGTAGTCCAGGCCGCTCATCAGCACGCGCACGCCGCCGTTGAGCTGGCCGAGGATGTTTTCCTCGGGCACTTCGCAATCCTCGAACACCAGTTCGCAGGTGTTGGAGCCGCGCATTCCCAGCTTGTCGAGCTTCTGGGCGGTCGAAAAGCCCTTCATGCCTTTCTCGATGATGAACGCGGTGATGCCCTTCGGCCCGGCGTTCAGGTCGGTCTTGGCGTAGACCACCAGGGTATCGGCATCGGGACCGTTGGTGATCCACATCTTGTTGCCGTTGATAATGTAGCGGTCGCCCTTCTTGTCGGCGCGGGTGCGCATGGACACCACATCGGACCCGGCGCCGGGTTCGGACATCGCCAAGGCGCCGACGTTCTCGCCGGAGATCAGCTTGGGCAGGTACTTGCGCTTTTGCTCCTCGGTGCCGTTGCGGCGGATCTGGTTGACGCACAGGTTGGAGTGCGCGCCGTAGCTCAGGCCCACCGAGGCCGAGGCGCGGCTGATTTCTTCCATAGCCACGATGTGTTCGAGGTAGCCAAGCCCGGCCCCACCGTACTCTTCCTCAACCGTGATGCCGAGAACGCCGAGGTCCCCGAACTTGCGCCACAGGTCGGCGGGGAATTCGTTGTCGTGGTCGATGGCGGCGGCGCGCGGCGCAATCTCGTCCTGCGCAAAGCGGCGCACCGACTCGCGGATCATGTCGGCCGATTCGCCCAGGTCGAAGTTCAGGCTCGGGAAGGTCATGGGTCGCGTCCTTGGTTGGTGCGCTGGACCGCCGTCTTTCGCAGCGACCGCGCCGTTTCCTCCGTGGTCCCTCAAGAGTAGTTTCCGTTTACGTAAACGTCAACACGCCGGAAGACCTAAGAATGGGTATCCCTTGATTTCCCGCCTCAGGTGGCGCAGGGTTTGCCGACCAAGGGGCGGGCGACGCATGGTTCGCCACCGTATGACGTGAGAGCAGGCGCGCAAAAACGCATGAACCAGATCAGGGCAACGATCACTACGCCGGTGCTTGTCATCGGCGATGCCGAGGGCGACGGCCCGCTGCTCCGCATGATGCCGCCGCCATTTAACCGCATGCTGCGCGGCACGTCCAACCGCCTGAGCGGCCAGCGTATGACGCGCCTAAACCGCGTTGCCCAACAGATCTATCCGATCCTTCAGAAACTGGAGGACAAGGCGCTCCCGGCCGATCAGAAAATCCTGCAGGGCGTCCCCTTCGCCAAGGCCATTACCGACGACGAGAAGATCGAGCGCAGTCTGCGGCTGTTCGTGTCTGCCTGGAAGTCCAACTTCATCCGTCTGGAGGACCCGACCGGCAAGACCATTCCGCCCGAAAAGGCCCGTACCTATATGGGGTCGTGCGGACTGACCGTCGAGCAGGCCGAGATGTATTTCATCGACCTGGCCCTGACCCGCATCTTCCGCAAGAATCCCAAGTCGCAGCGCCGCCTGATGGGCATGGTCAGCGACCCCGACGCCTTGCCCAAGATGCGCGTTTTAGCCCACTTCCAGCAGCTTTCCCTGACCGAACTGGTGGTTGGCCTGGGCCATGAGGCAGGCTCGATCCTGTCTAAGATCGACCCCGAAAAGCTGTACGCCTTGGCGACCCTGAAGTCGTTCCATCTGCGCGCCTTGCGCCAGACGCTGGGCGCCGGCTTCAAGAACATGGCCGACTGGGACCCCGAGATGATCAAGGCGATCGGGTCGAGCTTCGATTCCGTCGAGCAGATCCGGGATCTGGGCGACGCCATCGCCGCCATTCACAGCCCCGAAGCCATGGCAATCCTCGGCCGCTGGGAAAAGCGCGACGTCACCGACCGCCTCAACGAAGAACGGTCCAGCCGTGGCCTAGGCGCCGTAAAGGGTCAGCGATTTGAGACGGACATCGGGGCCGCGCGCCTCATCCTGGGCGGCTTCTTCAACACCCTGATGGCAGAACCGCCCGAGATCATCGAGGCGTTCGGCGCGCTGATCTCGCGCATCCGCACCACCGACAAGGTCGACCGCAAGGACCGCATCGACGAGGTCCGCCTGTTCTGTGAACGGTTCCTTGAATACATGAACTCGGACATCATGCGCGCCCTCGGCATGGTCGGCGACAAGCCCACCAGCTTTGGCGAGGTGCTGCACGTGCTGGAGGGCCTGTTCTCCAAGCCGGGCCTCGGCCGCAAGTTCTTTGAAGGAGCCATGCAGACGCCCGAAGGTGTCCGGGCGTTGGTCGGCCTGAAGTCCGATATCGAGGAAATGAAGAAGCGCGGGTCAATCAAGGGTGAGACGGAAATCGGTCAGTTGATCGCCAACTCCGACATCCTCGACGGCAGCATCTCGCAGTTCCTGAGCTTCAAATAGAACTCACGCCTGGGCGCTCTGGCCCAACAGCGTCTGGCAGTCGGCCTCCAGGCGGTCGAGTTCCTGAAGCGTCAGGTCGATGTCCTCCCGCTGGCGCATGAGGCTGTCGCGGCGATCCTGCATCTTCTGAAGGAAGTACCGCAACTGCCCAACTTCTCCGCGCTCGGCGTGGTAGAGGTCGAGTATTTCCTGGATCTCGCGCAGGGAAAACCCTAGGCGCTTGCCACGCAGGATCAACATCAGGCGCACCCGGTCACGCCCGCTGTACACCCGCCGCTGTCCATCGCGCAGGGGAGTGATGAGGCCCTTGTCCTCATAAAAACGGATGGCCCGCGCGGTAATCGCGAATTCCTGGGCCAGTTCCGAAATGCCGTAAGTGCGTTCAGTGCTCATGGGTTCCAGTTTACGTAAACGTCAACGTAGTGTCCAGAGCGATGCCGTCATTGCCCTTCCGCCGGCCCTTTGGGGCGCGGGGCACCGGCGGGGTCCTCGGCACCGCGCAGCCAGTCAAGGGCATCCCGGCGCACCAGATGCTCACCCAGCAACACCCCCGTCAGCACGGCATTGCCATCGGCCGACACCCGCGCGACCACCGCCAGCCGGTCGCCGCGACGCCAGTCCTCCCAGCGCGTTGCCTCGGCATCGGGCACCGGAAACCGCTCCAGGCCGTAATCCACCCACACCCGACATTTCCCACCGCGCGGCGGACAAACGATGGTGCCACCGTACTCGGGCGCGGCCCGGATGTAGCCGCGCAGGAGCACCTGCCCCGCCCCCAGGCGGCGATTCGGCGGCGCGGCGAGGACGCTTTCCAGGTGCCACGGCACGGTTTCGCCATCAGGACCGAGCGAACTGAGCACCACCCACAGCCGATCGCCGGGACGCGGTGCGCGGGTCGTCGGCAGACGGTCCACCGGGATATCGGAAAAGCCATAGCGCAGGGGCACCTCTCCGCCGCGATACAACGGCAGGGCGGCCACTGGTGCAGTTTCCAGGACCACGGACCGCCCCGTCACAACCGTATGCAGTTGCCTGCCGACGATCACCAGCAACAGACCGATTTGCAGTACACACAGCCAATCAGGATCAGCCCGAGGCCAGGCCCCTTGCGCCGCGCAATGGGTGCCGGAGGGCGGGTCATGGCGTCATCGCCCAGGCGACCCCTTGAATGGCCGCCGCCATACTTGCCGTCCCGGTGACGAATCTCTGGCCCGCTGCCGCGCCCCACGCAGCAAAACCAAGCGTCAGTACGAGACTCAACGCTGGCACCACCCACTGCGCCGGGGGCATGATGCCCAGTAAGCCCGGCAGGCCCGGCAACCACGGGCGGGCCAGCGCCAGGACACTGGCGGCGACAATCAGCACCATGTCGCGGGATAGCCCGCAGACGGCCGCCTGCGCGGCCAGCCCCACAACGACCGCCACCGCGGCCACCACG
>JBAYSM010000220.1:0-5583 GCA_041676205.1 Rhodospirillaceae bacterium | reverse complement strand
CCTTTTCCTGCTCAACATTCCTCCCAAAACCTTGGCCCCGCGGTCGCCGCGGGGCCTTCCTTTTGGAGCAGTTGACAGAATTAGAAAGCGGGCTGACAGATGCAGCGGTAAAAAAGGTCGCTCCTCGGTGGTTGGGCTGAAGTGGGCGCGCGCGTCCGCTTCGTCGATCCACTCCTTGGGATCGACGACCGCCACGATCCTCGATTCCGGCACACAGGCCCCTGTCGAGATCGCGTATCAGACGCAGGGTTTGTTTGGTATCAAGTACTTCGGCGTGGATCATGGCAGGCGTCCGTCAGCCCAATAACGAGGGTGAACGAACGCCGCGCCTCAATGGATCCAAACAGTTATTCAGTCGTCGAGGTCGTCATCGTCGAAGTCGTCGTCAAGCTCGGCCGCAACGCCGCCGGGCAGGCGCATGCGCACCACGCCGCGGAAATCGGTCGGGTCGACCACTTCGCCGCGCTTGCGGACGATCTCGATCAGGCCCTGGCGGGCCATGGCGCCCATCTGCTGCTTGACCGGGGTCATGTAGCGGCGCCAGCCATCGGCCGGATCCTTGGGCTTCTTGCGCTCGGCGAAGTACGCCTTGGCGATTTCCTGCGGCAGCAGGGCCGAGCCATCGGAGAGCATGGCAAGGATGAAGGCAACGATCGGGTCGCCGCGCTGGGACTCTCTGTCGGTCATGGGATCTTTCTCAGCTTTCGAGCATGCGGCGCAGCAGTTCGACGTCCTCGCCGAAGGCCGGATCTTCGCCCATCAGCTCCTCAATCTTTTTGACCGCGTGCATTACAGTGGTGTGGTCACGGCCGCCGAACTTGCGGCCGATTTCGGGCAGCGACCGCGAGGTCAACTGCTTGGACAGGTACATGGCCACCTGACGCGGCCGGGCCACCGAGCGCGACCGCCGGGCCGAGTGCATGTCCGAGACGCGAATCTGGAAATGCTCGGCCACCTTCTTCTGGATTTCCTCGATGGTCACGCGGCGGTCGTGGGCGCGCAGCACGTCGCGCAGCACGTCCTGGGCGGTTTCCAGCGACAGGTCCCGGCCCACCAACTGCGCATGAGCCACCAGACGGGTCAGGGCGCCCTCGAGTTCGCGGACGTTGGTGGTGATCTTGTGGGCCAGGAATTCGAGCACCTTGTCGGGCACCAACTGGCCCATCTGCTCGGCCTTAGATTCTAGAATGCCCAGGCGCAGTTCATAGGTTGTCGGATGAATGTCGGCCACCAGCCCCGAGGCTAGGCGCGACCGCAGGCGATCGCCGATGTCTTCCAGGTCGGCCGGGCTTTTGTCGGCCGAAATGACGATCTGGCGGCCCTGATCGACCAGGGCGTTGAAGGTGTGGAAAAATTCTTCCTGGGTCGAGTCCTTGCCTGAAATGAACTGCACGTCGTCAATCATCAGGACGTCGACGGAGCGGAACTGCTCCTTGAACGCCATGGTGTCCTTGTACCGCAGGGCGCGCACGAAGCTGTACATAAACTTCTCGGCCGATAGATAGACCACCTTGCGGTCGGGCTGCCGGGTACGGATGGAGTGTGCGATGGCGTGCATCAGGTGGGTCTTGCCCAGGCCCACGCCGCTATACAGGAACAGCGGATTGAACGCCACGCGCTCGGAGTCGGCCACCCGCTGCGCGGCGGCATAGGCGAATTCGTTCGGCTTGCCGGTGACAAAGTTGTCAAACGTGTAGCGGGGGTCGAGCGGAGCGGATAGCGGGTCCGCCGCCGCCGCCGCCACGGGCATGGCCGGAACGGTCGCCACGGTATCAACCGACTCGGTAATCCCCGAGTCCAGACTTTCGGCAGCGCGGGAGGCCTTGCCATTAGCGGCATCGACCACCACGTCCACCCCGCGAACGGCCGGGTCTTCACCGGCCCACAGCGTGCGGATCCGCTCGGCGTAATGGGTCAGCACCCAATCGCGCATGAACCGGGTGGGCACGGCCAAGCGAACGTGACCGTCGGCCACGCCGCCAAGGGTCATCGGTTTGAGCCAGCTTGAATAGGCGGCGTCGCCGAATTCCTCGCGGAGTCGTCCCTGCACCCGCTCCCATTGCTCCACGGAGAGGTCGTCCGACCGCCTGCTGTTGTGCATACCCACGCTCCGCACCCTCGCCGACCCGGAGCGTCACACGCCCCTCCACCGCATCCGAAACCCGCTGGAGCCGAGGCTTACTCGGCACAACGGGCAAACACCTCCGAGGAGGCGGCACGTGCGCGCCGCCTCTGGAGAAAGGTCGTCTAGTCGCTATCCGGCCCCCGCCGGTGCGGCCCGTTCCCCGAAAGGGACACGGAACCGGCCCACCCTGAACAACGACACCGGACATTAAACCGGCCTGCCGCCCTCAAGTCTCCAGAGCCTTTTCAGGCTCCTTGGTACTATTCAAAAACGAATACTGCGAGGTCGCATCGGGAATAATAAACGTATTCACTGTTCAGCGACCGACAGGATAATAAGGAGCACCTAATCCCCCAATTCCCATGACTGGACACGTCCTGCCAGAGACAGAGAATTTAACCTCAATGACCCAGCAAGGCAATAAGACCGAATGGGGAACGGGCATTTTAGACTTTGGCAGCCTCACGGACAGCACAAAGGTCGCCGCCGATGCGGCAGCGACCTTGCGGGAACGTGCTGGCAAACTCGGAGGCCCGAGGCCCCCGCAGTGCCTTAGGCGGCGGCGCCCAGAACCAGCGACTTGATGCTGGCATTGAGGCGCGAGACCTTGCGGGACATGGTGTTCTTATGGAACACGCCCTTCTGCACGCCGCGCATCATCTCGGGCTGAGCCGCCTTGAAGGCGTCCGCCGCCAGAGCCGAGTCGCCAGCGGCAATCGCCGCCTCGACACGCTTGATGAAGGAGCGGACCCGCCCCTTGCGCGCGTGGTTGATGGCGTAGCGGCGGGCGTTGCGGCGGATGCGCGTCTGGGCCGACTTGTGATGAGCCATGTTTGTTCGTTCCGTTAAAAACTGAATAAGGGTCGCGTGGCGAAGCGCGTCTTATAGGGAAACACCCCCCGCCCGTCAACAGCTTTGGGAGTCTAGGGTGCTTCCCGGCGGGGCACGCCCGCCGGGAAACGACCACGCGCCGCCTTAGCGATGATTGAAGTTGGGCTGGCGCTTCTCGACAAACGCCGCCATGCCTTCCTTCTGGTCCTCGGTCGCGAAGGTCGAATGGAACACCCGGCGCTCGAATCGGATGCCCTCGGTCAGGGTAGTTTCGTACGAGCGGTTGACCGATTCCTTGGTCATCATGACCACGGGGCGCGACATGCTGGCGATGCGCTGAGCGGTCTTGACGGCGTCCTCGATCAGGTCGGACAGCGGCACGACGCGGCTGACCAGACCGGAGCGCTCGGCCTCGGCGGCATCCATCTGGCGGCCGGTCAGGCACATTTCCATGGCCTTGGACTTACCGACATAGCGGGTCAGGCGCTGGGTGCCACCGGCGCCCGGCATGGTGCCAATGGTGATTTCCGGCTGGCCGAAGCGGGCGTTGTCGGCGGCGATGATGAAGTCGCACATCATCGACATTTCGCAGCCGCCGCCAAGCGCATACCCGGCCACCGCCGCGATCACCGGCTTGCGGCAGGTGGTGACGCGTTCCCAGCCATCGGTGATGAAGTCTTGCAGGTACACGTCCATATAGGACTTGCCCGACATTTCCTTGATGTCGGCACCGGCCGCAAAGGCCTTTTCCGATCCGGTGAGCACGATGGCCCCGATGTCGTCATCGGCCTCGAAGGCGTCGAGCGCCTTGCCCAGTTCCCGGATGAGCGGGGTGCACAGCGCGTTCAGGGCCTTAGGGCGGTGCAGAGTGATCAGGCCCACGTTGCCGCGGGTTTCCACGAGAATGTGCTCGTAGGGCATGAAGAAGTGCTCCCTTTTTGGATGCATGGGGACGAGGGTCAGCCGTCGGGGGAAACCTGGAAGCGGACCGAGACGCCATCACCGGAGTCGATGATGTCCAGGGTCAGTTCCTCCCCCTCCCGACGGAAGGTCGTGTCGGCGGTGCGGACCCAGCCTAGCTGTGGCAGGGTCGCCCCGTAAAATGAAAGAACGGCGGCGCGCGTGGTCTGGCCCGTGGCGGTGGATTCGGCAATGCGGCCATAGGGGCTTTCAAACACCGTCGCCCCTTCCGCATCCTGAACCAACGCAGGCATCAGGGGCAGGTCGTCGAACCCGGCCACAAATTGCCCCGACGCCCCCCCGCCAATCACCGGAAAGGCGGCAAGACACGCCAGAACGCCCGCCAGGGCTATGAGAGACGTCACGCGCATAGGCTGGGACGGTACACCATCAGCGCTGGCGTTTGGCACAGAAAAATGTGGAGCGTCCGGCCTGTACGATGCGCTGTACCGCACCGCCCGCGCAATCGCAGCCGGGACAGGGTTCCCCCTCGCGGCCATAGACGGCAAAGCTGTGCTGGAAATAGCCCAGTTCCCCGTTGACCGCGCGATGGTCGCGCAACGACGAACCGCCGCTGGCGATGGCCTCCCGCAGCACCGCCTTCAGCGCCGCGACCAGCCGGTCGGCCCGCTTCCCGGTTATGGAGTCGCACCCCCGGCGCGGGCTGATCCCGGCCCGGAACAGCGCCTCGCAGGCGTAGATGTTGCCAATGCCCGCGACCACTTTCTGATCGAGCAGCGCCGGTTTGATGGGGCCGCGCCGTCCAGCCAACCCGGCGACCAGGACGGCCCCGTCAAAGGCATCGTCCAAAGGCTCCGGCCCGATGTCGGCCAGCATGGGATGGGTTTCCAGCTCCGCCTGCGGGACGAGGGTCATCAGCCCGAAGCGGCGCGGATCGCGGAACGTGACGATGGCCCCGGCGTCGGTTTCGATCACCACATGGTCATGCTTGCCCGGCGGCGGCCGATTCGATCCCGGAGGCGAGACCTCGAACGTCCCCGACATGCCCAAATGCCCGACCACGGCCCAGCCATCATCCAGCATCCACTGATAATACTTGGCCCGCCGCCGCACCGCCGTCACGCACCGCCCGGTGACACGGTCGGCGAATCCGGCCGGGAACGGCACCCGCAAATCCGGTCGGTGAAGCACCACATGGACCAGCCGGTGGCCCTCCAACACCCCTGCCAGCCCTTTGCACACGGTTTCGACTTCGGGAAGCTCGGGCATGGGACGGGGTTTCTCCTGATTTCACACCTGCGTCGGTTATAGCGTTCGCTTTCGGCTTGGGCTATCGTGCGCGCCATGACCGACCATGACGCGCCAAAACCCGAAGCCGGCGGGGACACCACCCACTTTGGCTTCCGCACCGTCCGCACCGCCGAGAAAAAAGGCATGGTGCGGGAGGTTTTCGATTCCGTGGCGGGACGCTACGACCTCATGAACGACCTCATGAGCGCCGGTGTGCACCGCGTGTGGAAAGCCCGCTTCATCGAATGGTTGGCCCCCCGGCCGGGCATGGCGCTGCTGGACGTGGCGGGCGGCACGGGCGACATCGCCTTCCGCTTCCTGGACGCGGCGGGCAAGCGCGGGGCGAGTCCCGATACGCATGTCACGGTCTGCGACATCAACGAGGAAATGCTCAAGGTCGGCCGCAACCGCGCGGT
>JBAYSM010000219.1:0-5592 GCA_041676205.1 Rhodospirillaceae bacterium | reverse complement strand
GATTTGGCTGACATCGAACCGGCCCGGTGCCTCCAGCGGCGTCAGGCCCGCCGACCCCACCGCCTTGGGAATGATCGCCCCCGGCACCAGACGGATATTGGCCGGGTTCAGCACGCCGTCGTCATCGGCCTGCCAGATGCCCGTGACCGAGATCGAGGCGTTCTTGAGCACCAGTTCGACGATCTTGTTGGCCGTCTTGATGTCGGGCAGCGCCTTCATGACCGGACTGCGGCCATAGGCCTCGCCGGGCACCTTCAGCCAGCGGAAGATGATGAACGGCGAGGACGCAAACTGAGCCTCGGCCAGAACCACCAGTCCCTCGGGCAGAGTGACCTCAGCACCGCCACCGGCCCCAAGCTCCGAGTCGGCCCCCAGCAAGATGGCGGTATAGGCATAGCCCCGGCCTTCGGGCACCACTGCTTCCAGCACGCCAAAGCGGCTTTCCGGCGCCCGCTCGGCCCGCTCCAGGACCCCATCGGGCAGCACGGCGCCCGGAAACCGCTCGCGCAGCCCCCCGACCGTCAAGCCGGAGCGCCGGAACGTCACGTCCAGCCGACCGGACGATCCTTCCTCCACCACCAGTTCGGGCAACGGAACGGCGGTGAAGCGGAATGCGCTGGTCTGACCGGGGGACGCTTCCTCGAACAGCAACGCCGCCGTGCCCACCGTCACCAGATCGAGAAAGCACTGGTGCAGTTCCACGGCAAAGGTCGATCGATCAAAGTGCACCCGCACCGTTTCCGCCGCTTCCTCCAGCAGCGGACCAATGGCCGTGGCCTCCTCCTCACTCAGGCCGGGGCCGCCCTCGAACCCGAACCAGCGCGCCCACGGCGGGGTAAGCTCGGCGAGCAGGCTGGCCGCCAGATGATCGACCGCATCGGGCGCCGTGCCATCGAACAGCCGGTCGGTGCGCTTGCCGCCCGGTTCGGCCCCGAACAGCACCTCGCGCTGCGGCAGGGCGTAGTCGTAGCAGTCCCGCCAGTGGGCCTCCCACGCGCTGCGCCGGTCTCGGGCACGGCGGTAACGATCCACCAACCGCTCGGCGCGCCGGTCGGCAACGGGGTCGGCAACAGATTGCGCCATGGTCATTCTCCCAACAGCGATTTGCGGCGCACGGTGGCCGGGCGCGGCTCAAGCACCCCACGGGTCGAGGTGGCGATCAGCGCACTCCGCCCTTCCGGGGCCGCCGGGGTGGGGGCCGGCGTGGGGGCCGGTGTGGCCGGGTCGGGAACCGCAGGGTCAGGGCCTTGAGGCGCCGGGTCCGGGGTCGGGACAGGGTCTGGAAGCGGGCTGGGCTTTGCGGCCGGGGGAGGACTGACCGGCACTGCAGGCGGCGGCGGTAAAGGCGCCAGCGGCGCAGGCGCGGCCGGAGGAGGCGCCGGAGATTTGGCACCACCCCCACCGCCCCCAAACGCGGTCTGCGCCAGGGAACTGGCCAACCCGGTGACAAGCATTGAGGTCAGCGGTGAAAAGGCTGCCATGGCAACTCTCCAGGATGAGGGGCCGCAACGCAAACGCCGGCCAGTCCTGGGGACTGGCCGGCGAAGGATGCACCTGTGGCGTTGATGGGCTAATCTTAAGAGAAGGCGGCACCCCCGTCAAGCAAATTTTCCGCTTTATTGCATTTATGCCGTTCAGCAAGCAAATGCCCGTACAACTGCGCCGGCGTGAAGACCAACGGCGCGCGCCGACCCAACAGCCGCTTCACCGCCTCGACGCAGGTATGAAAGCGCACCGGGGCGAGGCGACGCCCAGGTTCGGCTACGGGCGCAACCACGGCCGAAAGACCGCAACGCCGATAGAATGCCGCCACATCCTCGGCCTCGCGGGCCAGCGATCCCGGCACCAGATCGATCACCGTCCGATGGGCCAGAGGATCCACCACGACCCACGCCCCGCCCCGCCGCAGAACGACGAAGCAGTGCCGGAACCCGCGCTTGAGCAGGCGCAGGATCGGCAAGTCGCCGGCATCGCTGAACACCACCACCGCCAAGTCGCCGCTCATCCCACGATCCCCTTGGCGCGCAACGGTTCTTCAAGCCGCGCCAGCGCCTCGCCCCACAGCACGGCGGCGCCGGCCTCGCCCGGCATGCGGGCATCAGGTGGGGTTAGGGCGCGCCCGAATCGGCCCAGAACCTCCAGATGCGGCCTGTTCAGCGACTGCCCGCGATGGAGTCGAGCCGCCGCACGATAGATGTCGTCGGGTTCGCACGGGCGCACCACGTCACCGGCATTGGCGGTGAAACGGGCGCCCTCGTCACGGGCGGTCTGGCACTGCCAGAACCACATCCACGCCGCCTCCGCCGACGGGAACAGAGTCGGTTCACGGTCGCCCAGGGGGGCGCGGGTAAAACGGTCTCGGGCCATGGACACTCTCCAAGATGGAACACACAGAGAACATTCTCGGTGTAGACCGGGATATGCCGCGCCGTCAAGATAAAGCGGCAAATATGCCGTATGCGCTGTTATTTCCGAGATGGATGACAAACCCGTCCGCCGGTGCGTATTCTTGAGGATGTCTCCTGTGCTCCCTGGCCCATACTCCCTGGTCCGTACTCCTTGGAACGAGAGGTGCCCCATGTCTGATGCCATGTCCGCCGGGCTAGTCTTAGTCGACGGCGTGTGGCACACCGGAAACCCTGGCGTCTTGGGGCCACAAAGCCATGGCGTCTGGCTGGGATCGACGGTGTTTGACGGTGCGCGGTTTTTCGATGGCTGCGCGCCGGACCTGGTTCCCCACTGCGACCGCGCCGTGCGCTCGGCCCGCCTGCTGGGCCTTGCTCCGCAGGTAACGGGCGAGGAAATCGCCGAAATGGCGTGGCGCGGCATCTCCAAGTTCAGCCCGCGCGCCCAACTCTACATCAAACCGGTGTTCTGGGCCGACGAAGGCTTTATCACGCCCGACCCGGCAACCACCCGGTTTGCCTTGTGCCTGTCCGAGTCGGCCATGCCCGAGCCGAGCGGCTTCTCGGCTTGCCTGAGCAGCTTCCGCCGCCCGGCCCGCGACATGGCCCCGACCGAGGCCAAGGCGTCGTGCCTTTATCCCAACGTGGCCCGGTGCGTGCGCGAGGCCAATGACAAGGGCTTTGATACCGCCGTTGTCCTCGACCCCTGCGGCAACGTGGCGGAGTTCGCCTACACCAACCTGTTCTTTGCCAAGGACGGGCAGGTCCACACCCCGGCGCCCAACGGCACCTTCCTCAACGGCCTGACCCGCCAGCGCGTGATCGGCCTGCTGCGCGATGCCGGGGTCGAGGTGATCGAGCGGGCGGTATCCTATTCCGAGGTTCTGGCCGCCGACGAAGTGTTCGGCACCGGCAATTATTTCAAGGTCGCACCCTGCACCAAACTGGACGACCGAACCTTCGCCATCGGCGAGGCGTATATGAAGGCGCGCGCCCTGTATTGGGAATTTGCGCGCGCCTCGAACGGGTAAGCGTGGAGTAAGGGCCTTTTCGTTCTCTGACGATGGCCCTCCTTCCTGACTGTCGTGTCCGAGGCGCGCGCGCGCAGCCACCGGATCACTGACAGCGAGGCACATCATGCTGACGTTCCGATTGTTTCCCGGCCGAGCCTTCACCGGCGCCGTGGCTGCGGCCGCGCTGACCGTGTTAGCCACATCCGCGATGGCCCAAACGGCGCGCGACACCGCCCCTCCCGCCAGCATGCAGCAGCCGCGTGACATGATGATGCAGCAGCAACGCATGCAGCCCATGCAGCCTATGCAGGACCGTGAGATGATGATGCAGCGTGAACGCATGCAGCAGCAGGGCGCCATGCAACAGCGTCCGATGCGCACCCCGCCCGGCGCCGCCGGCGCCACGCCGAGCATGCAGGAACGTCTGCAGAGCTGGGACATGGACCGCTACATTCAAATGCACCAGGCGGTGTCCGCCCACCAGAACTGCCGCGCCCCCCTCAACTCTCCGGCCATGAGCGCCATTGTTCAACGGATCGAAGCCCAGACCGGCGAACCACCCAGCCCCGGCCGCAAGCTCGCCATTCAGGATGACGCCCAGTTCCACATGAAGGAAATCGTCCGCGTCGAGGGCTGTGCCGATCCGCGCGTGAAAGCCGCCCTCCAGATGTTCGACACCACCCTTGCGCCGGCCGCGCAAGAAGCCACCGCCGCCACGCCACGTTGAGCGAATCGCCACGAAAAAAGGGCCGGGACTGCAAAGCCCCGGCCCATACGTTTGCGTGTGCGCCGATCAGGCCGCCAGATCGTGCCCCTCGATGGCGCGGTCGAGCAGGGCGATGGACTCCTCCAGGCCGTACAGCTTAAAGAACGACCCCATGCGCGGCCCCTGATCCTGACCCAGCAGGATCTGGTACAGCGCCTTGAACCAGCCCTTCAAGTCTCCGAACACCGTCTCGTACCGCTTACCGATCTCGTAGACGCGGTTCTGCAAGTCCTCGGCGGTTTCGGCCGGGGCGGCGGCGGCCAGTTCGGCCCGCAGATCGACCAGGGCGGCGCGTTCTTCGTCGGTCGCCAACCGGAACGTCTTGCCCGGCTTGACGAAGTCCTCGTAGTACACGATGGCGTACCGCACCAGCCGATCGAGCAGCGGATCGGTTTCCGGGCTGGCCTCGGGCGCATAGCGGCTGATGTAGTGCCACAGCACCGCCGGGTCATTGGAATGGCACACGCCGACCAGATTGAGCAGGATGGAGAAGCTCAGGTTGGCCTTTTCCTTGGGCGGCGGACCGGCGTGGATGTGCCAGGCCGGGTTGTTCAGGCGGCCCTTCAGATCCTGCCCCTCAAACCCGGCCACATGCGCCAGATAGTCATCCACGTTGCGCGGAATGACGTCGAAATACAGGCGCTTGGCAGCCTTGGGCTTTTGGTACATGAACAGCGCGAGGCTTTCCGCCGGGGCGTACTTCAGCCATTCCTCGACCGCCAGACCATTGCCCTTGGACTTGGAAATCTTGCCCCCCTGGTCATCCAGGAACAGTTCATAGGTCAGGTTCTGCGGCGGGGTGGCGCCCAGGATGCGAACGATCTTGGACGACAGCTCCAGCGACGGAATGAGGTCTTTGCCCGACATTTCATAGTCCACGCCCAGCGCGAACCAGCGCATCCCCCAGTCGGCCTTCCATTGCAGCTTGCAATGCCCACCCGTGACCGGGGTTTCCATCTTCTGCCCGGTTTCGGGGTCCTCATAGACCACCGTCCCGGCATCCACGTCGCGGTGGATGATCCGCACCTGGAGCACGACGCCCGTGCGCGGACACACCGGCAGGAACGGCGAATAAGTGCGGCGGCGCTCCTCGCCCAGGGTCGGCAGCACGACGTTGATGATGGCGTCGTAGTTGCGCAGCACCTGCATCAGCGCGGCGTCGAACTTGCCCGAGGTGTAATACTCGGTGGCCGACTGGAATTCGTACTCGAACCCGAACGAATCGAGGAACCCGCGCAGGCGCGCGTTGTTGTGGTGGCCAAAGCTCTCATGAGTCCCGAACGGGTCGGGAATCCGGGTCAGCGGCTTGCCGAGGTGGGCGGCGACCATCTCCTTGTTGGGGATGTTGTCGGGCACCTTGCGCAGGCCGTCCATGTCATCGGAGAACGCGAACAGCCGCGTCGGAATG
>JBAYSM010000218.1:0-5632 GCA_041676205.1 Rhodospirillaceae bacterium | reverse complement strand
CCTCCTCCTGCCCGGCTTTCCACGCGCCATCCAGCGACCCGACCGGTCCGACCACCGAATAGCCCACCGCCTCCAGCGCCGCCTTGAGCTGCAACGCGATGAGCACCTCGTCCTCGACCACCAGAACCCGTTTAATGTCTGCCATCCGCTGATACTGACCTAGAGGGTGCCAAAGTTGCCCAATGCGACGATTTACGTCCTTCCTACCAACGCCTGACGCACTGCTTTGGCTACATCGCTGGCAGCGTTCAACGGCGGATGCGTCCACGGTTTAAAACTTCCGGACAGCGCCTCTGCCATTCCAAGGGCGTAGAGGTGAACATGCAGGCGGGCGTGCTTGGGCGAGATCAAGGCGTCGGGGGCGTAAATATAGACCGGCACCTTTGTCGCGCAGGCCTCGGAAACCATCGACACCGAGTCCCCTGTCACCACGATCACATCGGCGCAGGCCAGGAATCCGAAATAGGGATTCTCGCCCGGACTGCCCCACCGATAAAGGCAGGCCGGCTCCGGCAAAGCCGACAACAAGGCCTCCTCGGCGTCCTCCCCGGTGCGGCGCGAGGTCGTCACCATCAATGCCCCGCCGGTGCTGGCGGCCAAGGCGGCCACCTTCTCCCCCAGGTCGCGCGCCATGGCGGGCGTGAACGTGCGGTTTTTGGTCGATCCGCCGACGATGACGGCAATGCGCGGCTTGCGCAGGGACCTGAAACGCGGCTTCCACTTCATGCCTTCCAGGGCCAGACGAGCCTCTGTCACGCGATGCGGCGCGCCGGTGACGCGCAGCACGTTGGAGTGCGTGCCCAAAAGCTCGTCATGGGTTGGCACGGCGATCAAGTCGAAGTCGCGCGCCCCCGCGCCGCCGGGCCACATGATCTGACACAGATAGGTGCGGCCGCCGGTCTGCTTCTTGATCCAGCGGGCCACCGGCGCGGTGCGCCGTCCGGCAGCGACCACCACGTCCGGCCACGGCGGGGCCAACCCCTCGCACGAGGAGCTGTCCACCCCGAGCAACGTCGCCCCACGCAACAGGTTGGGAAGCTTGCCGAACAGGGTGTATCCGATCTGCTTTTGCACGAACGGCCAGCCCAGAGCCTCACCCACGCCCAAGGCCTGGCCGGCGTTTCCAGGCCGATCGTCGGTCAGCACCCACAGCGTGGGTTCGTTCACGAAGTCCTCCCGCGTCGCCAAATCGCCGGGTTCGCGGCTGCGCGCCGCTCGCCCATCAGGCACCCCGGAAGTCGGGCCGCCGCTTTGCCCGGAAAGCGGCCACTCCCTCCTTGTAGTCCTCTGTCTCCAGAAACTCATAGCAGGCGTCCAGCTCCGTGTCGGTGACTGGGGAGGGGTCCGACAGGCGGCGCACGAACGCCTTGTGCCAGCGGTTCACAAGAGGGGCGCCGCCGGTGATGCGTTTGACCGTGGCGGCCACGTCCTCGGCCACCGCGTCGTCGGCCACCATCCGGTTGACGAGCCCCATGCGCACCGCATCGGAAGCCCCGATGATTTTGCCTTCCAGCAGTATTTCCAGAACGCTTGACGGGCCGGTGTGGCGCAGCAATCCCGAAATTTCCGGGTAGGCCATCACGACGCTGATGCGATTGATGGGGACCCCGAACCGCGAGCTTTCACCACAGATGCGAATGTCGCCCATGGCGGCCAGTTCCAGACCGCCGCCGACACACGCGCCGTCAATCTGCACCACGACCGGATGCGGGCAGGTCCGCACCGCGCTCAGGGCGCGCCGCATGATGACGTCATAGTCCTTGGCCTGGGCGGCGGTGGCGCGAACGGTGTCGAATTCGGTGATATCGGCCCCCGCGGCGAACGCCTTGCCGCCCGCCCCGCGCAGGACGACGCACTGCACGCCCATGTCGGCATTGATCGCCTCGAACGCGGCGGCCAGCCCCTGCCACATCGGCAGATCGAGCGCGTTGAGCTTGTCGGGTTTGTTCAGGGTCACGGTGGCAACAGCGCCGTCCCGCGTGCTCAGAATCGGTTGAGTGTCAGACATGGTCCCTCTGATCTTGGTCGGAAACGCGGAAGTCTTGTGCGCCGGGCCATTAAACCGTAAACAATCGCCAAAACCCAACCATGATCCGGCACCTTCCTCCGGCAAAGGACCCCGCCCATGAAACCCGCCTCGCGCACACCCGAACAGAAGCAGGCCGCCCTGACCGTGGCGCGCATCCTGCACGAGATCAAAGCCGTCAACTTCCGGCCCGAGGATCCCTATACCTTCACCGCCGGCTGGAAGGCTCCGGTCTATATCGATTGCCGCAAGATCATCTCCTATCCGCGCGCCCGCCGGAAGATCATCGAATTGGCCGTCGCCCATATTGAACGCACCGTTGGGTTCGAGTCGATCGACGCCGTGGCCGGCGGCGAGACGGCGGGCATCCCCTACGCCGCCTGGGTTGCCGAGTCGATGGGCCTGCCGATGCAGTACGTGCGTAAGAAGCCCAAGGGTTTCGGCCGCATGGCGCAGATCGAAGGCGACCTGACCGAAGGCCAGCGCGTCCTGCTGGTCGAGGATCTGGCCTCGGACGGCGGTTCCAAGATCAATTTCGTCGATGCCTTGCGCACTGCGGGCGCGCGATGCGACCATGCCTTCGTGGTATTCTTCTATGGCGTGTTCCCCGGCGCCCTCAAGGCGCTGGAAGATCACGGCCTGCACCTGCACTTCCTCGCCACGTGGTGGGACGTGCTGGAAGTTGCCGAGTCGGAGGCCCATTTCGACAAGGCCACCATCAACGAGGTGCGCAACTTCCTGCACGACCCGATCCAGTGGTCAACCGCCCGCGGCGGCCGCGGCGCGGCGGAGTAAACACAACAAACGGAGGCGGGCGGTATGGTGATTGTTCGAATTTGCCTGCTGCTCGCCGCTCTTTTTGTCGTGATGCCCGCCCAGGCCCAGCCGGCCAAGACCCTGACCATCGGGATCACGCAGTTTCCCCATACCCTGCATCCGACCATCGATTCGATGGCGGCGACCAGCTACATCATGGGTCTGGCGCGGCGGCCGATCACCGCCTATGACGCCGATTGGCAGTTGATCTGCCTGCTGTGCACCGACCTGCCAACCCTTAAAAATGGCCGGGCCGAGGTGGTCGAGGTTTCCAAGGAGGTCGGCGACGGAACCGGGCGCGGCATCGCCGTGACCTACACCCTGCCGCCCAAGGCCGCGTGGGGCGACGGCACCCCCATCACCGCCGCCGACGTGCTTTTCACCTGGGAGGTCGGCCGCCACCCGCAGGTGGGCATTTCCGCCGCCGAGTTGTACCGCCGCATCCTCGATATCAAGGTGGTGGACGACAAGACGTTTACCCTGGTCATGGACCGGGTGGGCTTCACCTACAACAGCATCGGCGATTTCGGGTTGCTGCCCGCCCACATCGAAGGCCCGGCCTTCCGCGACGATCCGGCCGCCTACCGCAGCCGCACCGCCTATGACCGCGCCCCCGCCACACCGGGCCTGTGGTTCGGCCCCTACCGCGTGACCGAGGTCAGCCAGGGGGCCCAAGTGGTGTTGGAGCGCAATCCGGCATGGTGGGGACCGTCCCCGGCCTTTGACCGCATCATCGTCAAGGCGGTCGAGAACACCGCCGCCCTGGAGGCCAACCTGCTGGCCGGTGGCGTGGACATGATCCCCGGTGAACTCGGGCTGGCGGTCGATCAAGCCCTCGCTTTCGAGAAACGCCACGGCAGCCGGTTCGCCATCACCTACAAGCCGTCGCTTTATTACGAGCACCTGGAGGTCCCGGTGGACCTGCCGATGTTCGCCGACGTACGGGTGCGCCGTGCCCTGCTGCACGCCATCGACCGGCAATCCATCGTCGATCAGTTGTTCGGCGGCAAGCTGACCGTGGCGACCACGCGGGTCAGCCCCCTCGACTGGATCCATCACCCGGACTTGAAGCCGGTGGCCTTCGACCCCGACGCCGCCCGCCAGTTGCTCGACGAGGCCGGATGGACGCCCGGCAGTGACGGCATCCGCCGCAACGCCGAGGGGCAGGCGCTGTCCTTCCCGCTCCAGACCACGGCAGGGAACCGCACCCGCGAGCGCGTCCAGCAGGTCCTACAGGCCCAATGGCGCCAAGTCGGCGTCGATGCCCAGATCCGCAACGAACCCGCCCGCGTGCTGTTCGGCGAAACCATGAACAAGCGCCAGTTCAAGGGCGCCATGCTGTTCGCCTGGATCTCCAGCCCGGAAAACGTCCCGCGCTCCACCCTGCACTGCGACGAAATCCCCACCGAGGCCAACGCCTGGACCGGCCAGAACTACGCCGGCTGGTGCGACCCCAAAATGGACGAAACGATCGACTTGATCGAGGTCGAACTGGACCGCGAAGGGCGCCACGTCCTATGGCGCCGGCTTCAGGAACAGCTTATGGACGGGATGCCCGACCTGCCGCTGTTCTTCCGCTCCGAACCGTTCATCCTGCCGCTGTGGCTGAAAGGCCTCCGCCCGACCGGGCACCTCAACCCGTCCACGCTGTGGGTTGAACAGTGGACGGTGGAGCAGTGAGGGCAGAGCCCGCATGACCCGCGCCCTGCGCCGCCTCGGCCAATCGGTCCTTGTCCTGCTCATCATGTCGTTCGTGATCTATGGCCTGATCGGGTTGATGCCGGGCGACCCGGTGGACCTGATGATCGCCACCCTGCCCAACATCACCCCGGCCGACATCGCCCGGCTGAGGGAGTTGCACGGGCTGGACCTGCCCATTTGGGAACGCTGGTGGTCGTGGCTGACGGCGGCGCTGGGGGGCGACCTGGGGAATTCGCGGCTGTATGGCGCGCCGGTGGAAAGCGTCATTGCCGGACCGCTGCTGCGGTCGCTGATGCTGATTGCGGCGAGCCTCACGATTGCGCTGGCGGTGGCTTTGCCCATCGGCATTCTAGCGGCACTGAGGCCGCGCGGGGTGTTCGACACGGTGGCCAACCTGGTGGCCTTCGTCGGGCTGTCGATGCCGACATTCTGGCTCGGCATCATGCTCATCATGCTGTTCGCCGTCACGTTCGGCTGGCTCCCGGCCGGGGGCGTGCCGCAGACCGGGGCGGGCTTGGTCGAGACGTTGCGGCACATGGTCTTACCGGTGGCGACGCTGGCCGTGGGCACGGTGGGACAGTACACCCGCTACATGCGCGCCGCGATGATCGAGACCCTGAACCAGGACTACGTCCGCACGGCGCTCGCCAAGGGGGCGGGGCGCTGGCGGATCGTGCTGCGCCATGCCTTGCGCAACGCGCTGATCCCAGTGGTCACGGTGCTGGCGCTCGACTTCGGGATGCTGTTTTCCGGCGCGCTAATTACCGAGACGGTGTTTGCGTGGCCGGGCATGGGCAAGCTCATCTTCGATGCCGTGATGGGCAACGACTACGCCCTGGCCCTGGCCGCGCTGCTGCTGGCGACGGCGGTGACGCTGCTGGGCAATGCCCTGGCCGATGCCGCCTATGGCTGGCTCGACCCGCGCATCCGGCGAGGGAGCAAGGCGCCATGAGAGCCCCCGACCTCGACCGCCTCTCCTTTGCCCGCCGTTTTGCCCGCCACAAGGGCGCGGTGGCCGGAGCCATCGTGCTGGTCCTGCTCGCCGTGGCCGCGCTGGCCGCGCCCGTGGTCGAACTGGCCTTGGGCGTG
>JBAYSM010000217.1:0-5712 GCA_041676205.1 Rhodospirillaceae bacterium | reverse complement strand
GTCCAAGTCGCTGCACACGGTGTGTGAGGAAGCGGCCTGCCCGAATATCGGCGAATGCTGGAAAAGCAAGCATGCCACTGTGATGATCCTGGGCGACATCTGCACGCGGGCATGCCGCTTCTGCAACGTCAAGACCGGCAAGCCCGGCATGGTGGACGAGTCGGAACCCGATCACGTGGCCGAGGCGGTGGTGTCCATGGGCCTCGCCCACGTGGTCATCACCTCGGTTGACCGTGACGACCTTGACGACGGCGGGGCGGGGCACTTCGCCAAGGTGATCGCGGCGGTGCGCGCGGCCTCTCCGAAGACCACCATTGAAGTCCTTACCCCCGACTTCCGGGGCAAGACCGGCAGTGTGGAAACCGTGATTGCCGCAAGGCCCGACGTGTTCAACCACAACCTTGAGACTGCGCCGCGCCTGTACGCCACCATCCGGCCGGGCGCGCGCTATTTCGGCAGCTTGCGGGTGCTGGAAAAGGCCAAGGACCTGGACCCGGACGTGTTCACCAAATCCGGCATCATGGTGGGTCTGGGGGAAGACAAGGTCGAGGTTCTTCAGGTGATGGATGACCTGCGGGCCGCCGGGGTGGACTTCATCACCATCGGCCAGTACCTGCAACCGACTCCGCGCCATGTGCCGGTGGATCGCTACGTCACGCCCGACGAGTTCGAGAGTTACCGCACCATGGCGCTGGCCAAGGGCTTCCTGATGGTGTCGGCGACTCCGCTCACCCGATCGTCTTACCACGCCGACCGGGATTTCGCGCAACTGCGTGATGCCCGCGCCGCCAAGCGGGCTGACTGATGCCCACCCACGCCGAAAAGCGCGCGCTGCCCTACAGCCCCGAGGAAATGTTCCGCCTTGTCGCGGAGGTCGACCGCTATCCGGAATTCCTGCCGTGGTGCCTGGGCGCCCGCATCCGCAAGCGCGATGGTGATGTGTTTTGGGCCGATCTGGTGATCGGGTTCAAAATGGTCCGCGAGCGGTTCACCTCGCGGGTTGAACTGAACGCACCGGGGCGGCGGATTGATGTGAGCTATTCAGAAGGCCCGTTCAAGTACCTGAACAATCATTGGATTTTTGACTCTGACGGCAATGGTGGAACGGTCATCGACTTCTACGTCGATTTTGAGTTCCGCAATCGCGTGCTGCAAAAGATCATGGGTGCCTTGTTCGGCGAAGCGGTGGCGCGCATGGTCGCTGCCTTTGAAAAGCGCGCCCACGATCTATATGGGGCGCGGTAGGTTAAACCGTTCCCTCGCGCAGCACCTTGGAGATCATCCTCAACGCCGTCACCGTAGCCTGCGCGCGGATCGAGTCGCGGTCGCCGGAGAACACGGGGGCGTCGTGCAAGCTGTCGCCGTCTTCGCTGCAGACCGCGATGTGGACAAGGCCGACAGGCTTTTCCGATGTACCCCCGTCAGGCCCAGCGACTCCGGTAATGGCAACTGCCAAGCGGGCCGACGTATGGGTCAGCGCGCCACGGGCCATGGCAAATGCCACGTCCCGGCTCACGGCGCCCTGAGTGCGGATGAGGGAGGGCGCAACGTTGAGAATGTTCTCCTTTGCGCTGTTCGCATAGGTCACGAAGCCGGCTTCGAATACTGCGGAACTGCCCGGAACCGCCGTCAGGGCGGCGGACACCAGCCCCCCGGTGCAGGATTCTGCAGTTACCAGGGTGACACCCATTTCATCACACGCAGCCAGGGCATCGCGCGCCGCAGCCACGATGTCATCGGTCAACAGGGGCATCGTTCCGGTCCTCCCTCGGTGGAACAGAACTCTACACGATTGGCACAAGCGTCACTACGGTCCAGAGGGCGAGGGCGGCATAGCCCGCTGCCAGGATGTCATCGACCATGATTCCAAGACCGCCATCCATGCGGCGGTCGGCCCAACGGACTGGCCAGGGTTTGAAGATGTCGAAGATGCGAAAAAAGATAAACCCCAAGGCATAGGCCACCGGATCGAGCGGCGCGACGGCCAGAGTCAGCCACTGTCCAGCCACTTCATCGATCACCACTTGGCCCGGATCATTCTGTTGGACTCGGGCGACATAGACGCTGGATGCCCACCACCCGATCAGGAAAACGGCCACGGCGGCGCCGACCAAAGCCCATGGCCCCCCGGCCCAGGCAATCAAAACCGCAAACGGCAGCGCCCCCAGAGATCCGAACGTGCCGGGCGCGCGCGGTACCAAACCAAGTCCAAACCACGTCACCACCAGCGTCAATGGCCAGGGTGCGCGGGGGTGAAGTCCACGTGCATGAACCTTGCGGGACACTTTTCGGTGGGTCGAAGGCGTCATGCTGAGTACCCCGCTTGCCGGATTGCCCGGATTGTTTTGCTTGATATACCGTTCCTAGGAAAGGTAGGTTTTACCAGTTCAATTCGGGGGGCACCAAGCGTCACTCGCTCGTCCGATGCCAGATCCTTTCTTAAGTGGAACATTTGGGGTTCTGGAGTCCGGTTTCGGAAGGCAATAATGACAGTGGCCCTGTCGGCCGTCACAGGCTGACAGGCGTTATCTTGGTAACGTCCGCAAGAACGGAGGACAAAGGCCGCAGTCGCGGTCTAAGCATCATTATTACACGGACGCCGGCGCACCCCGAAGGGGCGGGCGGTGTATTCGGGGCAAGCCGGTACCCTTTGGTGCCGCGGTTGTCGAGGCCATGACCCCAACATGTTAGGCAAGGCATGTCGCACTACGATCCGCGGGAACGCAGTCTCAGCAAGGTTCAGAAGGCCGTGCAAAAGGTCTTCCCTGAACGGCAGATTATGCTGCGCAGTGGAGGCACCCTTCGGAGCGTCCGCCTCAGTACGATCAGCCAGATTGCCCTGACGGCGGCCAGTGTCGGTGCGGCGTGCTGGATCGGCTTCAGCTCCTTTATGTACGTGAACCACGAACAAATTTTGACCACCAAGCAGGAAGAGGTACTGCGCGCCCGCTCGGCCTACAAGACCTTGCTGGCTCAGGTGGAAATCTATCGCGACCGAATTTCTGACGTAGCCGATAATCTGGAACGAAACCATTCCTATGCACTGACTCTTGTCGAGCAGAACGCGGACCTCGACCAAAAGCTCCAGGCCGTGCAGGGCGAACTGGCGAGCAGCGAAGCGCAACGTGAACAGGTTGCACGTCAAAAGGAACGTCTGGTCGGCCATCTTCAGAAGCTGAAGTCCGAACTCCAGGGGGCTGCTGTCACCGAAAACAATGCCGCTGCTGAACTTGCCCTCGCCTCGTTCGACCAGGCCCCAGCGGGAGCCGTGGCTCTGCAGCGCGAACGCACGGCGAGGGAGCGCGAAGCCCTGCGGACGGAGCTGGCCCGCTTGGAAGCCGAAATGGTGGAGGTGGCCGAGGGGCTGCTGGTCGAACAGCAAGTCGATGCCATTGAACTTGAACTGCGGCGCGTCATTCTTCAGCGCGACATGGCCAACAACGAAACCTCAGACCTTCAGCAGCAGGTTGCCTTGCTCAAGCAGCAGTTGGCAGACATGGAAAACACGCAGCTTGCTCTGTTTGAGCGGTTTTCCATCTTGGCCCGCGACCGCATTGGGGAGCTTGAAGGCGCTTTGAAAAAGACCGGCTTGGATGTCGATCGGTTGCTGCAGCGTAAGGATGGCGGAAGCACCAATCAGGGTGGTCCGTTCATCCCCCTGGAAATGGGCGCGTGGGACGCCCTTACGCTCCGGAACAGCCTGGACGATCTCAATGGTCATGTGGCGCGCTGGAACTCGCTCGAGTCGCTAGCCGATAGTCTACCCCTTGGGCAGCCGGTCAGGGATTACTACGTCAGTAGCACCTTCGGCGCACGTAAGGATCCGCTCAATGGACGGGTCGCCATGCACGAGGGTCTGGACATGGCCGGGCCGATCGGGTTGCCAGTTTTCGCCGGGGGCCCTGGAAAGGTTGTTTACGCCGGTTGGCGGGGGCGATATGGTCGTCTCGTGGAAATCGATCACGGTTTTGGGCTTAAGACCCGTTACGCGCATCTTCACAAGATTTTCGTGAAGAAGGGCGAGGTCGTAGATCGTGCGTCTCGCGTCGGCCTGCTGGGTAGCAGCGGTCGGAGCACGGGGCCGCATCTCCACTACGAAGTGATTTATTTGGGCAAGCCGCTCAACCCGGACAAGTTCATCAAGGCGGGCGCGAATGTTTTCAAAGGGTAGTAAGACCCCCAGCCGGGATCACAAGGCAGAGACGGTCGACAAGGGCGTCCCCTCGATCATCAGCGCCGACCTGACCATCACCGGGGATCTGGTGAGCACCGGCGAGATTCAGGTGGACGGAACCATCGACGGGGACATCCGATGCAAGGCGCTTGTCATTGGCGTCGATGGCGCGGTGACCGGGGAGATCGAAGCCGTATCGATCCGGCTTCATGGCAAGGTTACAGGGCAGGTCCGGGCCAAGACAGTATTCCTCGCTGCCACGGCCCACATGATCGGCGATATCACCCATGAGAGCCTCGCCATTGAACCCGGCGCTTTTATGGAGGGGCATTGCCGCCGCATGGCCGACCCGGCAGCTGTGAAGAAGCCTGACCTGACGTTGGCTGCAAAGCCAGTCAAGGCAATGGGCAAGCCGGAGGTGGTTGTCGACGAGGACACGGGCGCAACCAAGGACGATCAAAAGGCGGCGGCGCTTCTCTAATAGCCGGTCGCTGCTATCCAGACAAAAGGCGGTCCAATGGACCGCCTTTTTTTGCAAGAATCCGCTTTAATTGCGTTTCTTTATTCTTCAAGAAAACAAGGGAGGTCTGGAGCTTAGCTCCAGGCTGGCGGCAGCCCTCCGCGAAAGCGGACCCGTGGGACAAGGTAAAACAAAGCTACAGGCCGAACAGCCCCGGAATGCCCCGCAGGTCAGCAAGTTCGACCTCCGGACCGGCCGGCAGGCGTTCGCGCCCCTGGCTGAAGCGGTTGATCCACACCACCCGGAACCCGAACGCCGCTGCGCCTGCGACATCCCAGCCGTTCGATGAAAAGAACGCGACGTCCGCGGGGGCGACGCCATACCGGCTGGTCGCCAGGGCGTAGACGTCGGGGTGGGGCTTATAGACCTGAAGCGTGTCGACGGAGAGTTGATCGTCGATGAGGCTGCCCAGGCCTGCGGCGTCGACGGCAGATCGCAACATGCCCGGTGATCCGTTGGACAGAATGGCGACCTGCTTTCCGGCGGCCTTCAACGCGCGCAGAACCTCCGGGACTTCGGGATAGGCATCCAGGCGTTCGTACAAGGCCATCAGGCGGTCGGCGAGGGACGAGTCGGAAATGCCAACGCTGTCCAGGGCGAAGTCCAGAGCGTCCCTTGTCACCCGATGAAAATCGACGTAGCGGCCCATCAGGCTGCGCAGCCACGTGTACTGAAGCTGCTTGGTGCGCCAGACGTCCGACAGCGGTTCCCACCGCTCCCCAAGGTCCTGTTTATGGTGTCGCGCGGCGGAGGCGACGTCAAACAACGTGCCGTAGGCATCGAACACACACACGCGGACAGCGCTAAGGTCGGGTGTCGGTGTCGCGGGCATGGCGGCTTCCTATCGCTTGAGATCGTGTTCCAGGTTGTATGCCAAGTCTGGAACTCCAAGGCGGTGGCGGTACACCTGAACGGATTCCATCACCCTCTGAACATAGTTCCGCGTTTCGGCGAAGGGAATCATTTCAACCCAATCGATGATGTCCAGTTCGCCCCGCCGGGGGTCCCCGTTGTCCCG
>JBAYSM010000216.1:0-5738 GCA_041676205.1 Rhodospirillaceae bacterium | reverse complement strand
GGCCGCGCGCCGGGGACGCGCTGGCGGCATGACCGGGATGCTGACCATCGACGCCATCCGCAACTGCCTGGAAGGCGTGGTGCCATCGACCATCGCCACCTGCGACCGCCACGGCGTTCCCAATGCCTCCTTGCTGTCCCAGGTCCATTACGTGGACGCCAGCCACGTTGCCCTGACCTATCAGTTCTTCAACAAGACCCGTCGCAACATCCTGGAAAACCCATACGCTGCCGTGCAGGTGGTCGATCCGGTGACGACGGCGGAATACGAGTTGACGCTGCGCTACCTGCACACGGAAACCAGCGGTCCGCTGTTCGAGTCCATGAAGGCCAAGCTGGCCGGCATCGCCTCGCACGCCGGGATGCAGAATGTCTTCATGCTGCGCGGCGCCGACGTCTACAAGGTTCTTGGCATAGAGGCAGTGGCCGGTGCCGCCCCGCCGCCCCCCGCGCGCCCCAGCCTTTTGCCCGAGGTCCGGCGCACCTGCGAACGGCTTGCCGGATCCGGCGACCTGACCGAGATCATCGACCAAACCCTGGCCGCCCTGGGTAACAGCTTCGGCATCGACCACGCCATGGTCCTGATGCTCGACGAGGCTGGCGAGAGCCTCTACACCGTCGCCAGCCGGGGCTACACCACATCGGGCGTCGGCTTTGAGGTCAGCCTGGGCGATGGTGTCATCGGCGTTGCTGCGCGCGAGCGCATACCCATCCGCATCTGCCACCTGACATCGGACTATAGCTACAGCCGGGCCATCGGGGCGGGCACGGCTTCGAACAAGGAAATCCCCTTCCCCGGCCTGGACGAACCGCACAGCCAGATGGCCGTTCCCATCGTCGCCGGATCACGGCTGATCGGCGTGCTGTTCACCGAGAGTTCCCAGGACATGCGGTTCAGTTATGAGGACGAGGATGCCGTTGCCACCCTGGCCGCCCACCTCGCCGCCCTGATCCCGGCCCTCACCCGAGGAAGTACGGCGGCGGACGGCGCGCCCGGCGACACCTGCCCGGCCCCGTCCGGGCAACCGGCCATCATCCGCCATTATGCCGCCGACGACAGCGTGTTCATCGGCCACGACTACCTCATCAAAGGCGTTGCCGGGGCCATCTTCCGCAAGTTGGTGCGCGACCACGTGACCGACGGGCGATGCGATTTCACCAACCGCGAACTGCGCCTGGCACCGGAGATCCGCTTACCCGAAGCGGCCGAAAACCTGGAGGCCCGGCTCCTTCTTCTGCAACGCCGGCTGGCGGAGCGCAGCGACATCGTGCGCATCGAAAAGACCGGGCGGGGCCGCTTCCGCCTTCAGGTCCAGCGCCCCCTGCTGCTGGAGGACATGGCGTGAGGGAAGTTTTAAGGTTCGCTGAGGCATCACTTAACAACCGTTAAGATCAGGTCCGGCCTAAGCTCCTGCGCATCCCCCCAATGCACGGAGCTGACCGATGAGCACCCCCGCACCCCGCTATAATATGTACCGGCCGCCGCGTTGCGGCGTGAGAAAGGGAGGAAGCCATGACTAGCCTGGACTTGATGGACGCCCTTCGGCGCATGTTGACCATCCGCGCCTATGAGGAAACCCTGGTCGCCCTGCACGGCGAAGGCCGCGCTGCCGGCACCTGCACGGCGGTCGGACAAGAGGCCTCGGCGGTCGGGGTGGTGTCGGCCCTGACGCCCGACGACCTCATCCTGACCAACCACCGCAGCGCCGGCCACCTGATCGCTCGCGGCGCCGACCCGGCCCGTCTGATGGCCGAGGTGATGGGCAAGCGCGACGGCTATTGCGGAGGCATGAGCGGGTCGCTGCACATCTCGGCCAAGGACCTGGGGGTGGTGCTGACCTCGACCATCGTCGGCGGCGAACTGGGCCTATGCACCGGCGTGGCGCTGGCGCAGACCATGCTGAAGCGGCCGGGCATCGTGACGTGCTTCTTTGGCGACGGCGCGGCGGCCGAGGGGCGGTTCCATGAATCGCTCAACCTTGCGGCGGTGTGGTCCCTGCCCATCCTGTACGTGTGCGAAAACAACGAGTGGCAGGCCTTCGTCCACCGCCGGGAAACCATGCTCGGCGACAGCATCGCCGGGCGCGCCGCCGGTTATGGCATCGAGGGCGTGTCGGTTGACGGCAACGACGTGGAGGCCGTCCATGCCGCCGCGACCCAGGCCGCCGCACGCATCCGCCAGACCGGACGGCCCGTGCTGCTGGAAACCCGCAGCTACCGCCTGCGCGGTCACTACGAGCCCGACGACCAGTCCTACGTTGATGCGGCCGAACTGGCGGCTTGGAAGGCGCGCGACCCCATCCCGTTGCTCGCCGCCCGGATGATGGCGGCGGGGCTGCTCGACGATGCCGCGCTCGCCCGCCTGAAGGACGAGGTGGCTGCCGCCCTGGAGGCTGCGGTGGGCTTTGCCGATGCCAGCCCCTACCCCGATGCCGCCGCCCTGACCGCCCACGTTTACGCCTGACCACGAGGACGCGACCGATGAACGAGATCACCGCACGCCAGATCACCACCTCCGACGCCATCGGCGAAGCCCTGGCCGAGGAGATGCGCCGCGACGACCGGGTCCTGGTTTTTGGCGAAGGCGTCGCCACCAAGCGCACCGACCTGCTGGCCGCCTTCGGGCCGCAGCGCGTCCGCAACACGCCGCTGGCCGAGGGCATCATCGCCGGCACCGCCGCCGGAGCCGCCGCGACCGGCCTGCGCCCGGTGGTGGACCTGCTGTTCGCGCCATTCCTGTGCTACGCCATGGACGAGATCGTCAACAGCGCCGGCAAACTGCGCACCCTGTCGGGCGGGCAGTTCGCCTTTCCCATGGTGGTGTTGGCCCAGACCGGCAGCGGCTGGGGCGTCGGGGCACAGCACAACCATAATATCGAGGCGTGGTTCGTCCACAGTCCGGGCCTCAAGGTTGCCATGCCGTCCACCCCGGCGGACGCCAAGGGCCTCCTGAAAGCGGCGATCCGTGACGACAACCCGGTCCTGCTGTTCACCGACCTGGGGCTGGCGTTCGCGCCTGGGCCGGTGGCTGAACAGGGAGATGACGCGGACATCGTGCCACTGGGCAAAGCAGTGGTGCGCCGGGAGGGCCGCGACGTCACCCTGATTTCCTACGCAAAGACCGTGCACACCTGCCTTGCGGCGGCCGAGGTTCTGGCCGGCCAGGGTATCTCAGCCGAGGTGATCGACCTGCGCAGCCTCAAGCCGCTGGACGAGGCCACCATCCTGACATCGGTCCGGCGCACCGGCCGCGCCATCGTCGTTCATGAGGCCAGCGGCCCGTGCGGAATGGGCGCTGAGGTCGCCGCGGTAATCGCGGAAAAAGCCTTCACCGCCCTGCGCGCGCCGGTCATCCGCCTGACCGGACCGGACGCCCCGCCGCCAGCCTCCTTCCCTTTGGAACAGGCCTTTGCACCGAGTGCCGACACAATCGCGGCGGCCGCCCGGCGGGCCTGCCGGGAACCCCTGCCCGCATGAAGCTAATCAGGGCGCCGCACGCCCGATGGTCCCAGAGCCATGGTTACGCCATCAGGGTGCCCCTCGTTCGGCTGGAAAGGGCGTATCCTGACGGCTTGCATGGAGGTGGGCGCTTTCTTCTAACGGAGGATGGCATGACGACCGCACAAATACCCCAAGCCCAAGCCCGCTCCGGCCAGACAGCATTCGACATGGCCGCCTTGCGGCACGCCTTGGAGGCCAGCGATGCTGCGGCTTTGGCGGGCTTTTACACCGAAGATGCCGAAATGGTGATCGTTGACGCCAACACCACCCCCAGCCATCCCATGCGGCTGACAGGCAATTTGGCCATCAGCGCGTTCTGGCGCGACGTCTGTTCACGCGAAATGACGCACAAGATCAGCCATGAACTCATCGGCACCGACCGGGCCTCGCTCATCGAGGAATGCGCCTATCCCGATGGCTGCCATGTCATGGCGGCGGTGTCACTCGATCTGCGCGACGGACGCATCGCCCGCCACATCGCCGTCCAGGCGTGGGACGGCGCGCAGACCTGAAACCGGGCGCCGAGCTACTCCCCGAAAACCGGACATGGCCTCCAGGGAGTAGCTCTCCCGCCAGGAACCCGCAGGCGTGCATGACGCACGACACATGCCGCAGATAACAGCCGGAATATTCTTTCGGAAGGAGTTTGCAGGCGATCTTTTGGAAAAGTGCAGGCATCTTTCGATAGGAACCCTCCCCCTATCCCACCCCCATGAACTCTAGCCGCCACGGGGGTCAATCCGGCATAGTTGACGCATAGGATCAACTAGCGAAGGAGTCTACGGTGCTGTCGTCGCCTCAGCCCGAGACCCTGCGGATTGGCGTCATATCACGCCATCTGCTCGCCCAGGATATCCTATCGAGCTGGATGGAAGGCATCGTGGTCCACTGCGAGATCAGCCATGCGCTTGAGGTGTCGGCACTGGATCATGACATGGCGTCGTGCGACATCCTCATCCTCGGCCGTTTGTTCGATACCGCGCCGTCGGCCGCCGTGCAAGCCGACCTCGCCGCCTTGCGCAAGGCGGGCCTAGCGGCGCCAGTGGTCGTGGTGGCCGATACCGAGGACGGTGCGGTGGCGGTGGACTGCATCCTGCGCGGGGCACGCGGGTTCATCCCAACATCGTCAAGCGTCCGGGTCGCGGCGGCAGCCGTGCGCTTGGTCCTGAGCGGCGGCACCTACATCCCCCCCGCCGCCCTGTTTTCCCGCCACGGCCAACCGGACGGCGAGACCACTGCGGCCGAGGGGCCGGAAACGGCCCCATTTCTGCCATCTCCCGCCTCCGCCGCCCAATCTCCCGACCATCCCCCCCCTACCCTCCCCGCGCCCCAAGTCGAACCACAGCCGTACAGCGCCTCGGCATTAAGCGCCTTGGGCCTGTCCCCGCGCGAAGGCCAGATCCTGCTGCTGCTGCAACTGGGCCGCAGCAACCGGATCATCGCCGAAGACTTGGCAATCTCGGAAAACACCGTGATGGTCCACGTGCGCAACCTGATGCGCAAGTTGGGCGCGACAAACCGCACGCAGGCAGTTTTCAATGCCACGCGGCGGCTGGTTCAGAAGACGGAAAAGGCACTCAGTTCGGAAGACCAGCCGGGGCCATGATCGTTCTGGCCTTGAGGGATGTTGCGGTACGGGCCAGCCCGGTCCGCAGATCGGTGCTGGCCGCCATCCCGAAGGCCCGGCCTGCCGCCGTCGGATCACCGACCGAGACACGGATGTCGCCGGGCCGCTCCGGGCCCGTCTCGATGGATGGACGCACGCCCAGTGCGTCGGCCAAGAGGCCTGCCAGGGCGCGGATGCTGGTCGGCTTGCCGGTGCAGACATTGAACACCTGCGGGCGGACAGAGGGATGCTCCATGGCAGCGATCAAAAACCGCACCACGTCATCCACATAGACGAAGTCACGCACTTGCTCCCCATCGCCGTACACGGTCAGGGACCGTCCGGCAAGCAGCCGGTCGCAAAAGATGGAAATGACCCCCGAGTACGGCGACAACGGATTTTGGCGCGGCCCGTAGACATTGAAAAAGCGGAATCCGGTGGTTGGCACGCCATGGGCATGACCGGCCACCGCCGCGTGCAGTTCGCATCCCAGTTTGTCGGCGCCGTAAGCCGAAAGCGGCAAGGGCGCGGCGGTCTCATCCAACGGACATCGGGGATTGCACCCGTACACTGCGGCCGAGGACGCATAAACGACCGGCGTGCGCCGCCGCCGCGCCGCGTCCAGAACGGCG
>JBAYSM010000215.1:0-5795 GCA_041676205.1 Rhodospirillaceae bacterium | reverse complement strand
GACCAGTTCTGCCATGGTGTCCTTGCGGGCCTTGGCCTTTTGGGGCGGGAACCCGGCGAACAGAAAACGGTCGGTCGGCAGCCCGGCGACCACCAAAGCGGACAGCAAGGCCGACGCTCCGGGTACCGGGATCACCGGGAAGCCGGCCTCGGCCACGGCACGGACCAGCTTGAAGCCGGGGTCCGAGATCAGCGGAGTCCCCGCGTCCGACACCAGCGCCACCGCCCCGCCCGCCGCCAGCTTCTCCAGAATGCGCGGCCGCATCCGGTCGGCGTTGTGTTCGTGATAGGGCATCAGCTCGGCCTTGAGGCCCAAATGATGCAGCAGGCTGCCGGTGACGCGGGTATCCTCGCAGGCCACCAGATCAGCCCCGGCCAGCACCCGCTGCGCCCGTTCCGTCATGTCGCCGAGATTGCCGATCGGGGTCGCAACAATGTGTAGTCCGGGAGGAACACCGCCCGCCGGTTGCCTTCCCGCGCGCGCCCCGCTAGGCTGTGAGCCTTGTTCTGGCAGCGCAGTGGAGGCCGCCCGTGGGCCATCGCTTTGTGAGGTTTCGGGAGGGTCGGATGACTGTGAAGACACGGCAGCATTTTCCTAGGGCTTGGGGCGGGCTGGCCTTGGCGGTTGCCGCCAGTCTGAGCTTGGCGGCATGCCAAGGCTCACAGGTACCACCGTGGCTGTCCGGTGAAAAGCCCGCTGCCAGCGTGCCGACAACCCCAATGCCACCCGCAGACCCCCTTTCCGGCGCGCAAATGCCCGAGCCGGACACCACCGTCGCGTCGGACGGCATGACCCGTGTCGCCCTGCTGGTGCCCCTGACCGGCAGTTCGGCCGAGTTGGGTGAGGCGCTGCTGAACGCCGCGCAGATGGCCCTGTTCGACGTCGGCGACGAGCGGCTGGTGCTGCAATCCTACGACACGCGCGGCACGCCCGATGGTGCCCGCGAAGCCGCGACCCAGGCCCTCGGTCAGGGCGTCCAACTCGTCATCGGTCCGCTGTTCGCCGCCTCCGCCCAGGCGGTGGCTCCGGCGGTGCGGGCGCGTGGGGTGAGCATGGTGACGTTCTCCACGGACCCCGCGGTGGCCGGAAACGGAGTCTACGTCGTCGGTTTCCTGCTGCGCGAGCAGGTCCGCCGCGTCGTCGAACACGCGCGTGCCCAAGGTCTGTCCCGGTTCGCCGCGCTGGCCCCGGACAGCCAGTATGGCCGCCTGATGGTACAAGCTTATACCGATGCGGTGCGCCGCATGGGCGGCACTTTGGCCCGTGTCGAGTATTATACCGACGATACCCAGCAATTGACCCAGACGCTCCAGCGCTTGGGCGACTACGACCAGCGTAAGGCGGCCCTCGAACGTCAACGCACCGAGCTTGGCGCCCGCAGCGATGCCGCCTCGCAGGAAGCCTTGCGCCGGCTCGAAGGGCAGGAAACCGCCGGCGAATTGCCGTTCGACGCCCTGCTGCTGCCCGAAGGAGGCACCCGCGCCCGCGAGGTCGCCGCCATGCTGCCGTTCTACGACATCGATACAACCCAGGTGAAGCTGCTCGGCCCGATGCTGTGGGATGATCCCACCCTGGCCCGCGAGCCTGCCATGATCGGCGCGTGGTATCCCGCGCCCCCGCCCGAAACCCACGCCACCTTCGAACAGCGTTACCAGCGCGCCTTCGGGACCAAGCCGCCGCTGATCGCCGGGCTGTCCTATGACACGACCGCACTGGCCGCCGTCCTGGCCCGCCAGGGAGGCTCCGTTCCGTTCAGCGCCGAGAACCTGACCAACCCCAGCGGTTTTGCCGGGTTCGAGGGGCTGTTCCGCTTCCTGAGCGACGGGACCTCCGAGCGCGGCTTCGCGGTGATGGAGATCCGTCGGGGCGGCAACGTTCAGATCGGTGGGGCGCCGCAATCCTTCGAGCCGAGCCTCATCGGCGAACCGGGCTACATCGAGCAGCCTCGGCCCGCCCTGTAAAACTGAACGCAGTTTAGAGATTGCGGCGCAAAAAACCGCAATTCGCGGGTGCAAACGCGCGCGCGGGCCGGTAGGATACGGCGCATTTTCCATCATCCCCCCCCGCCTTCGCGGCGTGCGCGGTATCTGTATCAGGACGAGGTCAGGTCATGGACATCAAGAAGATTCCCGTTGGCAAGGACGCTCCGTGGGACGTCAATGTCATCATCGAGATTCCGCTGCGCAGCGATCCCATCAAGTACGAGATCTGTAAGGAATCCGGCGCCATGTTGGTCGACCGTTTCCTGCACACCGCCATGTACTATCCGTGCAACTACGGCTTTATTCCGCACACCCTGTCCGATGACGGCGACCCGGTTGACGTGATGGTCATGGGCCGTATTCCGGTTGCCGTCGGTGCGGTCGTCCGCGCCCGACCAGTCGGCGTGCTGTTGATGGAAGACGAGTCGGGCACCGACGAAAAGATCCTGTGCGTGCCGCATAAGAAGCTGCACCCCTACTATGACAATGTGACCAACTACACCGACATTAACGAAACCGACCTTCGCCGCATCGAACATTTCTTTGCCCACTACAAGGACCTGGAATCCGGCAAGTGGGTCAAGGTCACTGGCTGGGGCGACGCCGATCAGGCCGCCGCGCTGGTCCAGCAGGGCATCGACCGCGCCAAGGCCGGCAAGTAAGCCAGCCTGCGCCGAACGTAAAAGGGCGGCCCCGCAACGGGCCGCCCTTTTTGTATGTGTGGCGCGTGTTTTTCCGCGTCAGCGGACTTTCTCCATGCACGCCGTGAACTTTTCCCGGAGCGTCGGGAAGGCGGCGGCTTTGATGCGCGGGGCCAGGCCGAGCGTGGTTTCGAGGCAGGCTTCGGCCCGCGACGGATCGTCCGGGCGGATGTCGGGATCACCCTCGCGCGTCAGGGCCACGTGCTGTCCGTCGCCGTCGGGAGTGACGCGAACCTCCAGTTCGGCGTAGCAGCAGATGGCGCAGCCGGGCATGTCGGCGGTTTGGTCTTCCGGTAGGTCCAGCGCCGCACCGACATCGGCGGCGGTGACGGAAACCGTCACCAGCCAATCAGGAGCCTCATACGCCGCCGCCGTGATGCCGCCCATGCAGCGATCCCCACCGCCCACCAACGCCTCAACCACCGGCATCTTGCCACCGCCATAGGCGATGACGCTGGAAAACGTTCCGGTGCCGCCGCCATTGTAGTGGACCAGCGCGGCCTGCCTCCCGGTGGGCAGAACGGCCAAGGGCCGGACGGAAATCCAGGTCGGGAAGCCCATCGAGGCGCCATAGGCGGTCAGCGCCCCATCGGCGGCGCGTTCCACCGGAACATGACGGGTGCCAGCCTGACAGGCCGCGAGGTCGGCCAGCATGATCTCGTCGCCACCGGATAGTGCTGCTGCGACGCACAGCGGGTGAACATCGGGCGCCGGGCTGGCCTCGGCCTCGGGCGTCGGGGCGCCGAGGGCGGCAAGGCGCGCACGGTACTGATCGACCAAGCACCCGGCCACCGCCCACATTTCCGTTTGCGACGGTTCCTCGCCCTTGGGTGGAATGCCGCAGGCGATCAGGCGCTCGCGCAGCCACAGACGTTGCGAGTCGCGCGCCCGGTCGCGTTGCGCGGCATAGACCTCGGCCATGCGGACGTCGAGGTCGTTGAGGATGGGGTCGTTGCAGATCACATGCTCGACCGGCGCCTTGGCGTCCACGCATTCGAAGCTGGCCGCCGCCGCGCCACCGGCAGGGAGGAGGGCCGACACCAGAATCACAAACGCCATCCGGTGCCGCGCCAGCATGCTATTCGTCCACTTCGCCGGTCTTGGGCACATCCGGCCGGGCAATGCCCGATCCATAGGCCTGCTGCATGTCGATGACGCCCCGGCGGATGGCGCGGGTGCGGGTGAACAGGGCTTCGAGGGTGTCGCCCTCGCCCCATCGGATGGCGCGTTGCAGGGCGGTCAGGTCCTCGGTGAAGCGCTGAACGACTTCGAGGACGGCCTCGCGGTTGTTCAGAAACACGTCGCGCCACATCACCGGGTCGGATGCCGCAATGCGGGTGAAGTCACGGAAGCCCGAAGCGGAATACTTGATGACTTCCTGCTTCAGATGCTCGCCCAGGTCATCGGCGGTGCCGACGATGGTATAGGCAATCAGGTGCGGCAGGTGGGACGTGATGGCCAGCACCTTGTCGTGGTGCGCGGCATCCATGATATCGACCTTTGACCCGGCGGCGGTCCATAGGGCGGCCACCTTGTCCACGGCCGCTTGATCGGTGCCGGGCGGTGGCGTGAGGATGCACCAGCGGTCGCGGAACAGCTCCGGGAAACCTGCTTCGGGGCCGGAATGTTCGGTCCCGGCGATGGGGTGGCCGGGGACGAAATGCACCCCGCTCGGCAGGTGCGGATCGACGTCGCGCACCACCGCCAGCTTGACCGAGCCGACGTCGGTGACGATACAGCCGGGCGCCAGGTGCGGTCCGATTTCCTCGGCCAGCGCGCCATAGACGCCAATCGGCGTTGCCAGGACCACCAAATCGGCCCCGGCCACGGCTTCGCGCGCGTCGGCGTAGGCGGCATCGACGATGCCCAGTTCCAGGGCCTTGTCGCGGGTGCCGTCGGAGCGGGCCGAGCACACCACCGTTCCAGCCAGACCGTCCCGCTTGATAACGCGGGCCAGCGACGACCCGATCAGGCCGATGCCGATGAAGGCGACTCTATTAAAAAGCGGCGTTCCCGTCATGAGGCCAGGAAATCCCGTATCGCGTCGATGACCAGCGGGTTTTCGTCTTCCCGCCCGATGGTGATGCGCAGCCAGTCCGCCAAGCCATACCCAGCGACCCGGCGGGCGATGATGCCGCGCGACATCAAATAGGCATTGGCCGCCTCGATGCCCTTGTCGCCGGGCGCGAACCGCACCAGTACGAAGTTGCCGACGCTGTCGGTGACTTCCAGCCCCAGGCCGCGCAGGTTCTCGATCATCCACGGCAGCCAGTAGTCGTTGTGCGCCTTGGCGAGCGCCGTGAACTCGGCGTCGGCGATGGCGGCGGCAGCGGCTTCCTGGGACGGCAGGGCGACATTGAACGGGCTGCGCAGACGGTTCATCACGTCGGCGATGCCGACCGGGAAATACCCCCATCCGACGCGCGCCCCGCCCAGGCCGTGGATCTTGGAGAATGTGCGCAGCATCACGGTGTTTTCGGTGGCGTCCACCAATTCCCGGCCATCGGTGTAATCGTTGCGGTCCACGAACTCGGCATAGGCGGCATCCACCACCAGCAGCACGTTTTCCGGCAGCGCCGCGCGCAGGCGCTTGAGTTCCTCGGCGCGGGTGTAGGTGCCGGTCGGGTTGTTGGGGTTGGTGATGAACACGACTTTGGTGCGCGGCGTCACGCGCGCGATCACCGCGTCAATGTCGGCCGTCAGATTCTGTTCGGGCGCACGCACGGGCACCGCCCCACAGCCCTTGGCGTAGATGGAGTACATCAGGAAGCCGTGCTCGGGGTACAGCACTTCGTCGCCATGGCCGCAGTAGGCGCGCACCAGCAGGCCGATGAGTTCGTCCGACCCGGCTCCGCACACGATGCGCTCGGGGTCGAGGCCGTGGCGGGCGCCGATGGCCTCGCGCAGCTTGGCCGAGGAGCCGTCGGGATAGCGGTGCAGCTTGCCCGCCACCTTGTTATAGGCCTCAACCGCGCGGGGGCTGGGGCCAAGGGCGCTTTCGTTGGACGACAGCTTGATGACCCGGTCCACGCCCTTGATGACGGATTCACCCCCCTGATAGGGAGCAATATCGAGAATACCGGGCTGCGGCGTGGGCAGGGTCATGGTGCGG
>JBAYSM010000214.1:0-5827 GCA_041676205.1 Rhodospirillaceae bacterium | reverse complement strand
GACATGGTCAAGCTGGGCACCCAGATCGGCACCGTGCAACAGACCCACGCCGGGGCCATGAACAAGCTGACCGATGGCAAGGGCAACGTGATCGCCCGCCTGGAGCGCCTCAAGGCCATGGGCATCGCGCCCAAAAAAGACATCCCCACCCGCTTGGTCGACGAGTCCGGGGCGCGCGATGACGATGACGTCAACGACGCCGCCGAACCCGAACGGCTTCCGCTCCGCGTGGTGGATGGCGACTGAGGGATGGTTCTTGAAAGAACTTGAACAGGCTGGGCTGCCGCCCAGGCCCGCTCGGGGCCACTGGCCCCGAACCCCTTTGGTTTTTAAGGGGGCGGTCAGCAAATGGGATGCGTGATTCCAGCATCGTGGCCGCTGGACCGCGTGGATGCCCGGGTCAAGCCCGGGCAAGACAAAATCCAATGATACAATTAATTCCGTCATGGCCGGGCTTGACCCGGCCATCCACGCGGTGCCGGTTGCGCTGTGCTTCCAGCACCGGCCCCGAGCGCCAACCGGCGCTGTAAAGAAAAAGGAGGTCTGGAGCATCGCTCCAGGCTGGCGGCAGCAATCCGCGTCAGGGGACCTATGGGCCGAGGGGCGTCAATTCGCCTCGGGCAAATGGCACACCGCTTCGATGTTGTGCCCATCGGGGTCCAGCACATAAGCGGCATAGTAGTTGTCGTGGTAGTCCGTGCGTAGTCCCGGTGCGCCGTTGTCGGTGCCGCCTGCGGCCAGGGCCGCCATGTGGAAGGCACGCACTGCCGCCCGGTCATCGGCCTTGAAGGCGATGTGCAGGCGGTGGTTCGGCGGTTCTCCCGAGGCGATGAAGAACGCCGGTTCGCCGGGCAGGCCGAACCCGGCCACGGCGACTTCGCCGTCGAGATCCTCGACCTCTAGGCCGTAGCCCAGCGGGGCGAGGACGGCTTCGTAGAATTCCGCCGATGCCTCGTAGTCGGACACCGGGAACCCGATGTGGTCGATCATGTCCTAACGTCCCCTTCAAACCGTGCGCCGATCAGGAATTCGATGTTGCCCTCTGGCCCCTTGATGGGGCTTTCGGTGATGCCCAGCACGCGCCAGCCGGGGCGCGCGTCCAGCCAGTCGCGGATGGTATCACAAACTTCGGCGTGGAGGTCGGGATCGCGGACCACGCCGCCCTTGCCGACCCGCTCCTTGCCAACCTCGAACTGCGGCTTGATGAGCGCGACCAATTGCCCGCCGGGCTGCACGAAGGTCAGCGGCGTATCGAGCACCGTGCGCAGGCCGATGAAGCTGGCGTCGCACACCACGAGGTCGATGGGATCGGTTATCTGCTCGACCGTCAGGTGGCGGGCGTTGGTGCGCTCCAGCACCACCACGCGCGGGTCCACGCGCAACTTGTGGGCCAGTTGCCCATAGCCGACATCGACCGAATACACCTTGGCCGCGCCATGGGTCAGCAGCACGTCGGTAAAGCCGCCGGTGGACGCGCCGACGTCCAGGCAGGTCAGCCCGGTCGGGTCGATGGCGAACGTCTCCAGGCCCTTGGCAAGTTTCAGGCCGCCGCGCGACACCCACGGGTGATCCTGGCCGCGCACCTCGACGGGTTTGTCCTCGGCAATCTTGGTTCCAGCCTTATCGACCTTGGCGCCGTCCACGTAGACCAGCCCGGCCATGATGATGGCTTGGGCGCGGGTGCGGCTTTCGACCAGCCCCCGGTCGACCAGGACATGATCCAGGCGCTGCTTGCTCATGGTGCCTCCAGCGACATCAGAAACTCACCGATGCCGTCCATCAGCATCTGTACGGCGATGACCACCAGGATCATGCCGACCAAGCGTTCGACCACCCGCAACACCTGGTCGCTGACGTGATCGCGCAGGCGGTTGGCGATCAGCAGCACGACGCCGGACGCGCCGACCGCGATGACCACGGCGAGGAACCAGTCCACCATGCGGTCGGGATGTTGCGTCGCCAGCAGCATGACCCAGGCCATCGACGACGGCCCGGCGATCAGCGGCACGGCCATGGGCACGAACCATGCGTCGCCGCCTTCGGTGCTGACCAGCGGGGCCTGGACGTTGGGGAACAGCATTTTGAGGGCGACGACGAACAGCACCACGCCTCCGGCCACCGACAGGGCCGGGGAGGAGATGCCGAGCGCGCCCAGGATGACTTGCCCAAACAGCAGGAAAACCACCAGGATGGCGAAGGCGAACCCCAACTCGCGCAGCAGCGCCGTGCGCCGCCGGGCTACAGGCAGGGTGCCCAGGATGGTCAGGAATATCGGCGCGTTGCCGAGCGCGTCCAGCAACAGGAACAGCGTGATGGCAGCCGCGGCGATGGTCATGCCCGCGCCGGGGTGCCAGCCGCGTCCGAGGCCTCCGCCTCGCGCCCCAATGCGCACAGGACCTTGCCCACGATATGCGGCGCGGTCAGCCCGGCCTGCTCAAGCTGGCGGGCGGGGGTGTCGTGGTCGATAAAGGTGTCGGGCAGGGTCATGGTGCGGACCTTGAGGCCGCCGTCCAGCAATCCTTCGTCGGCCAGGAAATGCAGCACCAGCGCCCCGAACCCGCCGGTCGAGCCTTCTTCCACCGTGACCAGAACTTCGTGGCGGGCGGCCAGATCGCGCACCAGATCAAGGTCCAGCGGCTTGGCAAAGCGCGCATCGGCCACCGTGGTCGACAGCCCGCGCGCCGCCAGATCGTCCGCCGCCTGGAGACATTGGCCCAGCATGGTGCCGAGCGACAGCAGGGCCACCGTGGTCCCCTCGCGCACCACTCGTCCCTTGCCGATGGGCAGGACGGTTCCTTCGTTGGGCAGGGTCGCGCCGGTGCCTTCGCCGCGCGGATAGCGGACCGCACTCGGCCCGCTGTCATGGGCGGCGGCGGTGGCGACCATGTGCATCAGCTCGGCTTCGTCGCTCGGCGCCATGATGACCATGTTGGGCAGGCAGCACAGATAGGCGAGATCAAAGCTGCCGTGATGGGTCGCGCCGTCCGCCCCGACCAGCCCGGCCCGGTCGATGCCGAACCGCACCGGCAGGTTTTGCAGGGCCACATCGTGAACCACTTGATCGTAGCCACGTTGCAGGAACGTCGAATAGATGGCGCAGAACGGCTTGTAGCCCTCCGTCGCCAGCCCGGCGGCAAAGGTCACGGCGTGCTGTTCGGCGATGCCCACGTCGAAGGTGCGGTCGGCGAACTCGGCCCCGAATTTGTCCAGGCCCGTGCCGCCCGGCATGGCGGCGGTGACGGCGACGATGCGGCCGTCCTTGCGGGCCTCGGCAATCAGGCCCTTGGCGAACACGCTGGTATAGCTCGGCGCGTTGGGGCTGGATTTGTGCTGCGCGCCGGTCACGACGTTGAACTTGGACACGCCATGATATTTGTCGGCGGCGGCCTCGGCCGGGGCATAGCCCTTGCCCTTTTGCGTGACGACGTGGATCAGGACCGGCCCTTGGGGCATGTCGCGCACGTTCTTCAGCACGGGGACCAGGTGGTCCATTTTGTGCCCGTCAAGGGGGCCGACGTAGTAAAAGCCCAGTTCCTCGAACAGCGTGCCGCCCGTGACCAGCCCACGGGCGTATTCCTCGGCCCGCTTGGCGGCGCGGTGCAGGGGGGCGGGGAAGGTCTTGGCGACGTCCTTGGCCAGATGGCGCAGCGACACATAGGGCTTGGACGACAGCAGGCGGGACAGATAGGCGCTCATGGCCCCGGTCGGCGGGGCGATGCTCATGTCATTGTCGTTCAGGATGACGATGAGGCGGCTGTCCATGGCCCCGGCGTTGTTCATCGCCTCATAGGCCATGCCGGCGCTCATGGCGCCGTCACCGATCACCGCGATAACGTTGTTGTTCTTCCCCGACAGGGAGCTTGCCACCGCCATGCCCAGCCCGGCCGAGATGGAGGTCGAGCTATGCCCGGCCCCGAACGGGTCGTACTCGCTTTCGGCCCGGTTGGTGAAGCCCGACAGGCCGCCGCCGGTGCGCAGGGTGCGGATGCGGTCGCGGCGTCCGGTCAGGATCTTGTGCGGATAGCACTGGTGTCCGACATCCCAAATCAGCCTGTCATCGGGCGTGTTGAATACCGCGTGCAGGGCCACGGTCAACTCGACCACGCCCAACCCGGCCCCCAGGTGTCCGCCGGTGGTGGAGACGGCGTCGATCACCTCGGCCCGCAGTTCTTCGGCCAGTTGCGTCAGTTCGTCCACTTTCAGGCCGCGCAGATCGGCCGGCGCGGCAATGGTATCCAGCAAAGGGGTGACGGGACGCGGAGACGTCAACGGCAGGGTTTCCTTATCTTCTTCTTTTAAACCTTAACTGTGCCGGTTCAGCACATAGGCTGCCACATCACGCAAGCGATCGGCCTCGCCGTCGAACGGCTTGAGGTGCTCGATCGCCTGATCGGCCAGGATGCGCGCTTGATCGCGCGCCCTATCGGTGCCGAGCAGGCTGACGATGGTGACTTTACCGGCCGCCGCGTCCTTGCCCTTGGTCTTGCCCATTTCCGCCGGGTCGCCTTCGACGTCCAGGAGGTCGTCCACGATCTGGAACACCAGCCCCAGGTCATGGGCATAGGCCGACAGGGCATGGCGCAACTGCGCCGGAGCCTTGCCGAGGATGCCGCCGGCCATGCACGAGAAACCGATCAGCCGCCCTGTTTTCATCTGGTGCATGCGGGTGATTGCCGCAACGTCCAGAATCTCCCGCGTGTTGTCCAGGCGTTCGGTCAAGAGGTCAATCATTTGGCCGCCGACCATGCCGTTCGGGCCGGAAGCCTGCGCCAGCGCGGTGACGAGGTCCACCCGCACGGCCGGATCGGGGTGCGTCGAATCGTTGGCCAATACCTCGAAAGATCGCGTCAGAAGGGCGTCACCGGCCAGGATCGCGGTCGCTTCGTCGAATTGCTTGTGGCAACTCGGGCGGCCACGGCGCAGGTCGTCGTTGTCCATGGCGGGCAGATCGTCATGAACCAGCGAATAGCAATGGACCATTTCCACCGCCGCCGCGACGCGCAGGGCGGCACCTTCGGACACATTGAACATCCGGGCGGTGGTCAGGACCAGGAACGGGCGCAGGCGTTTGCCGCCGTTCAGGGTGGCGTAGCGCATCGCCTCGAACAACCGCGACTCAGCGGTGGAAATCTCGGGCAGCAGGCGGCCCAGGACGTCCTCGACGGCGGTGGAGGCTTCGGCCAGTTCGGCCTTCAAGGCCTCGCTCATTCCCGGCATGGTGCCGCGCCCCTCTACGAGAAATCGGCCGGGGCGGCGCTGACGGCGCCCTCCGGCCCAAGCTGGATCTTTTCGACTTTGGCCCGCGCTTCGGCCAGGCGAAGCTCGCAGTGGCGCTTGAGCAGGGAACCGCGCTCATAGGCGCCGACCGCCTCGTCCAGGCGCACCTGACCGCGCTCAAGCTGCTGGACGATCTGCTCCAACTCACGCAGGGCGTCTTCAAAGCTGAGTGCCGCGATTTCGGGCGGAACGGGGGTGTCGGCCATATGTCATGTCTCCGCAAGCATGCGCCCGGAAAAGAAGGCGGGAAGATTAGCCCTCGCAGTGCGGCGAAGCAAGGGCGCGCACCGGAAGGCGTAGGGGAGAAGGGGGCGGCTATATTTCAGGGAATTGAAAAATTGTCGATATTTTGACATGGTGTCGATAATGATCGGAGGAACCGCCATGACAGCCAACCCGGAAACCGGCCTGACCATCAAAGCGGCAGGCATTATCACCAACTACCACGATACTGACCCTGCTGGGGCGCATTCCGCCCGGCCGGTGTTGCTTATCCATGGGTCCGGGCCGGGGGTCAGTGCCTGGGCCAACTGGCGCCTTACCTTACCCG
>JBAYSM010000213.1:0-5841 GCA_041676205.1 Rhodospirillaceae bacterium | reverse complement strand
GGAAAACCCGCCCTCTGCGGCGGCATCTTCAGGCTGCGCGCGGGCCTGCGACGGGTCGCAGCTTCAGTTCTGCCCTGTCGCCTGCTGAGGCGCGGCATCCTCGACGCGTGGAGTCGCGGGAAGGACGCCCTCCAGTGGGGCGGCGACCGGCGGTTCGGCCAGTTCGACGAGGCGCAGGTGCCACGCAGCGCCATCCGTGCCCCCTTCCGCGGCCAGTTCGAGTGTCACGCGTTCATACTCGTCGCCGGTTCGCAGCGTGACCTGGCAGTTTCGGCGCACGACCGGTCCTCCGTTCTGCGCCTGCTGGCGTCCGAACTCCTGGATGCTTACAATGGCAACGTCGGTGGCCGGGTTCTGCGCGGCGATATAGTCCGCCACCCCCTCTTCGATCTCCTTGCTTTCACACGCCGGCAAGCCTCCGCTCACCTGGAGAGGCGCGGTCGGAGAGCCTCCCCGGCCCACGATCACCACGACGGCAACCAGGGCGACGATGGCCACCCCGGTCACGATGACCGTCCAGTTCCTGGTTCGCTGGTGGTTATTGTCCATGCCGCTTTCCCGTATGATTGAAAACCGACGCAAAGGCCCTGCAAAACACTGAAGCCGGTTAGCAACGCTTGGCGCACAGTCGAGGATCAGATGCCACCGCCGGCATCAATCTCGCCGGTCCGGCGTTCGACTTCGCGCAGGAGGGCGTGCAGCGGAGCATCCCGCACACCCCGGCGCTCCAGTTCCCGCACCGTGTTGATCAGGTAGTCGCGGTTCAGACCGCCCACCCCCTGGGCCGCCATAATGATTGCCGCCGCCTGGGCGACCGGTAAATCTCCCGCGTAGTGGCGATGCGCCCGATCGGCGACGAAGGTATAGGCCTCGCAGGTGCGCCCATCGTGCAAGGTCAGGGACACGATAGCCTCCACGTATGCGTACCCACAGAGTTCCCGTTCGCGCAGGTAGTCCCGAACTTCTTGAGCGTCCTCGGGCGCCACCTGGAACGCCATGCCCTCGCATCGGCCGCTGCCTGGGTTCAGCCCAAGCACCAGGCCCGGCTGTTCCGGCGTGCCGCGATAGTGCCGCGACCATACGCAGAAGCTGCGATGGTGGCCCTCCAGCACAGCCGCCACGGAGTCGGTGAAGCGAAAACCTGGGTTCCACATCAGGGAGCCATACCCAAACACCCAGAAAGTAGTCATTGTCCCTCCACTGAAGCACGCTTTGGTGCAGATTTCCGCTCATTTCCGGTTCGGTCGGTGCAGAATCGTTGACCGACGCCCCCCCTCTCCGGTTATTTATTACCCTTCTAATATAGGACCCATGATCATGCGCGTCGTTCTTGCCGACGATCACTCCATCATCCGTGCCGCCCTGCTCCATGTCATCCATGACATCGACGCGCAGGCCAGTGTGACGGAAGCCTGTTCGTTTGATGAACTGGATGCCGCCCTGGAAGCCACTGTCGGGGCACCGCCGGACCTCGTGGTTTTGGACCTGAACATGCCCGGCTTCAAGGGCCGGGAGCAGATCCGCCATGTCGTCGATGCGGTCAGCCCGCGCCCGGTCGTGGTGTTCTCAATGATGGAGGAACCCGCCGAAATGCGGGCCGTCCTCAACGAAGGGGTGCGCGCCTTCATCCCCAAGTCGACCCAGCACGGTGTCCTTGGCGGCATAATGCGCATCGTTCTGGCAGGTGGAACCTACGTTCCGCCGCAGCTTGGCATGGGCGAAGCGGTCGCCACGGCCCCCAGCAGCGGTAGCGACTCCACGTTGCCCGCCCCCCTGCGCGGCCTCACTGCCCGGCAGCGGCAGGTCATGGAACTGCTCGGAGAGGGGCTGTCCAACAACGACATCTGCGACCGCCTGAGCCTCAACCTCAGCACCGTAAAGGCTCATGTATCGGGCGTGCTGCGCGCCCTGGGCGCCGAAAGCCGCACGCAGGCCGCCTTGCGCATCCGCGAACTGCTGGGCAAAAATTAGTAAGTGAACAACGGGGATACCGTGTTCGCTGTCAAGCGCAAGCGCCATCCCCTGCGCAAGACGATGACGGCTGCCTGATTGCGACAGCCGGTCGCATGACCGCCCCGCGACCTTCCGTGATCCCGATGGGCGCCTCCTTAGTTGAGATTAACGCTCGACCGCACGCTAGGCGGAAATCTCCCTGTCCGGCAGTCCCTTTGCAGAATTCGCAGGCGAGGGTGTCGTCCTGTAAAGGCCTTTGCACAACCGCCCCTTTTCAGGCTGACAATCCTTGAACCGGGGAACAATGTGCGATTAATGGGACATTGGAACATACGCAGAATTTGCAAGCCGCCTCGGCCGTGCCGCGGCAGGGAGACGATGACATGGAAGACCTCGACGCGCTGGCCCTGCAATACCATCGCCTGCCCAAGGCCGGAAAACTTGCCGTGGTGCCGACCAAACCGATGGCGACGCAACGCGATTTGGCGCTCGCCTATTCCCCTGGCGTGGCCGCCGCCTGCCGCGAGATCCAGCGCGATCCCTCCACCGCCGTCGAATTGACCGCACGTGGCAATCTGGTCGCCGTCGTCACCAATGGCACGGCCGTTCTCGGCCTGGGCGACATCGGGCCACTGGCCGCCAAGCCGGTGATGGAGGGCAAGGCCGCCCTGTTCAAGAAGTTCGCCGGCATCGACGTGTTCGACATCGAACTCAACGCCCCAACCGCCGACGTGATGGTCGAGGTCATCGCCGCCATGGCCCCGACCTTCGGCGCCATCAACCTCGAAGACATCAAGGCCCCCGAGTGCTTCGAGGTCGAGCAGCGCCTGCGCGACCGCCTCGACATTCCGGTGTTCCACGACGACCAGCACGGCACCGCCATCGTGGTCGGGGCGGCGCTCGCCAACGCCCTGCACCTGACCGGGCGGCGCATCGAGGACATTCGCCTCGTTCATACCGGCGGCGGCGCGGCGGGTTTGGCCTGCCTCGACCTGCTGGTCAGCATGGGCCTGAAGCGCGACAACGTGTGGCTGTACGACAAGCACGGCGCGGTGACGCCCGACCGCCACATTGACATGAACCCCTATAAGTCCGCCTACGCCCACCCCGACGCGCCAGAGACGCTGACCCAGGCCCTGCGCGGGGCCGACGTGTTCCTCGGCCTGTCCGGGCCGGGCATCATCAAGGGCGACATGGTTGCCGGAATGGCCGACCGCCCCATTGTGCTGGCGCTCGCCAACCCCGACCCGGAAATCACCCCCGAGGACGTGCGCGCCGTGCGGTCCGATGCCATCATCGCCACCGGGCGGTCGGATTATCCCAACCAAGTGAACAACGTGCTGTGCTTCCCGTTCATCTTCCGCGCCGCGTTGGACGTCGGCGCGACCACGGTGAACGAGGAGATGAAGCTGGCCTGCGTCGAGGCTATCGCCGCCCTCGCCCGTGCCGAAGCCTCCGACGTCGTCGCTTCGGCCTATGCCGGGCAAGAACTGCGCTTTGGGTCCGACCACATCCTGCCCAAGCCGTTCGACCCGCGCCTGATCCTGGAAATCGCTCCCGCCGTTGCCCGTGCCGCCATGGCCAGTGGGGTCGCCACCCGGCCCATCGCCGACTTCGACGCCTATATCCGGCAACTGGGGGAACTGGTCTATCGCTCCGGGCAGGTCATGCGCCCGGTCATGGCCAAGGCCCGCCAGCAGCCCAAGCGCGTGGTCTACTGCGAGGGCGAGGACGAACGCGTCCTGCGCGCCGCTCAGGCTGCCCTGGATGAAGGCATCGCCGACCCCGTCCTGCTCGGCCGTCTCGACACCATCAAACAGCGCATCCGCGACCTCGGCCTGCGGCTGGAGATCGGCAAGACCGTCCAGGTGATCGAGCCGGTGCGCGATCTGCGCTACCACTCCTACGCCGATGCCTATTGGCGGCTGATGCGCCGCCACGGCGTTTCGCCCGACCACGCGGCGACCGTTGTGCGCGCCTCGACCACCGTGTTTGGCGCCCTGATGGTCCGCCGCCAGGAAGCCGACGCCGTCATCTGCGGCACCGCCGGGCGGTACCACGACCACCTGCGCCACGTGCAGGACATCATTGGCGCGGCCAAGTCAGAGCCGGTGTATGCCGCCATGAACGGCCTCATCCTCGACACCGGCACCGTGTTTGTGGCCGATACCTACGTGAACCCGGAACCCACCGCCGAGGAAATCGCCGAGATCACCCGCCTGTCCGCCGCCGAAGTCCGCCGTTTTGGCATCGAGCCGAAGATCGCCCTGCTGTCCCACAGCAACTTCGGCACCGCCGACACTCCCTCGGCCCGCCGCATGCGCGCCGCCCTGGAAATCCTGTGGCGCGACGACCCGGACCTGGAAGTCGAAGGCGAAATGCACAGCGACGCGGCGCTGTCCGAAGCCCTACGCAATCGCATCTACCCCGGCAGCCGGTTGAAGGGATCAGCCAACCTGCTCATCATGCCGTCGGCCGACGCCGCCAACATCGCCTTCAACATGGTCAAGGTGCTGGGAGAAGGCCTCAACGTCGGCCCCATCCTCCTCGGCCCCCGCTGCCCGGCTCACATCGTGACGCCCAGCATCACCGTGCGCGGGTTGCTGAACATGACGGCGCTGTCGGTGGTGGAGGCAGGGCTGGAGAGGTTGTGAGGGAGGGAAAGCCGGGCGCTGCCCGGACCCGGCAAGGCCGTAAGCCCTTTGAATGCCGGAATGTCCTCAGCGCGGCCGGATATGCGCCAGATCAAAAGCAAACCCCATTAAGAGTATCGAACGTATATGGGGCTATACCAATTTCTTCCAGCTACTTACCTTCTGCACCCTGGGGCTGCGCTCCGCCTTGGGGAACACTGAACGAACCGGAGACACACCACGCAGGGGCGCTGAGTGATGCAAGGATACTCTACGCCGCATGCGGCACGCGGACCCGAGGCGCGGGGCTTGTTCGAGGGGCACCACAGGGGGGTGGGCGACCGCATCAAGGCTTTGTCGGCCGCGTTGGAGGCCGTGAACAGCCGCCCCGAAACGGGAGCGCCGCTACGCGATTGCCTGAATGACCTGCGCCGTTTTGCCGCCACGCATTTCGCGGCCGAAGAAAAGCTGATGGAGGACGTGTTTTATCCCGAGCGGGCCGATCATGTGCGCCGGCATCGGGATTTTCTGGCGTGGCTCGATCGGCTGGAAGCCGCCTCGCGGGATGAGCCGCGCCGGGTGCGTGCCGCCGGCCCTACGGTTGTTCTGGCTGGATGGTGGGAAGCTCACGCCCTGGGGCAGGACCGGGCGCTAAGTGAATTCTTGTGCCGTGGGGGACTCTGACCACCCCGCCGACTGCCACGGATCCGCTATCCTAGAATCAGGCGCAACGGCTTGTTCAAAGCCGCGAGGGCATCGTCTAGTATACCACTCTGGCGTAGTTTCTTCGTGCCGTCGTGGACGGCGTAGAGCGGTTTGCCGGTCTGAATACGCTTGGTGATCGTGAACAGCGCAGTTTCGCTTGAGTAACGAAACACCGAAAATTGAGCGACGCCCGGCTCGTGGCCGATCGCATAATCGCGCCATTCGCCCTTTGCCACATGGCGGCTGTACAGGCCAAGAAGGGTATTGAGTTCGGTGCGGTCGAAATAGACGGGTGCGGGCTGTCGTTTTTGGCGATGTTCGGTCAGGCCCACGATTCGTGCCATGGCTGACGTGCTCCCGGAGTCTCCGTTTCCGTTCCGTTAAATAGTGGACTTCACCAGCCGCTTCGGCAACCCCCGATTCGGGGAGTGTCGGTGACACATGATGTGACCGATGCAGGTAGCACGTGATCTGACCGATCCTAGACGTCTTCCAGAGAGGGGGCGTCGATGGGTCGGGCCAGAGTGCTATCGGAGGTCCGCACAATGCG
>JBAYSM010000212.1:0-5929 GCA_041676205.1 Rhodospirillaceae bacterium | reverse complement strand
CGAATGAGGAGTCCCTGGTTTGGGGTTCACTCAAAGCGGAGCCGCTTGAACGGCCCGCCATCTTAGGGAAGCGCCGTCGGCGGGTCGCCGCGGTTTGGGAAACGACCAGGACTGGAGGCTCTCTATGCCCCGTCATTCAGCAAGCGTATCAGTCATCAAGGGCGCGGCCTCGGCTGGCCTTGGCCAAGCCTTCGTCCGCGTCATCGGGACCAGGCTCGGCCGCTTCGTGGAGTTCGAGTTCTCGCTCAACGACGCGGACCTCACGGTCGAACTGGTCCTGCCTCCCTCCGCCTTCCAGGAATTCTGCGTCGCCCACAACGCCTGCATCTTGCCTCCGACCGATTTGGCCGCAGCGGATCTGGCGGGGCTGCGCGACGGACGGCCTGGCCTGTACCGCCGGCCGTCCGGGTCTTCTGAGAGCGACGTCCGACGCTGACATCGGCGGCCCCGGCACAGCCGGCGGCCGACTTGCAAGGGAGGAGCACTTCCGTGACCATCGACATCAAAACCATGAACGTGGAGCCGCGCCGCCATACCTTCGGGCATGTGGCGCGCCGGCTGGGGTCGGACAAACCGGCCTCGCGGTATGAGGAGGCGACGCTCGACGTCCAACCCACCGACAACTTCCACTACAAGCCGCTGTGGGAGCCGGAGTACTGGACCTACGATACCCGCAAGACCGCGTTGAAGATGGAGGACTGGTACAAGCTGCGCGACCCGCGACAGTACTACTACGCCACCTACAACATCGCCCGCGCCAACATGAACCAGTCGGTGGAGCGCAATTTCGCCTTCGTCGACAAGCGCGACATGCTCGACCAGATGGATGCCGAATGGCGCGCGGTGGTCGCTGACTACCTCCTGCCCATGCGCCATGTCGCCTGGGGCGCCAACATGAACATGACCTCGATCTGTGATCGCGGCTATGGCACGGCCATCACGGCGCCCAGCATCTTTGCCGCTGGCGACCACCTTGGCATGGCCCAGATCCTCAGCCGCATCGGCCTGATGCTGGACGATTCCACGGGCGACAGCCTGGAGGCCGCCAAGACCGCGTGGATGGGCGCGCCGCACTGGCAAGGCATCCGCAAGGCGGTTGAGGACAGTCTGGTCGTGACCGACTGGATGGAGATGTACACCGCTCAGACCCTGGCCTTCGACGGCATCCTGCACCGTTTGGTGTTCGACCGCTTCGATGCCGCCGGGCAGAAGCACGGCGCGGCCGGCCTTTCCATGCTGACCGAGTTCATGATCGAGTGGCGGGCCGAGCACGAGAAGTGGGTCGATAGCGTGCTCAAGGTCGCCGCCGCCGAAAGCCCCGAAAACGCCGCGATGCTGTCGGGCTGGGCCAAGACCTGGATCGACCGGGTTGCCGAGGCGGCCCGTCCGCTGGCCGCCCGCGTGCTGGGCGATGTTCAGGGGAAAGGGGGGGCCTCCGACGCCGCCATCACCGAGATCAAGGCGGACATCGCGGCGCGCTGCGCCAAGATCGGCCTGGCCGTCTGAGGGGGACCAGACACATGACGCAATATGCTTCGATCACCCTACAGAACACCGACGATGCCCGGCCGATCATCGAGGCCATTCTGGCCGACAACACCGATGTTCAAGTTCTGAACATGCCCGGCGCCGTCAAACTGGACCGTGACCACCGCATCGTGGTCAACCGCGCCTCCGTCGAGGAACGCATCGGCCGGAGCTGGGATCCCCAGGAATTGCACCTGGTGCTGATCTCCATGGCCGGCAACGTCGACGAGGATGACGATTACTTCGCCCTCGAATGGAAAAAGTAAGAAACCAGTTTAGGGAGCGCAAACAATGTCCGCCAAGAAGCTCGGCTTGAAGCAGCGCTATGCGCTGATGACCCGCGGCCTGGACTGGGAAACGTCCTATCAGCCGATGGACAAGGTGTTTCCGTATGACACCTTCGAAGGCATCAAGATCAAGGATTGGTCGGCCTGGGAAGACCCCTTCCGCCTGACCATGGACAACTACTGGAAGTTCCAGGCGGAGAAGGAGCGCAAGCTGTATGCGGTGCTCGACAGCTTCGCCCAGAACAACGGCCAGACCGGCCTGTCCGACGCCCGCTATGTCAACGCCATCAAGCTGTTCCTGACCGGCGTCAGCCCGCTGGAATATCAGGCGCACCGGGGCTTTGCCCATGCCGGCCGCCACCTGCGCGGCGTCGGTCCGCGCATCGCCGCGCAGATGCAGTCGCTCGATGAGCTGCGCCATGCCCAGACGCAGATCCACACCATCAGCCACTACAACAAGTTCTTCGACGGGTTCCACGAGTTCCGCCACATGCATGATCGCGTGTGGTACCTGTCGGTGCCCAAGTCGTTCTTCGACGATGCCCGCTCGGCCGGTCCGTTCGAGTACATGGTGGCCATCGGGTTCGCCTTCGAATACGTGCTGACCAACCTGTTGTTCGTGCCCTTCATGTCGGGCGCGGCATACAACGGCGACCTTGCCACGGTGACATTCGGCTTCTCCGCCCAGTCGGACGAAAGCCGCCACATGAAGCTGGGCATCGAGGTCATCAAGTTCCTGCTGGAGCAGCACCCCGACAACCTGCCGATCGTCCAGAAGTGGGTCGACAAGTGGTTCTGGCGCGGCCATCGCGTGCTGGGCCTTGTCGCCATGATGATGGATTACATGCTGCCCAAGCGCGTCATGTCGTGGAAGGAAGCGTGGGAGATCTATTTCACCCAGGCCGGCGGCGCCCTGTTCCAGGACCTCGAACGCTATGGCCTGCGCGTGCCCAAGTATGCCGACATCGCCACGGCCGAAGCCGAACATCTCTCGCACCAGAACTGGGCGATCTTCTACCAGTACACCCACGCGGCGGGTTTCCATACCTGGATGCCCAAGCCCGATGAAATGGACTGGCTGTCTGAGAAGTACCCGAACACCTTCGACAAGTACTACCGTCCGCGCTTTGAAATGTGGGCGGAGATGGAGAAGAAGGGCGAGCGGTTCTACAACATGGCCCTGCCCCAGCTCTGCACCACCTGCCAGATCCCCATGGGCTACACTGAACCGGGCGATCCGACCACCATCTGTTTCCGCACCAGCCAGTACAAGGGCGACACGTACCACTTCTGCTCTGACGGCTGTAAGGACATCTTTGATGGCGAGCCGGAGAAGTACAGCCAATCCTGGCTGCCGGTGCACCAGATCTTCCAGGGCAACTGCGGCGGCGCCACGGTTCCCGATGTGTTGGACTGGTACAAATTGAACGTCGGGGCGGACAACATGGACTATGCAGGTTCCCCCGACGAAAAGATCTGGAAGGCTTGGCAAGATGCCAAAAAGAGCCAGGGCGCGGCACGGCCCGAGGACGCCGACGCCATGACCGCGGCCGAGTAAGGGAGGACACACCATGTCTGTCGTCGCCATCACCCCGGACTACGAAAAGCACGCCGTCATCCGGGACCGCGTGGAGAACTTCCACGGCAACCAAGTGGTCTACGTGCACTGGGAGCAGCACTTGAGCTTCTGTGCCGCGCTGGCCTTCCCCCTGCCTCCGGGGATGCCCTTTGCGGCCCTGGTCGAAGATGTCATCAAGCCGCACTACGCCGCCCATCCCGACGCCGCCAAGGCCGACTGGTCGAAGCTCGACTGGATGATCGACGGCAAGAAGGTCACGCCCGACCCGGCCAAGTCCCTGGCCGAGAACGGCATCGGCCACAAGTCGCTGGTGCGGTTCTGGACGCCGGGCCTGAACGGCTACAAGGGCATCGGCACCTGCTGAGATCCTGAGGCGCGGAGGGAGAGCATATGAGCCACGAACTGACCATCGAGCCTCTGGGCGAAACCATCACCGTCGAGGACGGCCAGACCGTTCTGGACGCCTGCCTGCGGGCCGGGGTGTGGCTGCCGCACGCCTGCGGTCACGGCCTGTGCGGGACCTGCAAGGTGGACGTGGTGGACGGTGAAGTCGATCACGGCTCGGCCTCTCCCTTCGCGCTGATGGATTTCGAGCGGGACGAGGGCAAGGTGCTGGCCTGCACCTGCACCCTGACCACTGACGTCACCATCGAGGCCGAGATCGACGAGGACCCCGACGCTCGTGTCATCCCGGTGCGCGACTTTGCCGTGACGGTCAGCCGTCTGGTTGACCTGACCCACGACGTCAAGGGCGTGTTCCTCAAGGTTGAGGGAGACGGCATGGACTTCCAGGCCGGGCAGTTCATCAACCTGCACCTGCCCGGTGTCGAGGGCACCCGCGCCTTCTCGCTCGCCAACCCGCCGTCCAGGGGGAACGAGATCGAGCTTCATGTCCGCCTTGTGCCGGACGGGGCTGGCACCACCTACATCCACCAATCCCTGAAGGAAGGCGACCGCCTGACCGTGTCGGGTCCCTACGGGCGGTTCTTCGTGCGCAAGTCGGCGACCGATCCGATGATCTTCCTGGCCGGCGGCACGGGGCTGTCCAGCCCCAAGTCGATGATCCTCGACCTGCTGGAGGACGGCAGGACCGAGCCGATGACCCTCATCCACGGCGTGCGCACCCAGGCCGATCTCTACGACCGCGCCCTGTTCGAGGACCTTGCCGCCCGCCACGACAACTTTCGTTATGTCCCTGCCCTGTCGAGCGAACCCGAGGACAGCGGCTGGGCCGGCGAACGCGGCTTCGTGCACGACGTCATGAACCGCCTGTTCGATGGCTTCCTCGGCGGGCACAAGGCCTATCTGTGCGGCCCGCCGCCGATGATCGAAGCCTGTATCCGCACCCTGATGCAGGGGCGGCTGTTCGAGAGGCACATCTTCACGGAGAAGTTCATCACCGCCAAGGATGCCTCGGAAGCGCCGCGCAGCCCTGTGTTCAAGCGGATCTGACCTATGGAGACCCTGGCCGTGACCGTCCACAGCATCCGCCTCAAGGGCCTGTCGCGCAGCTTCCCCTGCGCCACCGACGAACGCCTTTTGGTGGCCATGGAGCGCGCCCGCCTGGCCGACTTCGGCCGGGCATGGGACGCCACCATCCCGGTCGGCTGCCGACGGGGCGGCTGCGGGGTGTGCCGGGTGCGCATCGTTGAAGGGTCCTACACCACCGCGCCGATGAGCGTGGCCCATGTCTCCACGGAGGAGCAGGCCGAGGGGTACGCCCTATCGTGCTGTGTCTTCCCCCAGAGTGACCTCCTGGTCGAAACGGCGCCAAAAGCCGCCGGCCAGGATAACAACCCGTCCAAGAAGACCTGATACATCGGAGGAAACAATGGCAATTTCCGGAGTTCTGCGCCCCGGCTTCATCCAGATCCGCGTCCTCGACCTCGACACGGCCCTGACCCACTACGTCGATCATTTGGGACTGGACAAGGTCAGCCAAGAGGCTGACGGCCGGGTCTATCTCAAGGGCTGGGACGAGTTCGACCGTCACAGCGTCATCCTGCGCAAGGACATTGCGCCCGGCATGGACGTGATGGGCTTCAAGGTGGCGTCCGATGCCGACCTCGACAGCTTTGAGAAGCGCATCACCGACTGGGGCGTGGCGGTCGATCACGTTCCTGCGGGCGAGCAGCCCGGCATGGGGCGGCGCATCGGATTCATGCTTCCGTCGGGCCACCGCATCGAGTTGTATGCCGAGGTCGAACTTGCCGCCAAGCATCCGCCGGTTCTGAACCCGGATATGTGGGGCGACCTGCCGCGCGGCATGAAGGCCACCCGCTTTGACCATGCCTTGCTGTATGGACCGGACATCGACAAGGTGCAGGCGTTCTTCGAGGAATGCCTGGACTTCAAGTGCGCCGAAAAGGTGATGCTGCCCGACGGCCTGCTGGCGATCTGGCTGACGTCGTCCAACAAGGCGCACGACATTGCCTTCGTCAAGCACCCCGAGCCGGGCAAATTCCACCACGCCGCATTCTTCCTGGAAAGCTGGAACGACATCGGCCACGCCGCCGACCTGATGACCCGCTACGGG
>JBAYSM010000211.1:0-5939 GCA_041676205.1 Rhodospirillaceae bacterium | reverse complement strand
CCTCAGTATGAGGGGCTGGCGGGGCCTGAAATCAAGTAAACAACACCGCCATGTAAACCACGTACAGGGACAGGAATACCCCGGCCTCCCAACGCGCCACCTTCCAGCCGGTGGCGGAGAACACCAGCAGCAACGCCGTTACCCCGCTCATCACCCACAAATCGAGGCGCAACACCTCGGGCGGGATGGCGATTGGTTCGACCAGCGCCGTGATGCCCAGGATGCCCAGCAAGTTAAAAACGTTGCTGCCGACGATGTTGCCGAAGGCCACATCGGAGTGCTTGCGGATGGCCGCCATGACCGACGTCACCAGTTCGGGCAAGGACGTGCCGACGGCAACCAGGGTCAGGCCGATCAAGGTTTCCGAGAGCCCGGCCGCCCGAGCCAGAACGATGGCCCCGTCGACCAGCAGGTCGGCACCCCAAACCACGGCGGCAATACCACCCACGGCCAAGGCCAGGGACAGCCACAGGTTCGGGTGAACAGGCGGAATCTGGTCGACGTTTTCGGACTGGCCGGCATGCATCTGCCCGGCGGCGCTCACCTCCTTGCGATCCGCCTGGAAGCTGTAGACCGAATACGCCGCCAGAACGATCAGGAACACCAACGCCGCAGGCCGGCCGATGACCCCGAACATAGCCGCACCCACGAACAGCACGGTGGCGACCACCAGCATGGCGCCGTCGCGGCGGAAGGCATCGCGGTTCACCGCAATCGGCAAAATCAACCCGGCAACACCAAGGATCAGGAGGATGTTGGCGATGTTGGACCCAACCACGTTGCCGATGGCAATGCCCGGCGCCCCGGCCAAAGCGGCATTAAGGCTCGCCACCAGTTCGGGGGTGGAGGTGCCGAACCCGACCAGCAGGAACCCAATCAGCATCGGCGATACGCCAAGACGGCCGGCCACGCCCACGGCCCCCTTCACAAGGGCCTCTCCCCCGCCGAGCAACAAGACAAAACCCGCCAGAAGCTGAAGCGTAAGCATGCCATTTCCTCCTGCTGGTGCACTGCAAAAAGGCCTTATCACAGCATAGCCCGCTTCACTAGGTGGCTCTTTCGGCAGCCGTGCTTGAACCGTGCTTTGATGCCGCCCACATGATCGGGCGTTGAAGTGACGTGGAGGATTGGCATGCCCAGCGGTACCGTGAAATGGTTCAATGCGACCAAAGGCTACGGCTTCATAACGCCTGAGGGCGGTGGCGATGACGTGTTCGTACACATCTCGGCGGTGGAGGATTCGGGCCTTGGCGATCTTCAGGAAGGCCAGAAACTGTCTTATGAGCTGCAGGCCGGACGGTCGGGGAAAATGGCTGCTATCAAGTTAAAGGCGCAATGACCGCTCGCACGCGCAAAGACTTTTCTTGACAGGGGGCGGCAGCGGCTGCCCCCTTCTGCTTTTGCAGCAGAGTGTCCCGGATGCCTGAAATCTACATCGATGCCGACGCCTGCCCGGTCAAGGACGAGGTTCTCCGCGTTGCCGAACGCCACCGGCTGGCAGTGCACGTGGTCAGCAACAACTGGCATCGCGGCACTGATGGCCCGCTGGTCAACCGCGTGGTGGTTCCGCAAGGGCCGGACGCCGCCGACGACTGGATTGCCGAGCGCATTGGCCCCGGCGACATCTGCATCACCCCCGACATTCCCCTGGCCGCGCGCTGCATCGAAAAGGGTGCCCTGGTTCTCGGCAACACCGGCAAGCCATTCACGCCCGAAAGCATCGGCATGGCCCTGGCGATGCGCGACCTGATGACCCACCTGCGCGAAACCGGCGAGGTCAAAGGGTACAACCCCAGTTTCGGCAAGCAGGACCGTTCGCGGTTCCTGCAAGCATTGGAGGCTGCCGTGCAGAAGGCCGTGCGCGGTCAATGATCGCGGTAATCGGAGGCGGCCCGGCCGGACTGATGGCGGCCCAGGCGCTGACTGAGGCCGGGCAGTCCGTGGACCTGTACGATGCCATGCCGTCGGTCGGGCGCAAGTTCCTGATGGCTGGGAAATCCGGCATGAACCTGACCCATTCCGAGGACATGGAGCCATTCCTCGCGCGCTACGGCACCCGCCGGGCGGCGCTGGAACCCCTGGTACGGGCCTTCGACAACGCTGCCGTCCGCGCCTGGGCCGAGGGGCTGGGCGTGCAAACCTTCGTCGGGTCATCGGGCCGCGTCTTCCCCACGGACTTCAAGGCCGCCCCGTTGCTGCGTGCCTGGCTGCGCCGGTTGAAGGCCGCAGGCGTGCGGGTTCATGTCCGCCATCGCTGGCTTGGCTGGGATGATGCCAGCAGACTAATCTTTGAAACGCCAGCCGGACGCACGACAGTCGATCCGGCGGCCACCGTCCTCGCACTGGGCGGAGCAAGCTGGCCGCAGTTGGGTTCGGATGCCGCCTGGGTGCCATGGCTGCGCGCGCGCGGTGTGGAGGTCGCCCCGTTCCGTCCCGCCAACTGCGGGTTTGACGTATCCTGGAGCGCCCATTTCTGCGACCGCTTCTCCGGTCAGCCGGTTAAGCCGGTGGCTCTGTCCTTTGGAGAGCACTCTAGGGCCGGAGAGTTCGTCATCACGGAAAACGGCATCGAAGGCGGCGGGGTTTATTCCCTGGCGGCCCCACTGCGCGACGCCATCGCGCGCGACGGCCATGCCAACCTGATGCTGGACCTGATGCCCGGCCGCGACGCGGCGCGCCTGACCACCGAGTTGTCCAAGCCGCGCGGCTCCCGGTCGCTGTCCAACCACCTACGGCGTACGCTCGGCCTTGAAGGCGTCAAAGTGGGCCTTCTGCGCGAGATCTTGCCGCCCGAGGTCCTGGACAACCCGCACCATCTGGCGGCGGCGCTCAAAGCACTGCCCCTGCGACTTATCGCGCCGCGGCCCATCGTGGAGGCGATCTCGTGCGCCGGCGGAGTGCCGTTCGAGGGGGTGGATGATGGCCTCATGATCCGCACTCTCCCCGGCGTGTTCTGCGCCGGAGAGATGCTGGATTGGGAGGCCCCGACGGGGGGCTATCTGCTGACCGCGTGTTTTGCCACCGGCCTTGCCGCCGGACGCGCAGCAGCGGCCTATGCAGTCAGTCGTGCACGCTGATCCGGCCATGCCGGGCGCCGCCCAACATGCGCTGGAACGCTGCGGCATCCATGTGCAGCAGGCTACGATGGTCGCCCGCCTCCATATAGACATCGGGCATGACGTCGAGCGTATCGTCCACCACTGCCCGTAGGCCATAGGCTGCGGCGCAGGCCGGCACGGCGCCGCGTTCACAGTCGGTGAACAACGCGCCGATCTCGTCCTCGGTCGCCAGCCGCAAGTCGTCGCCGACCTCCTCGCGCACCAGATCCATGTGCAGATGATGCGATGCCGGGACGACGGCCATGATGTACCCTTCCATCCCACGCAGCATCACGGCCTTTGCCATCTTGTCGCCCGACACATGGGCGGATTCGGCGGCGTGGCTGGCCGTTCCAGTCGCCTCGTGAACGATCACGTCATAAGGAATTTGGTGGTCCGACAGGTATTGCCGAAGGCTGATCGCGATTGCCATGACATGCTCCTCGCCCGCGTGAATATACTCCATCATACGCTTCGCATAATGGGACACCCAAGGGCGCGAAGGGAGAGCCTCAGCCCTTCGTCAAGGCCATGAACAGGCGGGTCAACCTCTCAGGCAACGTCTCGACCTGATCGACCACGGCATAGGCCTGCCCGAAGATATCGGACACATAGGCATCGGCCTCGCGGTCCAGGGTGATGCAGAAACTGGTGATGCCTTGGCCATGAAGCTCACCGACGGCGGCATGGGTGTCCCACTTCAAATAATCGGGATTGTCGACGTCAATGTCATGCGGACGCCCATCCGACAGCAGCAGCAACAGCTTTTTCTCCGCCTTTTGGGCCGCCAAATAACGCCCGGCATGGCGCAACGCCGCCCCCATGCGGGTCGAGGCCGCCGCCTCCATCGAAGCGATCCGGGCCTTGGGCGCCTCCCCCCAGGGTTCGGCGAACCGCTTGAGGTGGGTGTAGCGGACATTGTGCCGGGTTTCCGAGGCGAACCCGGCGATGGCGAACGGGTCGCCCAGCGCCTCCACCGCCCAGCCCAGCAAACTGACCGCCTCCTGGCTGAGTTGCAGCAGGGTGCTCCCGGACGGGGTCTTTTCGTTGAGCGACTGCGACAGATCAAGCAACAGCAGCACCGCGATGTTGCGACCGTCGGGAACGTGGCTTTGATAGACCCGCTCGTCCGGCGTCACTCCGGCACGGGTGTCGATCATGGCCCGGATGACCAGATCGAGATCCAGATCCTCACCGTCTTTTTGATGGCGGATGCGCTTGCGGTTCTGCGGCTTTAGACGGTCCACCAGCCGTTTGATCTGCTTGGCGAGGTCGCGGTGGCGGGCCAGCAGGCGGTCGATGTCCCCGGCGTCGCCCTGGGGCTGGTTGGCCTCATAGACCGTGACCCAGTCGGCGCGTTCGGTGCGCGTCTCGAAATCCCACTCAGGATAGTGCTGCGGCGGCAGCAGGTCGCCGGTCTGCTCGGCCTCCGGGACATCGGGCGTGCCGTGGTCAGAATGGAAATCCTCGGCGCTGTCGGTCGGCTCCAGGAAGTGCCAGAGCCAGCGGTTGTCGTCGCGGTAGTCAACTACCGTGTCATCGAACCACACCTTGGGCGCGCCCAAGGTGCGATCCATGATCTTGGTCAGAAAGGCCCGGCCCAGGCGGACGCTGCTTTCCGGGTCGGTCAGATCCTCGGCATGGAAGCGCGCCGCATATTCCACGGTCAGCGGGTCGGTGTACGGGTGGTTGGGGTCCAGGATGGCCCGCGACACCATCGCCAGCCGATGGCGCAGGCACGACCATCCCTCCGGGCAGGCGCCCTGAACCGGGATGGGATGCTGGGCCTGGAACAGTCCGCGCAGGCCGGGATAGAGGCGCATGGCTAGGGCCTCGACCCGGCTGTCCTCGAACGTCTCGACCGATACATGCTGAAACGGGCTGAAGTTGTCGGCCAAGTAGGGGCGGCTCCACCGTCGATGCGCGGCCATGTGGGCGACCATCGCGCGGTAGCGGTCGATGCCCTTGACCCCGCCCTTGTCGTCCAGCACGTCGGGAACGTGGAAGCCCAGCTTGTCGATATGCGGCGTCGGCTTGCGAATATGATCGAACGCCAGGGAGTACGGCCTGAACCGTTCCTCGGACTGCCAGAAGGCGCGCATCAGCAGGGCAAGCTGCCGCTCATGGTCCACGAACAGCGTGCCGTGACGCTCCCGCTGGAGCGCGGCGTGGGCGTCAGGCGTGCGCAGGGCGAAGTATTCCGGGTAGCGGTGCCGCTGCCCCTTCCAGGTGCGCAGCCCGAAGTTCACCCAGTTGCCATAGCCTTCCAGGCTGACCTGATTGATGACAAAGGGCGTCGCCGACAGCAGCGCAACGGCGGTGTCGTCGGGATACTCGGCCGCCTCGATCACGCCCCGGATGAGCGCGATCCAGGCGCGCAGGGACTCCGCGCTGCCGGTCCGCCGGGCAACCGCCGGAAGGGCGCTCAGGAACGGATTGATCGCCTTGCCGCAGCGCGACCGCGACAGCCACGCCGCCATGTCTGCCACAGCGGCCGGAACGCTCTCGTCGGTGTGGGCGATGACGCCGGGAAGGTCTTCCAGCACGATCAGCACAAGTTCGGTGCCGCGTCCCAGACCGCAAATGGCCGAGGCCGCATCCAACCACGCCTCCACCCCCTCGGGCGACATGGTGCGCTCGGCGGCGCTCAGGCAGTCGGGCAGGATGTCGTCGATCTGCGCCACGGAGCAGCGCAGCCGGGCGCGGGCGGCAACCGGGTCCAGGCTCATGGCCGCACCCCTCTCAGCCGAAGGCCAGGTCGATGGCGTGGGTCAGCGTGGCGCGAATGTCGGCATCATCGGTCAGCGGACGGACCAAGGCCATCTGCGCGGCGTCGGTCGG
>JBAYSM010000210.1:0-5976 GCA_041676205.1 Rhodospirillaceae bacterium | reverse complement strand
GATGCGGCGGAATTTGGCGTTGGCCTGCATGTCGGCAATGGTGCGGTTGCCGGTGTAGCCCATGGCCGCCTTGAGGCCGCCCAGCAACTGATGGACGATCTGGCCGACCGGGCCTTTGTAGGGGACGCGGCCTTCGATGCCTTCAGGGACCAGCTTCAGGTTATCGCGCACTTCTTCCTGGAAATAGCGGTCAGCCGAGCCGCGCGCCATGGCGCCAATCGACCCCATGCCTCGATAGGCTTTATAGGACCGCCCCTGGAACAGGATCACCTCGCCGGGGCTTTCGTCGGTCCCGGCCAACAGAGAACCGATCATCACCGTATCGGCTCCGGCCGCGATGGCCTTTGCCAAGTCGCCCGAGAACTTGATGCCGCCGTCGGCAATCAGCGGCACGCCTTCCTTCTCGCAGACCTCGCGGACCTCGACGATAGCCGATAGCTGCGGCACGCCGACACCCGCCACGATGCGGGTGGTGCAGATAGAGCCAGGACCGATGCCGACCTTTACCGCGTCCGCCCCGGCGCCGATCAGGGCGCGCGCAGCTTCGGGCGTGGCAATGTTGCCCGCCACGATCTGCACGGAGGAGGACATCTTCTTGATCGCCTCGACCGCCTTGATGACCCCAACGGAATGGCCGTGGGCGGTATCGACCACGACCACGTCGACCCCGGCGGCAATCAACGCCTCGGCCCGGACCAAGCCCTCGGCCCCAACGCCGGTGGCCGCGGCAACCCGCAGGCGGCCCTTCTCGTCCTTGCAGGCGGACGGATAGGTCTGGGCCTTTTCAATGTCCTTGACGGTCACGAGGCCGATGCAGCGATAGGCGTCATCGACCACCAGCAGCTTTTCGATGCGGTACTTGTGAAGCAGGGTCTTGGCTTCCTGCTGGCTGACGCCCTCACCCACCGTGACGAGGTTTTCCTTGGTCATGTAGGAGGAGACGGGCTTGGCCATGTCGTTGGCAAACCGCACGTCGCGGTTGGTCAGGATGCCGACCAGCTTATCGCTGCCGCGCTCAACCACCGGAATGCCCGAGATGTGGTAATCGGCCATCATCTGAAGCGCATCAGCCAATGGCTGGTCGGGGCGGATGGTCAGCGGGTTGACCACCATGCCGGACTCGTACCGCTTGACCCGGCGGACTTCCTCGGCCTGCTCGGGCGGCTCCATGTTCTTGTGGATGACACCGATGCCGCCAGCCTGAGCCATGGCAATGGCCATGCCGCTTTCCGTCACCGTGTCCATTGCCGCCGAAACAAGGGGAATGCCCAGCTCAATGGTCCGCGTCAGTCGGGTACGGGTCTCGGCATGAGCCGGCAGGACGTCGGACGCCGCCGGAACCAGCAGCACGTCGTCAAAGGTCAGAGCCTCGGGAAATCGCATTGGGGGCACCTCAATAGGGGGTCAGCAAGGTGCGCGCCATCATACACAGAAAAGTCCCGGTGCCAAGCAACAGGAAAACCGTTTTGTCAAGCGTCTGGGTTCTGCGGGACGCGGGGGTGGGTTGGGCGGGGTTTTGAGGAAGATTTCGACACAGAGAACACAGAGGGAGGCACAGAGGGCACCGAGAGCCCGAGTAGATGGAGAGAGCCGCGCGCAGCGCATCGAACTCGAATCATTATCTGCCTGAGGCGCCGCCTGCTCGGACTCTCGGTGCTCTCGGTGCCTTCCTCGGCGTCCTCTGTGTTCCCCCGCTTCCCTTCCCTACTCCGGCGTCACCCCGCCCTGAACCCGTGACGTTATCTTCACCATGTCCTTGCAGTTGGTCATGCACGCGGTGGCCGTGACGTCGGGGCGGTTATCTTCAAAAAAGCCGTCGCGGTTGGGCATCTGCACGGCGGCCAGCGTGGCGGCGTCCATTACCGCGTCCTCGGCGATAATCTCGTTCATCCACAGAACATAGGCGGTGAGCGCGTAGGTTTCGTCGTCGCTCAGGGTCTGGGCCGCGCCAAAGGGCATGGTGCGGCGGATGTAGTCGAACAGCACCGGGGCATGGGGCCAGAAGCTGCCCACCGTCTTGGGCGGGCTGGCCTGCGGGCCGTGTTCGGCGAGTTGCTTGACCGATCCGCCGACCAGCGCCGGATGGCGCCCCTCGCCATAGCCAAAGTCGCCATGGCAGGAGGCGCACAGCCGGATATACGGCTCCTCCCCCTCCAGGGCGCTGCCCTGGCCGGGAGGCAGGCCCAGGCCGTCGAAGCGCACGTCAATGTCCCACGCCTCGACCTCGCCCGGATGCGGGGCACGGCCGATATCCTGGGCCATGGCGGGGGTGGTGGATAGAATGAGGGCGGTCAGAAGGACGCGGGCGCTGCCCGCACCCGCCAGGAGGCGCAGCCTCCTGGACCTCGGGACGTGGCCTCGAAGAACAGCCGCGCGCAGCGCACTAAACATCGCCGCCAATTGCCTGCGGCGCAAAGATTTAGGAAAGAAACCACTCATGGGATCCAAGGGGCAAGCCCCTTGGCGGGCGCGGGCAGCGCCCGCAACACCCTTACGAAACCTGAACATTTTCCACCTCCCCGCTTTGGGTCAGGTGCCACGTCTGGATGCCGTTGTTGCGGTAAATCGACCACACGCCGCGCACCGCCCGAAGCTGGTCGAGGGTCGGCTGGATGGCTCCATCCTGGTCTATGGCACGCGATTGCAGCAGGGCGGGCGTGCCGTCCCACTGCCATGGCAGGGTAAACCGGGTCAGGGCCTTGGGCAGCACCGGCCCGTGAAGCTGCGCGGTGGTCCAGTTTTTCCCGCCATCGACCGACACATCGACGCGCGCGATGGTGCCTGCGCCGCTCCACGCCAGCCCGCGGATTTCCACGAAGCCCTTGCCGTTGACCGGCTTTTCGGGCGACGGGCTGGTGATGACCGATTTGACATCCATCTGCCAGGCGAAGCGCCGCGCCCGGCCATCGGGCATCAGGTCGGTGTAGCGGGCAGACTCCTCGCGGTGATGCCACGGCTGATCGCCCAGTTCCAGGCGGCGCAGCCATTTGACGTTCATGTTACCCTCGAACCCCGGCACGACGAGGCGCAGCGGATATCCCTGCTCGGGCCGCAACATTTCACCGTTCTGGGCGTAAGCGAGCAGCGCATCGTCCAGGCACTTGGCGAGCGGGATGGAGCGCGTCATGGCCGCGCCGTCGGCGCCCTCGGCCAGTACCCAGGCGGCACCGGGCTTCACCCCCGCCTGCTCCAGCACGGCGCGCAGCGGCACGCCGGTCCATTCGCAGCACGAGATCATGCCGTGGGTGAATTGCAGGCGCTCCATCTGGGCGCCGCGCCATTCCAGGCCGGTATTGGCCGGGCATTCGATGAAATGGACCCGCGACACCTGCGGAAAACGCATCACATCAGCCGCCGCCAGCACCACCGGCTTGTCCACCATGCCGTGCACGATGAGCTTGTGCGCGGCCGGGTCGATGTCGGGCACCCCGGCGTGGTGGCGCTCGAAATGCAGGCCGTTAGGGGTGATGATGCCGTGCAGATCGGCCAGCGGCGTGAAGCTGACCGAGGTTTCCGGGGCGGCGCTGATCCACGGCACCATGCGCCGCACCACTGCGGATTCATGGCGCGACGGGACGCCGTAAGGCTGCGCCGTGACACCGGGGCCGAGAACGCGGGTCCATTCCGGCACCGCGGCCTCGCCCGCCCGCGCCTGCCCGGCCATCAGCGCGGCCCCGGCGGCCACCGTCGCGCCCATGAAGGCGCGGCGGCCCGCGTCCTTGGGTGAGTCTGCCATGTCGTCCTCCCTGTCCCCGGCGGCCCTCTTTGTCGGAGCCGCTTGCGGGGGTGAAAAACCTCAGTCCTCTGCCTTCGCCTTGAACCCCTGCGCAATCACGTACATTTCGGCCGAGTCCTTGCGGCTGGCCGGGGGTTTGGCGTGGCGGATCGTGGTGCACGTCCGCTTCATGCGGTCGAGCAGTTCGTTCTCCGTCCCGCCCTGGAACACCTTGCACAGGAACGACCCGCCCGGCGCGAGGACTTCCTCGGCGAAGGTCCAGGCAACCTCCAGCAACGCCATGATGCGTAAATGGTCAGTCTTGGGATGGCCGGTGGTGGGTGCCGCCATGTCCGACAGCACCACGTCGGCCTTGCCGCCAAGGGCTTCCTTGAGGCGGTCGGGCGCCGTAGGATCGAGGAAGTCCATGGTCAGGCAGGTGGCGCCCGGCACCGGCTCCCACTCCAGAATATCCAGGCCGACCACGGTGCCGCCGCCGGGATGCCCGGCCCGCACGCGGTCCACGGCGATCTGCGTCCACCCGCCGGGGGCGGCCCCAAGATCGACCACGCGCAGACCTGGCTTGAGCAGGCTGAAACGGTCGTCCAGTTCCATCAGCTTGAACGCCGCCCGCGAGCGGAGGCCACGCTGCTTGGCCTCCAGCACATAGGGGTCGTTCAACTGGCGGTGCAGCCAACTGGTCGAGGACTTCTTGCGGCCGCGCGCGGTCTTGACGCGCACCTCCAGCAGACGGCCGGTCGTGGTCGTGGTGCCCTTTTTGCGCTGAAGCGTCGGCTTGCCGGGTCCGCGCGACCCGGACCCTCCTTTAGTGGTGCTCACGGTCGTCCCTTGATCGTCGTTCAGGCCGACACCGGAAGCGGTGCGGCGGTATTTTGTATGGCGGCGGCGATGGCCGACGGCTCGCCGCTCATCAGGTCCAGCAGCATGCCTTCGCGCAGGCCGCGGTCAGCGACGCGCAGGGCCGGCATCGGCCAGGTTTCGCAAATCGCTTCAAGAATGGCACACCCGGCCAGCACGAGGTCGGCCCGTTGCGGCCCGATGCACGGCGAGTCGGCGCGCTGGCGGTGGCTCATGGCGGCCAGCCCACGGCTCAGGCTGTGCACGGTGGTCAGGTCGATGACCAGCCCATCCACGGCGGCGCGGTCGTACCGCGTCAGCCCCAGGTGCAGGCCGCCCAGCGTCGTCACCGTGCCCGACGTGCCGAGCATCTGCGCTTGGCCCGCGGCAATCACCGCGCCGATGCCGTGGCGGGCCTCGAAATGGGTCAGTTGGGCGCGGACATGATTGACCACGCTGCGATAGGTCCGCTCGCCCAAGTCGCCGCCGCCGCAGGCCTCGGCCACGGTGACGACGCCGAGCGCCAGGGTGGTGAAACCCTCGACGCAGGGAAATGGGCTTTCGGTCAGCTTGACCCACAGCAGTTCGGTGGACCCGCCGCCGATGTCAAAGACCAAGGCATAGGGATGGTCGCGGTGCAGCAGGCTGGCGCAGCCGGTCAGGGCGAGGCGGGCTTCCTCGTTGGCCGTGATGCATTCCAGGTCCATGCCGGTTTCCGAACGCACGCGCTCCAGGAACTCCGGCCCGTTGACGGCCCGCCGGCAGGCTTCGGTAGCGACGCTGCGCGAGGCGGTGACGCCCCGCCGGTCCATCTTGTCGACGCAGCGTTTCAGCGCCTCGATGGTGCGGTCCTGCGCAGCGGCGGACAGGCACCCGGTCGAGGCCAGCCCCTCCCCCAGGCGGGTGATGCGAGAGTAACTGTCGATGACGCGGAACGTTTCGCCCTCGGGCCGGGCGATCAGCATCCGGCAGTTGTTGGTGCCGAGATCGACGGCAGAATAAATCTCAGCGCGCGACCCCGCCCCTGCGAGGGAGGAGGGCGACGGACCGGCCTTGCCGCGCCCGCGCGTCCGTTCAGGCGAACGTGCCACCAGACGGGACGGCGCGACGGTAGCGGCGTTGCCCGCCAGCCGCTTCCTGCCTTCACCGCCCACATGACCCATGCAACACCTGCCTCATGCCTGCAGCGTCGGCACCCAGTGGCCCACGCCAGACCATACTCCGTCTCGTCCTGCATCCCATGTTACCGGCTTAGGCTGCCGGGCGGAAGCCCTCTCGCCGCGTGTGTCGGTGACACATGATGTGACCGATGCAGGTAGCACGTGATCTGACCGATCCTAGACGTCTTCCAGAGAGGGGGCGTCGATGGGTCGGGCCAGAGTGCTATCGGAGGTCCGCACAAT
>JBAYSM010000209.1:0-6002 GCA_041676205.1 Rhodospirillaceae bacterium | reverse complement strand
TCCTCCTCCCGCCCCCAAAGGCGCACTGGTGCTGCCGTTGACCCGCCCGGTCGTGACAGCGAGCATGGCTGCCATGGCGGTCAGCGGGGCGAGCCTGTTCCTGGCCGGCATGGCGACGGGCTTCGGCATGGGTGTTCCCGCCACCGCCGCGCCGGAGCCTGCGTCAGTCGTGCAGAGCGTGGAGATCGCCCCCCGCCTGATCGCGGGTGAACTGGCGCCCCCTGCACCCCCGCCCCTTCCCACCACCGACGATGTCGAGATTGCCTCGGTCATGGTTGCAGCCTTGGCCGAGCCTGCTCCCGTGGCGCCGCCACCGCCGCCCCAGCACTATGCCATCCAGACGGGCGCCTTCGGGGTGGCGGCCAACGCCGAACGGCAATCCGCCGAACTGCGGCGCCTGGGGTTCGAGCCGCACACGGCAGGGCAGGTGGGATCGCGCGGCGTCGCTTTGACGGTGGTCTATGCGGGCCGCTACGACAGCCGCGCGGATGCCGAGTTAAAGGCCAAGACGCTACAAAAAGCCGGTATCCAAACCTATGTAACCGCCTTGGCGGATTAGGCGAAGGCCCATATACTGCGGCCATCGACCCAGCGGCCCCAAGATATTGCGGCTGCGCCAAGCCGGAACCCGCCGTGACCGCATCCTTCGAAGACCTTCAGCGTATCCGCGTCGCCCGCATCGAGCAGGCCGACCCGCACGCCGTCGGCCGCGTCGGAACGACCGTCACCGGCGGCGCGGCTGTAACCCTGGCCCTGGGGCAGGCGTTCCGTCCCTGGCGCACACAGCCCCGGCTGGTCGTCGAGTGTGATTTCTCTGCGCGAAAAGGCGACAAATAGATGAGCCAGGACAACGGCGAAGATCAAATTCGGGGAGTGGCCCTGACAGTGGAAGGCCCCGACGGCGACCAGATGATCGCGGTGGCCGTCCCGCCCCCGGCCGACGCCGACCGGGTCATGGACCTGATGGAAGCCCTGGACGACGTCCTGGCCGAAGAAGACCCCGAACTGGACGACGCCGTGACCGCCGCCCTGATCCTGGCGCTCGGCAACGCGCTGCGCCAGGCCCCCCAGTGGCCGCTGGAAGCCCGCCTCGACGCCTTCCTGCGCCGCGTCAGGGCGATGGTCGAGGATGCCAAGGGGCGGCTGGGGAATTAGGCCGGTCCCTCGAAGGCGCCGGAGAAGACCAGCAGGTTGGTGACGTAGTGCAGGGCGATGGGCACCCACAAGGTGCCCGACGTCCGGTAGGCGATCATCAGCAGCCATCCAGCCATCGCAGTGCCCACCACGGCATAAAGCCCCTGCGGCGCGTGCAGAAGTCCGAACGCGCCACAGGACGCCAGCGTCATCCACCGCCAGCCGTTGGCTTGCCATACGCCCAAAAAGACGCGGCGGAAGGCTATCTCCTCGGCCACCGCCACCAGAGCCAGCCCGACGGTGAGGTCGAACAGCCAGAAGTCGATGGACTCGATGTAGGGATACAGGTTCTGGCGCAGCCACGGCCATGGCGCCGGCAAGACCTGCTGGACCCCGGACAGCGCAAGCAACAGGGCAAGAAACACCGGGGCCGCCAAGACGACCTTGAGCCACGACCATTCGCGCCGAGGCCCTGGCAAGGCCAGCACACCGGCCGCCAATGCCGCGCCGATGACCACCACCCGGCTCAAGTAGTCGGCCAAGTAGAGGTCGGGAGAAGGCAGCAGAAACTTGGGCCAAGCAGCCACCTGAAGCAGCGGAACGAGAAAAAGGATTCCAGAGGCCTTCGAAAGGCCTGTTCTTGCAACTCCCATCAGCCTATCCCCTCGTTCCCCCCATCCCCATCAATGGCCGCTCGCGGCAGCGACCAATAGTGACGTACAAACCACCGCTGACAAACCCATAGTTGTCCGCCCCTCCTCACTCCACGTCGTTGAAAAACAAGTGCCCGCCGATCACCGCGCTGGGAGCGCGGCCCCGGCTCCAGGCCGGAGTGACGGTGCGGGTGTGGTAGTGGGTGGCGCCGCCGGTCTTGTCCTCGACCATCCCGGCCACGGCGCGTTCGGCAACTGACCGGCAGGCGCGGAAGGCGCGGGTGGCGTCGGTCACGGCCAGCAGTTTGGCGCGGTTGGGATCGGTCGGGTTCCAGCACGAGAACTGCCACGGCTTGAGGCACACCCCGACCACGTCGCGGCCCCACCAATACGCCCCGCCGCGCTCCTGCGCACGGGCCACGCGGTTGAGGATGACGCAGGCCACGGCCTCCTTTCCGGCCAGCGACTCGCCGCGCGCCTCGCCATAGAGGGTGCGGGCCAGGACCTCGACCGGGTCGGAGAGGCGGAGTTCCTGGGGAACAAGCCGGGGGACACTCATGCCCGCCCCCCCGCCGCCGACGCGGTCTTGGCATCGAGTTTGTGTTCAATACGCTCCAGATGCACGGTCAGGCGCTTTTCGACGTCCTTGATATAGCTCATCGAGGCATAGCTTTTAGCGACCTCCAGCTTATAGGCCGCCAGGGCCTCGCGCTGCTGGGCGAGGCCCAGTTCACAGGCCCGGCGGTTGTCCTCGATCCCGTCGTCGGCATCGCTGTGCGCCCGCCAGATCATCCAGAACAACGCCCCCAACGCGGGCAGTTCGACGGCGGAAATCCACCACATAAGGTCCAGGGTCGACGGCATCGGAAAACTCCTCGTCTCAGAGCGCGAAATCGGTTTTGGCCGTCCACCCGCCGCCACCCGGCCGCCAGTCGGGCCGGGTGGTGGGGGAAACGGTGGAGCGGGACAGGCGGATGGGTTCGGCCAGCAGGCAGGCGGCGACCGCGTCCAGGCCGTCGTCGCGGCCTCCGACTCCGGGCAGCCACTCGCGCATTTCGGTGATGAAGGCGGTTTCCCACACCGCGCGGTGGGCGCGCAAAGCCCCTGCCGCCAGCACGGCGTCAAAGGCCTCCATGATGCGGTCGTCCTTGCCCCGGCTGGCCGCTGTCTCGACCACGGCGGCGCGCAACCCCGCCTCGGCCAAAACCTTGCGCAGCAGGCCGGGCAGGAACCGCCCCAGGCCATTGGTTTCGACCCGCACCGCAGGGAGGTGGAATTCGGCCAGGAACGCCGCCACCTGGCGGCACTGGGCGGTGGCCTCGTCGTCGCCGTCGCGTGCTCCGCCCTGCAACCAGCGGACCCGGTGCAGCCAGTACCCGCCGTCTTGGTCGCTGAACAGGCAGGCGATCACCGACCCGTCGCCGCCCTTGGCGCCATACGCCGGATCCCAGCAGCAGGTGACGGACACCATGCGCACCCCGTCGATAGTCAGCAGCGGCGCGCCGTTGCCTTCGGAGTACACAAGCTCGCCGTCGTAGAGGCGCAGGCGGTCGGGGTCGAGCCGCCCTTCGGCCACGTTGACCGGCTGCAACATCATCTGGCTGAGGAACTTGTTCGGCCCGGTGCGGCGCTTGATGCCGGCAATAGCGCTGGCCGGAAACCGTTCCGGCCAGGCCGAGGCTCCGTCGGAGTCCTGGATGGGGATTTCCAGGCGGGAGAACCCGGCCAGCCACGGCTGGTCCTCGCCGGTTTCGGGGCGGGCCTCGCGGGCGTAGATGGTGAAGTAGGTATGCGGCGTGCCGACATAAAGCTGCATCCCGCCGGGCACCAGCACATAGTCCAGTTCGGCCAGCCGCGCCCGCAGATCGGCCCGCTTGGGGGCGGTGCCGCAGGTGTTGGGAACCTCCACGTCGTCACACACCACCAGTTCGGCGCGCGACCCGGTGATGTTGGCCCCAATGCCCTTGGCAAGCATCGACGGATCGCGCAATTCGCCGGGCCGGGCCACGGTGAACTGATCGGACGCCCATTGATCCTTGCGCGGCGGGACCAGGGCACGAGTCAGCGGATGGCGCTCTATAATACGTTTTACGTTCCGCACCATTTTCTTGGCGAGCGCATGGTCCGCCGCCATCACCAGAATCCGCGCGTCGGGCCTGCGCAGCAGTACCCAGGCGCAGAACAGCCCGACGATGGTGGACTTGCCGGAGTTGCGGAAGGCCATCAGCAAGGCTTGGCGCGGCTCCGGCCCGGCCCACCGCGATTGCAGCCAGCGGGCCATGCGGCGGTGGTGGCGCGGCAGGGTCAGGCTTTGGGTTTCGTTCCAGATCCACACGAACTCGGCGAGCGATACTCCGCCCTCTTCAGGAACCGTCGTGGTCATCCTCCTCCCCTTCCTCCTCCTCCACCGCCTGCCGGGCGCGGGCCAGCAGGCGGCCCATTTCGTCGGCCTCGGCCACGGGCGCGTCGGGTTCCGAGCCTTCGGCCCAGCGCAGCAGCTTGATGAGCATGTCGGCGTGCTGGAGCGCGGCCTTGCAGGCGGCATGGTGGGCGACATAGCCCTTGGCGTCGTCCGGCGCGGGGGCCTGGGCGAACGTGTCGTATTCGGCCAACAGATCGCGCAGGCGGCCCGGCAGGCGGCTGGCGAGGGCGGCGCGCAGGTCATCCCCGCGCACCGCCCGGCGGCGCGGGCGCACAGCCATCAGCCAGCGCCTAGAACGTGGTCAACTCGGCCAACTGAGCATTGCCCAGCCGACGCGGAAACACCGCCACATGGCGCACATGGCCGTTCAGCCACCGCTGCGCCCCGCCGCGCAATTGGTGGCCGATGGCAAGGCCGGTGGTGTTCCAGGAACTGCCGGTGGCAAAGCTCTGAAATGCCGAGCCGTTCTGCACGATGGCGCCCCCCAGCGGACCATAGGCCAATGCCACCCGCACCGGCGCGCCTGGCGCAACAGCCATGCCGCTGGGCGTCGCCCCGGCAAAGCCCGACCCGATGGCGCCGATGTTGGCGTGGACACCGTCGGCATGAACGTTGAGCGAAAATTCCACGGCCTTGGGACTGTCCGACGAACTGAACAGGTTCTTGACCGCCGTGCTGGTGGCATGGGGGATAGCGTCGATATAGACGGTGCCCTCGGCCGGATTGAACCACGCCCCGGCGGGGTCCAGGCGCGGCAGGTCGGCGCCTCGGGTCATCGGCGCGGTGGTGGTTGGAATGCGCGACGTGGCGAAGCTCCCCGCCTCAAGCTGCCAGTAGTCGGCCGCCACCACATCCCCGGCGACGTCCAGCTTGAGGCCCGGCGTCGGGTTGGCCAGCGTCTGGGTCAGGGTGAGGCGGCCATACCGGGTGCTGCCCACCGTGACGGCAAACCAGCTTGCCCCGCCATCCAGGGTCAGCGACACCGCGCCGGACCCCGTCACCCGGCGCAAGTCCACCGACAGCGTATAGGTTGCACTGACTGCCGTGACGGGCTGATACACCGCCGCCCCCGCCAGGGTGGCGGTCAGCGTGGTGGCCGACGCCGCCACGCCGTCCAGCCCAAGGGCGGTGCGTGCGGCGTTCATGTTGGTGCGGGTCCACGGCGCGACGGACTGATCGCGGGCATGCAGCGCCAGATTGGTGCGGCTTTCCTCGACCAGCCAGCCTAGATAGACACCACTCACCGGATCATAGTCATGGCGCAAGGCATCAGCGGCCACCGCCTCGACCCATCCGCGCGGCCCCATGCGGGTGGCACTGCCCGACCGCGTGAAGGCGAGCAGGCTGGGCGTCAGGCCCGGACGGGCCAGGAAATGCAGGGTCGGAAAGATCTCGATGGTCATGTGTCGGTCCTTGCCCAGTTGGGAAGCACGGCATCCGGTGCGAGACCGGCGCTGGCCACGGTTGCGGGGATGGCGGAGGCTGCCTCGGCCCGGCGGGCGGCACGTTCGGCCCGCCACAGCGCAAGATCGGTGTCCTCCAATCGGCGCAGGGCTTCAGTGGCGCGGTCGGCGACCAGCGCGGCAGCAGCGGCGGCGTTCTGCGCCGCGCTGACGGCGGACTCGCGTTCGGCCCCGGTCAGCCAGGCTGAGAAGGCCGCGCTGTCGGCAAAGCTCTCGGCCTGCTTGCGCGCCGCCTCGGCAGCGCTGCGGGCGGTGCCCGAGGCGGTGGCCGAAGTCGCGGCAAACGTTGCCGACGCCGCCGCCGCCGTGGCGCTGCCGGCCGCCGCCGTC
>JBAYSM010000208.1:0-6132 GCA_041676205.1 Rhodospirillaceae bacterium | reverse complement strand
CGCTCAGAAACGTGCTGGCCGTTGATTCCATTCATGTCATCTTGACCGACTTCCGTGGAAGGCACCGGGAGGCCGTATTGGTCTCCCCAACCCATCCGCTCCGCGCCTTGTGGTTGAGCAGTTGGGTCGCCCTGGGCAAGGATTGGATCGAGAAGATCAAGTCGGGCGGGAAGGATCACATTCCTCACGTCCGTTCCGCGCTATTGGATGGCCTTGTGCCCTCTGCCTATCCGGTCGGTATTCCCGTCGAGGATAGCCGCATTTTCACTCCGGTGGACAACCTGAATGCGTTTTGGGCGCTCTACGCCCCGACAACGGAGCAGAATTCCCGTGGCCTGATGGCGGAGATCTGTTCGGCCCTCGGCTTGGCCGAGCCTTCTGCGGCGGGGACTGATATTTCCGGAAAGGTCATTGCGGACAAGATCGAGCGCTATCTCTCCCAGCATCCGTATGTGCGAGAGCTATCCCTGAACATCTTCAACCCCGGGGCCGGTTCGGTGGTAGCGCAGGCCCTGATATCGCTCCAGCAGAAGCGTGAGCATGCCGATTTGCGCTATGACATCCGGCTCTTTACCTCCGATCCCGACTCGCCTGTTTTGGGTGAGGCGCTTGAATCTATGGTCCGTCCCGGAGTGACGGTAAACGAGGCAGCCGACGCGTTTGCGACTTCAACTGGCAGCCATCTGTTTTCCAAGCTGAACTTGGCCAGGCACGCGCTGAATGAATTCCATGTAAATTCCAAAGCGTTTCCGGCACACATCAGCGTTCTTCTAGATGTGTTTCCCGCCGAGGAGCTTTCCATTGCCGAGAAACCGATGGGAGTGACTCCGCTGCATGGGTTGATACAGGACTTCGATACCGAATTCGTTGATGACGATTCGGGTACTTTCTGGAATAAGCGGCCGATTGTCGGGCGCTCCCTCGGCGCGGACAACCAGTCTGCGTGTTTCGATTTGCTGTCGTCCCTGAGCCGTCATCTCTGTTTTGCTACCTCGGCGGTTGCTGCTTCTGGTGCCAGTTTCAAAGCCGTGCCCGTCGTGACCCTTGGTCTCGATGTGGCCCAACGAGAACTGATCTACGAGGTTCATCAGATCAGCGATTGGGTGTTCACCATCGACCGAAATATGGGGATTGAGTTTTTCGACCATGGCGGCCGGAAGAATAGACCGGACTATCTGATTGACTATGTGCCGGGAGCCAGCTCCCAGGCGACACACAACCTGATCATCTCCTCGCGCTCGAACGATGAGCTGGAGGCCATGCTGAAGCCGGTGTTGCTTGAGCATGGCTTGTCCGCCGACGGCGAGCAGTCGGTTCAGATTCTGGCAAACCTGCGGTCGCTTTCCGGGCAGCTCGCCCTGAAACTGATTTCCGCACGCACGCAACAGGCGGAAGCTCTTGGCCTGGCCCTGGCGCGGCTCTATCTCGAATATCAGGGCGCGTTGAGAAATCAGGTCATTGTGCCGTTGGACGCACACACGGACCTCTATCGCTCAAGCGGTGAGTCAGACGATGTCAACGATGCCATCAGCCTGCGACGCACCGACTTGGGTTTGTTCGACTTGGATTTAAACACCAGGACGATCACTTGCAACTTGGTCGAGGTGAAGTGTTATTCGCAGGTCGGCGACTTTGCGGCCTTCAACCAACTGAAGGAGCGAATCTCCGCCCAAATCAATCAGAGTGAGCGCATACTCCAGCGCCACTTTGACCCGGCCCTGAAAAAGCCGGACCGGCCGGATAGGTTGCTCAAGAGCCGGGAGTTGGCTCAGATCCTTCGGTTCTATCTGGAACGCTCACTGCGTTACGGGGTCTTTGATGTGATTGCCGCGCAGGAAGCGCGAGGACTACTTGCATCCATCGAACAGGGCTACTCGCTTCAGTTCAGACGCTGCGCCCTGATCTTCGACTTCGACAAGACCGGAACAGAAGCCCCGGACAACGAGGTGGGCATTGAATTCCACCGCATCGGCAAGGATCTCATTCACGCCCTGCTGGAGAACTGCCGCAAGCCTATTTCCGTCGAGATTGAAGAGGAACCGACCGCGCACCTTCTAAGCGAGCAGTTTATACCGAACGTGCCGAAGCTCGAGACAGCTGCTTTCATCGCACCCAAGCGAGCCCGGTCAACGTCCTGGACGGTGGATGAGCTCTGGGACGAAGAGCCGGAGGCACCAATCACCCAGCCAACACCTCCTGCCGCAGAGGAAACACCCGCACCTGCCCAAGAGGAAAAGGCGGAACCCGTCGAGCAAGCACCTCGACCTTCCACCATTGCGCCCGAAGAAGAAAAAGAGGACGAACAGCCTGCCGCCGTTGCTTTTGAACCGGAAGAACCTGTTCAACTCTTGCTTGAAGCGCCAGAGCATCCAACACCCGAGCCTGCGCCTCAAGCTGAGGTCAGTTATGACATCATGCTGGGCGTTAATGGTGACTCGCCCCAGTACGGATTGCTCGGAGAGGTTTCCGGCAGGAAGATCGCGCTGGACCTCAACCACACCCACACGATCAGTCTCTTTGGGGTTCAAGGCGGCGGGAAGAGCTACACTCTTGGAACAGTCATTGAAATGGCCTCGATGCCGCTTCAGCACATCAATGTACTGCCAAGCCCGCTCGCCGTGGTCATTTTCCATTACAGCCCGACGCAAGATTATGCGCCGGAGTTTACCTCGATGATCAATGCCAACTCGGTGGATGAAGAGATCTGCATCCTTCGTGATCGTTATAAGGCTAACCCGGAAGCCCTGAAAGATGTCCTGATTCTTACCCCGGCAAACAAGGTAAATGACCGCCGGGCCGAGTACCCAGATATCGAGGTTAAGCCGATTGCTTTTTCTGCCTCTGAACTCAAGGCGGCGCACTGGAAATTCCTGATGGGAGCGATTGGCAGTCAGAGCATGTATATGCGGCAAATCAACCTCATCATGAGGGGACTGCGGGGTAACCTGACCTTGGATGCTTTTCGAGCAGGCATCGATAGCTCTGGTCTGTCCGATCACCTAAAAGAGCTGGCCCAGACGCGCCTTTTGTTCGCCAGCGAGTACATCGATGATAACCAGCGACTCCAGGATCTGATTTGTCCAGGCCGTTTGATCATCGTGGATCTGCGAGATGAATACATCGAAAAGGACGAGGCCCTCGGCCTGTTCGTGGTGATGCTGCAGATTTTCTCGGAAGCAACCTACCAGGGAAGCGCCTTCAACAAGCTGGTGGTTTTCGATGAAGCCCACAAGTACATCGAGAACGGTGACTTGGTTTCCGGCCTGGTAGAGGTCGTCCGTGAGATGCGACATAAAGGGACAAGCATTATGGTGGCCTCTCAGGACCCGCCATCGGTCCCTGTTTCTCTGATCGAGCTGTCATCGCAGATCATCATGCACAAATTCAACTCGCCCGCCTGGCTGAAGCATATCCAGAAGGCGAATGCCGCCCTTGGCGAATTGACCTCCGACAAGATGAGCCATCTCGGAACCGGCGAAGCCTATGTGTGGTCGAGCAAGGCCTCGGATGACGCATTCTCCCGGGGCGCGGTGAAGATCAAGTGCCGTCCTCGCATCACGCAGCATGGAGGCAGCACCAAAACGGCAATAACACGCTAGATGTGGAACCTCAGGAGGTTGTCCGCGCTCTGCCCGAGGCGGCTAATGGGTGGCTTGTCCTTCAGGCAATGACCTGCACCCCGAATCCTCCTCTAGTTCGAGGTAGAGTCTCCCGCAGTAGGGGAGACTACGGAATGAAACGCAGTCGTTTCACCGAGGAGCAGATCATCAGCATCCTGAAGGAGCAGGAGGTCAGGACAAAGACCGCCGATGTCTGTCGACGGCATGGGATCAGCGAGGCGCCGTTCTACCGAAAGACTCCCACGTTCCATCAAAAAATTTTGCAACCTCTTGCGGAATTTGCGGGTGCTTCCCATGTCAGGAGGGCCTGAGACGGACTGTCGGCGCTATGGCATGGCCCTGGTGCGCAGTTTGTTGCAGAGCGGAGTGCCGGGGCATGGTCCCAGGTCCCGTTCTAGACGGTCCATCGCGTTCCATGGGGAAGGCGTGGTTTTCGGAACTCGTTCCGGAGCTGCGCCTGTGTCTTGAGGCGGCTGGCTCCGGACCAACGGAGACATCCTCTTCATGGCACAGCTGAAGATCGTCTATCAGTCCCCCGGCGCGTTGACGCCGCGGCAGACCAACCCGCGTACCCACACCCAGAAGCAGATCGGGCAGATTGCCGCATCGATCCAGCGCTTTGGCTTCACCAATCCCGTCCTGGTCGATGAGGCCAACGGCATCGTCGCCGGCCACGGCCGGGTGATGGCGGCCAAGCTGCTCGGCATCGACAAGGTCCCGACCGTGCGGCTGGCCAACATGACCGAGGCCGAGATCCGCGCCTACGTCATCGCCGACAACCGGCTGGCCGAGAACGCCGGTTGGGACCGTCAACTGCTCGGCCTTGAGCTGCAGTACCTGTCGGACCTCAACATCGACTTCGACGTCACGCTTACCGGCTTCGAGCTGCCCGAGATCGACGTCCTGATCGGCGAGCTGTCGCTGGTTGACGGCGATGACGGCGCCCCGGACCCGGCCGATGCGGTGCCCGCCGTGGCGGCCGGGCCGGCTGTCACGCAGCCCGGCGACATCTGGACCATCGGGCGCCATCTCCTGATCTGCGGGGACGCGCTGCAACGGGACACCTATGACCGCCTGCTCGGCAGGGAGCGGGCCCAGATGGTGTTCACCGACCCGCCCTACAACGTTCCCATCGGCGGCCATGTCTGCGGCCTGGGCAAGACGCAACACCGCGAGTTCGCCATGGCCTCGGGGGAGATGTCGGGGCCTGAGTTCACCACCTTCCTGACCACGGTGTTGGGGCATCTGGCGGCCGTGTCGGTCGATGGGGCCATCCACTACCAGTGCATGGACTGGCGCCACATGACCGAGATGCTGGCCGCCGGCACTGCGGCCTATTCCGAGCTCAAGAACCTCTGCGTGTGGGCCAAGACCAACGGCGGCATGGGGTCGCTGTACCGCTCCCAGCACGAGTTGGTGTTCGTGTTCAAGGCCGGGACGGCGCCGCACATCAACAACGTCGATCTCGGCCGCCACGGCCGCTATCGCACCAACGTGTGGAGCTATGCCGGGGTCAACAGCTTCGGGGCCGGCCGGGACAATTTGACCCTGCACCCCACGGTCAAGCCGGTGGCGCTGGTGGCCGACGCCATCCTCGACGGCTCCCACCGCAAGGGCATCGTGCTCGACGCCTTCGCCGGGTCGGGCACCACGTTGGTGGCGGCGGAGAAGACCGGGCGGCGCGGCTACGGCGTCGAGATCGATCCCCTTTACTGCGACGTCATCCTGCGGCGCCTGCACGATGTCTGCGCCACCGAGGCTGTGCTGGCAGCCACCGGCCAGACCTTTGCCGAGGTGGCGGCCGAGCGTGCCCAGGCCGCAGCGGCCGATGACGGCGATACGACCGGGGAGGCCGCGGCATGAGCGATGATCCCAAGCCTCCGCCGCCCGACTACGCGGTCGGCTACGGCCGGCCGCCGCCCCAGACCCGGTTCCAGAAGGGGCAGTCGGGCAACCCCAAGGGCCGGCCGAAAACCCACGGCCCGGCCGAGGTCAATCTGGCGGCCCTGCGCACCGGCCCGGTCACGGTCATGCAGGACGGTGTCGCCCGCCAGATGCCGGCCAAGGAGGTAGAACTGCGCAGGATCCTGAAAAAGGCGCTCAAGGGCGACCTGCGGTCGATCAGGTACCTGCTGGAGCAGTTCGTACGGTACGGCGTCCTGACGCCGCAAAACGCGCCGACGTGGGGCGGCGTCGCCGTCATGCCCAAGTCCATGCCGTTTGCGATGGGCCGCCAGATGTTCGGCTGGTTCGGGCCGCCGCCGTGGACCGATCGGGAGGTCGCGACCGGGCGGGCCCGGTATGTGGCCACCCGCAGCGACGATCAGCGCAAGGCCGATGACGCAGGGGAGTATGACGACCTATGACCGATGACCATAAGCCCACGCCCCCGGGGCGGCCATCGCCGCCGCGGGAGCACCAGTTCGGCCCCGGTCGCCCGGGAAACCGGAAGGGACGGCCCAAGGGAGCGCCCAACATCAAGACCATCGTGGAGAAGGTCGCCCTGGACAGG
>JBAYSM010000207.1:0-6142 GCA_041676205.1 Rhodospirillaceae bacterium | reverse complement strand
GTGTCCACGACCACGCCGCAAACGGTGGCCGGACCACTGGCCGGACCCAGGCGTTCACCGGGCACCTTGCGTGTAAACCGGGCGATGGCGGGTTCCTTGACCATGCCGATCACCGAGTCATAGTCGCCGCACATACCGGCATCGCTTTGGTACGCCGTGCCGCCAGGCAATATCTGGCCGTCCGCCGTCGGCACGTGGGAATGGCTGCCCACCACCAGCGAGGCGCGGCCATCGCAGAAGTGGCCCATGCTCATTTTTTCGCTGCTGGCCTCGGCGTGAATGTCCACCACCACGGCATCGACGCTGCCCTTGAGGCGGTGACGGTCCAGTTCAGCGGCGACCGAAGCGAACGGGTCGTCCAGCGGGTCCATGAACAGGCGGCCCATGACCTGTATGACCAGCACCTTGCGCCCGCCGGGGGCCGGGAACACGGTCGCGCCCTTGCCCGGCGTACCCGGCGGATAGTTGGCCGGGCGCAGGATGCGCGGTTCCTTGTCGATATAGGCGATCAGTTCCCGCTGGTCCCAGACGTGGTTGCCGGTGGTCACGACATCCACCCCGGCCTCGAAGAAATCCTGCGCGATGCGGGCGGAAAGGCCGAACCCGTGGGCGGCGTTTTCCCCACAGACAATAACGAAATCCAGCCCCAATTCAGGGCGCAGGCGCGGCACGGCTTCGCACACCGCATCGCGGCCCGACCGCCCGATCACATCGCCCAGGTACAGGATCCTCATGCGTCTTGCCTTCCGTCCGCAGAAATTTGAATGACTTCCTTTTCCGTCACCACCCAGTCGAGGCGTTCGTCGTGCGGCTCGGCGGGCAAGGCATCGACCTCCTGCCCGGCATAGGCCACACCGACCGCCACCACCGGCCCCACGGCACGCAACGCGGCAAGCGTGCGATCGTAGAACCCGCCGCCATACCCCAGCCGGACGCCCTTGCGGTCAAAGGCCAGCAACGGCACCAGCAGGCACACGGGGCGCACCTCCTCGGCCTCGGCCAGCGGATGGCGGGTGCCGTACAGGCCATCCTCCAGCGCATCGCCGGGTGCCCACCGCCGGAATACCAGCGGCGCCTTGCGGTCCACCACGGCGGGCAAGGCGGTCACTTGCCCGCGCTCGGCCAGAACCGACAGAACCGGCAGAACATCGATCTCGCCGCGCATTGGCCAGTACCCCGCCACCACCGCGCCAGGGGGCAGCGGAGCAGCATCCAACACGCGCTTGCGCAGGGCTTCCTCAACGCTCTCTCCGGCCCCGGCATTAGCCACCGCGCCCAGCATCTCCCGCAGGGCGAGGATACGCGCACGCAGTTCTCCCTTGGTATGGGGAGCGACCGAAGACGGTGGGGGGGGAGAGGTGTCGGCCATGATGCCTCGGATGCGGGGTCGTCCGCTGACGCGATCCGGGCTGGTGGATCAGGCGGGAAGAAAATCAGAAGCTGACGAAGCCACCCGGCCGTTGGCCGAAAGCGCAACCTCCACATGGGCCGCGAGCACTAGGTGGGCGCCGCGTACCAGGGCCAGAGCCCTGACAGAGACAGCTCCCAATCTGTAGGAATAGCCCCCGGGAGTAGTGCAGACCTGACGCACCGGGCAGCATCGTCATTCTTGAATTTAGGGTGTGCGGAGGCTTTCGGCAACCGTCTCTATGCGTGCGGCCAGTGCTTCGATGGCTTCGGCCACCCGGCCCTCTTGATCCAGGCGGGTCTGAGCGTCGTCGCGGCGCTGTTCGAGGCGTTCATGCGCGGCCCGCAAGGCAGCATGGGATTCCGCCAGATCTGCCTGAGTGCGGGCCAAAGTGGCCTCCAATTCGGCGACCCGATTTTGCAGGTCCGCGACGACATCGGATTGAGCCAGCGCGGCGAGTTCCTCCTCGGCTGCCGCGCGGGCGGCGCGTTCGTCGGCGGCTTCGTCGGCCACCATCAGCCCGGCGAGGACCAGGACCAGCCCTTCGTTGACGGACCCTGACGCCTCAGCCAGCAAACGGGCGCGACCGTCCAGCTCGGTAGCCAGGACGCGCACGCGTTCCTCCTGCCCGTCGGCACACCCGACTTGGTAGGACCGGCCATTGACCGTAACGCTGACCTGAGCCATCTCGGTGAATTCCTTTTAAGCGTCGAGGACCGCGCGCAGGCGCCCTATAGCCGCGTCAATCCGGCCGGACGCATTGTGGCTGGTCAATTGGAGTTCTTCATAGTCGGCGCGCACGGCGGCCAATTCCGCGCCCAGCCTTTCGACTTGGGCTTCGTCATTGCCGGCGGCAACCATGGCCTCCAGGCGACCGACCCCGGTCTCCTCAAGCCGCGTCACCGCCTGCCCCAGCCGCGCCAGCGCGGATTCGATCCGGGACAGCATCGTGTTCTCCATGCCTTTCAAAGGACTACCGCCCTAACCTTTGACCCCACTGTGAGGATAGGCGGGGGCCGTTTACGGGTCAATAGAAGAGACTACCTCTCAAGGTGTTAGCTTTCCGGCCTCTTGTGGTGGTTGACCATCCCTGGCACGTCCGCACACTGTGGACTCCTTGATCCCAGGAGGCATGCCGATCATGGAACCCTACACCGCCCTTGCCGACGGCGCCGAGAGCGTGGTGGTTCACACCCCGCAGCATGTGCAGGCCGCCCTGACCGCCGCGTGGGCCGCCAAGCAGCCTGTCATCCTGTGCAGCGCGCCGGGCGCGGCGCAGTATCAGGGGCCGGGCTGGCTGCTCAAGGTGGCGCAGACCAAGGCGGCGACGCTGCCCGGCGTGCGCTGGACCTTGGTGCTTGATGCTGGAGACGCGGCGGGGTTCGCCATGGCGGCGCTGGAGTCCGGCGTTCCGGCGGTGGCGGTGAACGGCCTGCCGCCCGCCGCCCTCCGCAGCCTGCGCGCCATTGCCGAAGGCCTGGGCGCCGCCGTGCTGGATGGCCCCCTGCACGGCACCGACCTGCTGGCCCTGCCCGACCCGGCGGCGGCATGCCGGTCATTGATGAACCCGGCCACACAGGGTATCTAGGGCGCTCCTGAGCCTGGAGCCGCTGCGCAATGTCCGACACCCGCGAACCCTGCCGCCTGTACCTGATCACGCCGCCTGCCCTGCCCGACCTGGAGTCGTTCGTCCAGACGTTGACCCGGACCCTCAATGCCGGAGACGTGGCGGCACTGCAGATCCGTCTGAAGGACGTCGATGACGACACCGTGCGCCGCGTGGTCGACGCCGTGCGCCCGGTCGCTCAGGACCGCGACGTGGCCGTCATTCTCAACGACCGCCCGGATCTGGCCGCCGAAACCGGCTGCGACGGAGTCCATGTCGGTCAGGAAGACGCTCCCTATGCCCAGGCGCGCAAGATCATGGGACCGGATGCCATCGTCGGCGTGACCTGCCACGACAGCCGCCACCTTGCCATGGAAGCAGCCGAGGCTGGGGCCGACTACGTCGCCTTCGGCGCGTTCTACCCGACCGAAACGAAGGACGCCAAGACCGAGGCGACCCTCGACCTTCTGACGTGGTGGCAGGATGTCATGACCGTGCCCTGCGTCGCCATCGGCGGCATCACGCCCGACAACGCCAAACCCCTGATCGAAGCGGGCGCGGATTTCATCGCCGTGTGCTCGGGCGTGTGGACTTGGCCGGACGGCCCGGAAGAAGCCGTTCGCAAGCTCAACGCGCTGCTGCGCTGACCGGACTGGACGACGGCGGCTGCCGCAATGGCCGCCGTCGCTCCATCCGCCACGCCCACCACAGCCAACGCAGGCTGTTGGACATCCGACCGGCATAGCCGTAGTCGGCCAGGATCATCAGCATCCAGAACACGTCCACCTTGCGCGCCGGGGTATCCCGGTGCAGGTGGATGGGCACGAACATGGTGATGCACAGGTCGCCAAAGTGGCCGAACGCCAGGGCATCCTTGAGCGCAGCGACCGGCACGTCGATGGTGCAGGCTCCACCGTCGGCCCTTTCGCTCAGGCGGCCCGTGATCGGGCTGTACAGGAACCGCCGCCCGGCACAGCGCACCGCCACCCCGCGCGGCAGGACCGCCATCATGGCAAGCCGCGGACGGTCCAGGACCAGACGCAGGCGCTCAATGTCCGCATCATCGAGGTGTTCAGCGTTGTTGCGCGCTTCCTCCGCCGCCACGCGGGCGCGGCGCGCCTCCGTAAACGTCCCCCGATAGGAGTTGGGTGCTTCGCTCTCCACCTCCAGGGTTGTCAAATCAACCGAGGAAAAAGGGGGACACAGCCGGGACTTGGACCGCCATCCCTGCTCCAAATCGGGGTGGCCGACCTTGTAGGCGTTGGCCCAGTCGGAATCGGATCGCCGCAACACCACCTGGCTGGCGAACGGGATGAACACGTCAGCCCCAAACAGGTCGCAAACCTGATTGACCATGGACACATAGCTGGCCTTGCTGAGGTTCGGCGTGCGCTCCCCCTCGCGGAAGTAGTTGAAAAACGGCCCGGCCGGAGAGTGACTGCGCAGCAGGACCAACCGCTTCCCCAGGCTCCGCTTCAATTCAGCAATATCGTCAAACAACCCGCCCAACGGCTTGGCATCATTCAAATTTACGACCAGGGCCTGCGGGGTATCCACGACCAGAACCGAGTCGTTGTTCCACTGCGGCAAGGACATCACCGAGATGCCATCCGACAGACGCACCCACTGGCGAGAGGTCAAGCGGCGCACCGTAAAGCCCATGCCAGCGAGGTGCGCATCCATCTTCATGCACAGGAAATCCGGCAACAGCACAGTCGCCTTGGTCCCCAGCCGCCGCAGGCTGGGTATGTGCAAATGGTCCGGATGTTCGTGGGTGATATAAAGGAAGGGCGCCTGCGCCACGGCCGCGATCTGGTCCTCGCGCGGCGGATTCTGAAGCCACCAACTCCGCCAGTAGCAGGACCCTTCCAGCCACGGATCGGTGGCGAGAACCGGCTGCCCGGCGTCGTTCTCCAACATCATGCAGGCGTGACCCAGCGTATGCAGCTTCATTCCGCCGTCCCCTTTATGCGACTGGCGCCCATAGTACATCTTCGATGCGATGCGCCCCAGTCAGCACCATCACCAATCGGTCCACCCCCAGTGCAATTCCTGCGCATGGGTCAGGAAGTCCGTGCTCCAGCGCGGCCAGGAAGTCCTCCTCCACCGGCCACACCGCACCCGCGCCGTACAGCCGTTCCTTGGCCTGCATGGAATGCTCAAAGCGGCGGCGCTGTTCGGCCGGGTCGGTCAGTTCACCAAAGGCATTGGCCAGTTCCAAGCCATTGACGTAGACCTCGAACCGTTCGCATACACGCGGGTCCGAGGGCTTGCGCCGCGACAAGGCGGCCATGCAGGCGGGCCAATCGTACAGGATGACCGGGCCATCCAACCCCAGTCGAGGCTCGATGCGATCGAGGAAAATGTGGAAGAAGGCGTCCTCCCAACCATCCCCCTCGCCCACGTATACCCCGATGGCGGCAGCGGCGGCCTTCAGGGCGTCCGGCGCAGGTTCGGCGGCAAACGGGTCGCTCACGGTTCCCAGGATGTCCAGCCCCCCTGCATGGCGGCGAAATGCCTCGGCGACGCTCAGGCGCTCGACCGGCCGGGTTTCTCCACAAGCGGCGAACAGGGCCTCGATATCATCCATCAAATCGGTGTAGGTGGCCCCGGCGCGATACCATTCCAGCATGGTGAATTCAGGGCTGTGCGTGGGTGAGATGTCGCCGTCACGAAATACACGCGCCATCTGGAAGATGCGCGGCAGACCGCCGACCAGCAGCTTCTTCATGGCGAATTCGGGGCTGGTGTGCAGGTACAGGCGACGCGGCGGCACCCTGCCCAGGGCGTCGGTCAGATCGGTCGCAAAGGCGCGTAGATGAACCTCCATCCCCGGAGCCGTCTGGAGGATGGGCGTCTCCACCTCCAAGAACCCGCGCTCCGTGAAGAAACTGCGGATGCCCGTGATGATCCTGGCCCGTGCCTCCAGGAACGGACGGCGGCGGGCCATCTCGTCGGGATGCCACCACGGCAAGGGAGAACTCTGGACCATTTAGGGTTCCTGACAAGACGGTTCTTGGCGACCTAACTTGTGCCGCGCTACTCTCTGCGGTGCAACACCATCGAACGGAACACCTTGTCATGCCGGTCATTTCCCGCATAGCCGCCTTTCAAGACGCCATGACCGC
>JBAYSM010000206.1:0-6143 GCA_041676205.1 Rhodospirillaceae bacterium | reverse complement strand
GTGGCCGTCCGGGCGCGAGGCGGTGCATCGGTCGTTGATGACCGGGGGCACCGATCCCGGCACCAGCCCGCTGGGCACCATCGGCAATATCATTTGGTTCCTGCTGGCCGGGATATGGCTCGCCATCGGCCACGTCCTGGCGGCCATTGCGACGGCGATCACCATCATCGGGTTGCCGCTGGCGTGGGCGCACCTCAAGTTGGCGGGGGTGTCGCTGTTCCCCATCGGCAAGGCCATCGTGGATACCGACGTGGCGGACGAACTGCGGCGGCGCCAAGCGGCGGCGGCGGTGGACCGCCTGAGAGGATAATCCATGATCGACCTGTACTACTGGCCCACGCCGAACGGCTGGAAGATCACCATTCTGCTGGAGGAACTCGGCGTTCCCTATACCCTCCGGCCGGTCAACATCACCAAGGGTGAGCAGTTCGATCCGGCGTTCCTGCGAATCAGCCCCAACAATCGGATGCCTGCCATTGTCGATCATGAACCCGGCGGCGGCATCGGGCCGGTGTCGGTGTTCGAGTCCGGGGCCATCCTCAAGTACCTTGCCACCAAGTACGGGCAGTTCTACCCGCGTGACCCGCTGAGGCAGATTGCGGTGGATGAGTGGCTGTTCTGGCAGGTCGGCGGGTTGGGGCCGATGGCCGGGCAGGCGCACCATTTCCGCAACTACGCGCCCGAGAAAATTCCCTACGCCATCGACCGCTATACCAAAGAGGTCAGCCGCCTGTACGGCGTGATGGACCGCCGCTTGGCCGAGGTCGAATTCCTGGCCGGTGCCGATTATTCCATCGCCGACATGGCCTGCTGGCCGTGGGTCAAGCCGTGGCAGGATCAGGGCCAAAACCTCGATGATACGCCCAACCTCAAACGCTGGTTCGAAGCCTTGGCGGCCCGTCCGGCGGTGGAGAAGGGTTGGCGCGTCGGGTACGAATGGCGCGAGTCCAACCCCGTCACCTCCGACGAGGCGCGCGCGGTGCTGTTCGGGCGTCATTAATCGGTGTTAGGGTTGCGGTCCTGACTCACTAATCGGCGGAACCGATGCGCGCCCTTCCTACCCTGCGCCAGTTGCGGTATCTCGTGACCGTGGCCGACACGCTGCACTTCGGGCAGGCGGCCGAGGTTTGCAACGTCACCCAGTCCACCCTGTCGGCCGGGATTGCGGACCTGGAGGCTTTGCTCGGCATCGTCCTGCTGGAACGCAAGAGTCGCCGCAAGGTGCTCCTGACGCCGTTGGGCGAGGATCTTGTGCGCCGCGCCCGCTCCATCCTGGCCGATGCCGAGGCATTGCTTGATGCCGCCCAGGCCGGGGGGCATCCGCTGGCTGGGGATTTGCGGCTGGGGGTCATTCCGACCATCGGGCCCTATGTCCTGCCGCGCGCTTTGCCTGCGGTGCGGCGGGCCTATCCCGACTTGCGCATGTATCTGCGCGAGGAACAGACGGCGCGCATCCTCGATGACCTGAGCGCCGGGCGGCTGGACTGCGGCGTCCTGGCGCTGCCCTTCGATGTCGGCGATCTGGAGGTCATGCCGTTGTGGCAGGAGGATATCGTGGTGGTCTTGCCAACCGGCCATCCGCTGGCCCAGGGCACGGGCCGCCTGAGCAACGAGGATCTGTCGCGCACCGAACTCCTGCTGCTGGAGGACGGGCACTGCCTGCGCGGCCATGCGCTCCAGGCCTGCCGCCTCGGCGGGCCAGAGGAGAACGAGGCATTCCAGGCCACCAGCCTCAGCACGCTGGTCCAGATGGTCGCCAGCGGACTCGGCGTGACACTGCTGCCGCGCTCGGCCGTGCCGGTGGAGGTCGCCAACGGGTCGGGCGTCGTGGTGCGTGAGGTGCAGGGCGCGGCCGCCGCACGAACGGCAGCCCTGGTATGGCGGCCTGGGTCGCCGCGCTCGCGCGACTTCCGGCTGTTGGGCGAGGTGTTGCGCGGCGCGGCACCGTCTGGCACCGTACCGGTTTGAGATAAAGGGGAATTCATGATCACGCTCTATACCGCCCGCACGCCCAACGGCCGCAAGGTATCCATCATGCTCGAAGAGCTTGGGCTGCCGTACACGGTCAAGCCCATCGACATCGGGCGCGGCGACCAGTTCACGACCGAGTACCTTGCGATCAACCCCAACAACAAGATCCCCGCCATCATCGACAGCGACGGGCCGGGCGGCGCGCCGATCACGCTGTTCGAGTCCGGGGCCATCCTGATCTATCTGGCCGACAAGACGCAAAGCCCGCTGCTGCCGACCGAGCCGCACGCCCGCTATACCGTGCTGCAATGGCTGATGTTCCAGATGGGCGGCGTTGGGCCGATGCTCGGCCAGTGCCACCACTTCCGCCGCTTCGCGCCTGAGCAGGTGCCGTACGCCATCGACCGCTACACCAAGGAAACTGCCCGCATCTACAAAGTGATGGAGGGCCAGTTGGCGCAGCATGACTTCCTGGCCGGAGATGCTTATTCAATCGCCGATGTCGCCACGTTCCCCTGGGTCGAGCATTACGAGTGGCAAGGCATCGACCTGGACGATTACCCCAATGTTGCCCGCTGGTACGATGCCCTGTCCACGCGCCCGGCGGTAGCGCGCGGCATGGCCGTGCCCAAGCCGGCATAGGCGGCGCCATGGCTGGTCCCCTTGACAGTGCCAGCGTCCAGCGGGTGCGCAATGCCCTGAAGGATGTGGGCAGCGCCGCCGCCGTCATCGAACTGGCCCACAGCGCCCGCACGGCGCAGGACGCGGCCAATGCGCTAGGTACGGAATTGGGCAGCATCGTCAAGTCGCTGGTGTTCGTGATTGGTGACACGCCGGTCATGGCCCTGATCGCCGGCGACCGCCAGTGCAACGCCGATGCTCTGCCGGGGGTTTTGGGCCTGGAGGGCGAGGTGCGGCGGGCCGATGCCGCCGTGGTGCGGGCCGCCACCGGCTTTGCCATAGGCGGCGTCGCGCCGGTTGGGCACCCCGAACCCCTGCCGCTCGCCATCGACGCCAGCCTTGGCCGCTTTGCCGTGGTCTATGCGGCGGCGGGGCATCCGCATTGTGTGTTCCCGACCAGCCTTGAGGAACTGGCTCGCATGACCCCCGGCATCGTGGCGATGGAAATAGCCCGCGAAGGCTAACGCCGGACGAGCTGCACGTCGAGGAACAGGGGCGGGTGGTCGCTGAGTGGCGTGCCGTCCTTGTCAAAGCCGGGCGCGACCGCGGCCTGCCGCACGGTCAGGTGAACGCTGCGGGCTGACCGGACCAGGATATGGTCGATGTGGCGGCCGTCTTGGTTGGTCGCAAGGCGTGTCAGTCCGTTGGACTTGAGGAACCGTTCGAACGCCGCGCGCTGGGTCCGGTTTTTCCAGTCCATGTTGAAGTCGCCGCCAAAGATGACCGCGCGGTTCTGGCTGTGGCGCTTCATGAAGGCCGTGATAGCACCAAGCTGCCTGACCCGGATGCTTTGGTCCCTGGCGCCTTCTCCGGCATCCAGGTGGGTGTTGTAGACGTCCACCTCCACGCCTGCCGAAAGACGCAGGCGCACCATCAAGACTCCCTTTTCGGCAAAACAATCCTGCGCGGCTGCCTTATAGCCCTCGCAGATGCCAAACGCCTCACGCTGTTGGTCGATCACTTCCGCCGTGCCGCGGCGCACAAGGGCGGTCAGCCCGGACCCGAAGGGTTGCGCCGCCTTTGCCGCCGTCGCCGCGAGGTCGGCGATCTCCTTGCTGACCCCGAACCCGCTCATCAAGCCGGTCACGGTGCTGATCGGAACCGCCACGCCCTTGATATTGGCCGTGCCCGACGGGCCGTTGCCGCGCACGATGATGCCGTGGGACGCATTGGCATCAACCAGGGCGTTGTGGGAGAAGTCCTCCTGGAACAGGACTACATCGTATTCGCCGGCCTTGCGCGTGATAATCGGAATGCGCCCTTCAGGGTCATCCTTGGCGATCAGGGCGGGCAGCCCGTGGATGTTGTAGCTCAGGACGCGGAGCGCCACCGGCTTGTTCTTCGCCACAGCCGGACCAGCCAGCAGGGCCACGGCCAGCATGAACAGAGCCAGTCGGGCAAGTATCGGCAGGTATCCACGGTTTGGCAGCACGAGCATGGGCCACTGTACCGGATCGAGCGTTAAAAATCCTTCCGCATCAGGGCCGCTCCGCGCATGGAACCGGGGCCGTCGATGCGGTCGAAGGTGGTCCAACCCAGCGCCGCGTAGTGCGCCTCGGAATGCTGTGTCATCAAGTGCAGGCAGGTGAGACCGAGGCGTCGTGCCAGTGCTTCGGCACGGCTGAACAGCGCGCTGCCGAGGCCCCGCCCGCGCGCCGCCGGGGCAACGTAAAGCGAGGCCATCCACGGCGTGATGTCCGGGCGAAGCGGGCAGTCGCTGACCCAAAGGCTAACCATGCCAACCGCCTCACCGGCGCGGTCGAGCGCCACCACGGTCAACGGCAGCCCATCAGCCCGCGCCGCCGCGAAATCCGGCACCGTCTGTTCCAATGGCCGCCCCCATTCCTCGTGTTCCCACCGCGCACAGATCGGAACGAGGTGCGGGTGGTGTGCCAGCATGTGAAAGGCGAAGGGATGGTAACTTCTCTGCCGCAACGATCAACAACCTCTTTTAGAAAGCCCCTTGTTGGCACTATCATCCCCGCGACGGGGTGACAAAAAAGTATAAGGGGGGCAACGTGACGGTTCTCAAGGATCCGCCGGACCGCAAGGGCGGTGACAAACTTCAAGCCGCCGGTGACGCGGCCGAACGGCAAATGGCGTTTTATCTGCGCCGGGCATTCCATGACAATCCCGATGTGTTCGTCATCAACGACCTTCGGCTTGTCGAGGACGGTGACGCCGCGCAGATCGACCATCTGGTTCTCCACGCGGCGGGGGCCATCATCGTTGAGAGCAAGTCCGTCACTCAGAAGGTGCGCGTCAACGCGCGCGGCGAGTGGGCGCGCATCTGGGGCGGTCATTGGAAAGGCATGCCTTCGCCGATCATCCAGGCGCAGCAGCAGGCGAAGTTCCTGCGGGCCTACCTGCAAAAGCGACGCGAGGCGCTTCGCGACAAGCTGCTCGTTGGACTGGTGCAGGGCGGTTTCAAGAATTTCGACATGGCCGTTCTGGTTGCGGTTTCCGACAGCGGCATCATTGAGCGGAGCGCCAAGCACCTTGCGCCCGAGGCGATGAAGGCCGACCAAGTGGCCTTTGAGGTTGAAGCCATCATTGAGCGGCAGCGCAAGGCCGCCGGCCTCGGAACAATCCTGTTCGGCAAGGCGGATGATGTCCGGCCGTCCATCAAGCCACATGAATTACAGCGCGTTATCGATCTGCTTCTGGCGGACGACACGCGTTCAGCACCGCAGGCACCGCCTGAAGTGCCGCCAAAGAAGGATCCATGGGGTTTTTCCGAACCTACACCCACACCAGAACCCGAACCCGAACCCGCTCGTGCATCTGGGCGTGAGTGCAAAAAGTGCCAGTCTTCCCGCCTGTTCATCGCCTACGGCAAGTTCGGGTATTACTGGAAATGCCAGGAGTGCGGCGGCAACACGGCAATCGACAAGACGGCGCCGGACGGCACGCAGGGCGCGGTTCGAAAGCGGGGGGCTGCCTTCTTTCTGGCGTACGGCGACGGCCAGGAAATCCTGTTTCACACCAACGAGGACGTCCCGGCCTAGCCATCCCGGCGGTCTGCGTGCACACTGCGCGGCGGTTGAGGCAATTGTGGGTGAGCGGTCATGTCCTTTTCCCTGAACGGCAAGGTCGCGCTGGTTACGGGCGCGGGGCAGGGGCTGGGGTTGGAAATCTCCCGTGGCCTGGCGATGGCCGGGGCGGTGGTGCTGCTCAACGGGCGGGACGGCGCGAAGCTGGATGCGGCGGCGGCGGCCGTCGGGCAGGGGACGGAGCCACTGCCGTTCGACGTTGGTGACGAGACCGCCGTGGCGCAGGCCTTCGCCACCATCAAGGACCGTTTCGGGCGGCTGGATATCCTGGTCAATAACGCCGCCCTCCGCGACCGCCGGGGCTTGTTCGAGGTTGGTCTGGACGCCGTGCGCCGGGTGCTGGATATCGACTTGGTGGCGCCGCTTGAACTGGCGCGCCGGGCCGCGCCGTTGATGAGCGGGGGCGGGCGGATCATCAATATCACCTCTATCGCCGGG
>JBAYSM010000205.1:0-6157 GCA_041676205.1 Rhodospirillaceae bacterium | reverse complement strand
GCGCAGAATGTCATCGCCAAAGAACGGCTTGCCCGCCCGCATCATTTTAAAACCGTTGTGGTTGGGCGGATTGTGCGAGCCAGTGACCATCACCGCCGCATCCGCCCCCAGCAGCTTTTGCGCCAGATAGAGCATGGGCGTCGGGCCGAGGCCGACCCGCACCACCTCCAGGCCGCAGTCGGCCAGACCGGCGACTACTTGGGCCTCCATGTCCGGCGAAGACAACCGCCCGTCGCGGCCGACGCAGGCCACTTTGCCTCCGGTCTTCACCGTGATCGTGCCGAGCGCCCGCCCGAGGGCGTAGGCATCGGCTGGGTGAAGCGTCTCCCCAACGATGCCGCGCACGTCGTAGGCGCGCAGGATGGACGGATGGAAGGCGTGGGGAGCGTCGGTCATGGACTTCCTATTCCTAAGTGATGACGGTGGGCGCCGTTCGTCCGGTGCGCGCCGCGATTTCCGCCACCTCGCCCGCTATGGCGATCAAGGGCGCCAAGGCATCCTGGGGATCGTCGCCATGGCGGGCGGGGTCGGGTTCATATCGTTCCAGGTAAACACGCAGGGTCGCCCCCGAAGTTCCCGTCCCCGAAAGGCGATACACTATCCGCGACCCGTCGGTGAACATCACGCGGATGCCCTGGTTGGTTGAAACCGAGCCATCCACTGGGTCCGTGTAGCTGAAATCGTCGCAGCCTTCGACGGTGTAGGCGCCAAATGCCTTCCCGGCGAGGCTTGGACCCGTGGCCCGCAGGTGCTCCACCAAGCCATTGGCGGCGTCGCTGTCGACACCCTCGTAGTCGTGACGCGAATAGATGGTGCGGCCGAAGCGTGCCCAGTGATCGCGCACCAGGTGATCGACCGATGTGCCGGTCGCGGCCACCACGTTCAGCCACATGAGCACGGCCCACAGGCCGTCTTTCTCCCGCACGTGGTCGGACCCGGTGCCGAAACTTTCCTCGCCGCACAGGGTTGCCAGTCCGGCGTCCAGCAAGGTGCCGAAGAACTTCCAGCCGGTCGGCGTCTCCCAGCATGGAATGCCCAGCGCGGCGGCCACGCGATCGGGCGCACGGCTGGTCGGCATGGACCGCGCGATGCCCTTGAGGCCAGCGGCATAACCGGGGCAGACGGTGGCGTGCTCGGCCAGCACGGCCAGACTGTCGGAGGGCGTGACGTAGAACCGCTTGCCGAGGATCATATTGCGGTCGCCGTCACCGTCCGAGGCCGCGCCCATGTCCAGCGCCGCCGGGCCGAACATCTCGTCTACCAGTTCCTTGGCGTGAACGAGGTTCGGGTCCGGGTGATGGTGGCCGAAGTCCTCCAGCGGCGTGCCGTTGATGACGGTGCCGGACGGCGCGCCCAGGCGGCGCTCCAGGATCTCCACGCCATAGGGGCCGGTGACGGCGTTCATGGCGTCAAAGCGCATACGGAACCCGCCGTCGAACAAGCGACGGATGGCCGCAAAGTCGAACAAGGATTCCATCAGGTCGGCGTAGTCGGCCACAGGATCGATGACCTGCACGGCCATGGCGCCCAAACGGCTTTCGCCAATGGTGTCGAGATCAACGTCAGGACCATCGAGGATGACGTACTGCGACAGGGTCTGCGTGCGGGCGAAGATCGCCTCGGTCACGGCCTCCGGTGCGGGGCCGCCGGCACCGATGTTGTACTTGATGCCGAAGTCCTCGTCCGGCCCGCCGGGATTGTGGCTGGCCGACAGGATAATTCCGCCGAATGCCTTGTATTTGCGGATGACGCAGGAGGCGGCGGGGGTGGACAGAATCCCCCCCTGCCCGACCAGAACCCGCCCGAATCCGGCAGCGGCAGCCATCTTGAGGATGATCTGCACCGCCGTCCGGTTGTAGTAACGGCCATCGCCCCCGACCACCAGCGTATGACCGGCGAACCCGTCCAGGCTGTCGAAAATCGACTGGACGAAGTTCTCCAGGTAATGCGGCTGGGCGAACACCTTGACCTTCTTGCGCAAGCCGGAGGTTCCCGGCTTCTGCCCGTCAAAGGGTGTCGTGTCCACGGTCTTGATGGTGGCGGTGGCCGTCATTGTCATTCCCCCTAGTCCCCTGCGCCTAAAGCTTGGCCGCGATTTCCTTGATCGCGGCAGCCACTTTGTCGCGCATCTCGGGGCGCTCCAGGGCGAACTGCATGTTGGCCTTCAGGAAGCCCACCTTGTCGCCGCAGTCGAACCGCTGCCCATCGAACTGGAGGCCATGGAAGGGCACGTCCTTGATGGTGGCGTTCATGGCGTCAGTCAACTGGATCTCGCCGCCCGAGCCGGGCTTGGTGCGGCCGAGTTCCTCCATCACCTTGCCGTCCAGGACATAGCGGCCGATGATCGCCATGTTCGACGGGGCCACGGACGGATCGGGCTTTTCGACCAGACCGCGCGCCTTGCACAGCTTGCCGGGAGCGCCGTCCAGATCAAGGATGCCGTATTTGTTGGTGTCCTCGTGCGGGACCTGCTCGACGGCGACGACGTTGCCGCCGACCTCGTTATAGGCCTCGATGAGCTGGCCGATGCACGGGCGGTCGGACAGAACCAGGTCGTCCGGCAGAATGACGGCGAACGGCTCGTCGCCGACGAAGGCGCGGGCGCACCACACCGCATGGCCGAGACCAAGGGGTTCCTGCTGGCGCGTTGCCAAAATGGTGCCGGGCTTTGGCAGGCCGCCGAGCAATTCGTCCAGGGGTTCATGCTTGCCGCGATCCCGCAGCAGGGCTTCGAGTTCAGGAGCATGGTCGAAGTGGTCGACCAGGATCGCCTTGCCGCGCCCGGTAACAAAGATAAAGTATTCGATGCCAGCTTTCGCGGCCTCTTCCACCGCATACTGGATCAGCGGCTTGTCGACGACTGGAAGCATTTCCTTGGCAACCAACTTGGTCGCCGGAAGAAAGCGCGTCCCCATACCGGCAACAGGGAAAACGGCCTTACGGACACGACGGTTCATGAAAACCTCTTGGACGCTGAGACGGTTCGGAAAGAAACCCGACCGGCGGAATCGCTCTAACTCCACCGCAAACTTGTGCCATGTCGGGCGTTTTCAGGCAAGTAAAGCAAAGTGTTCAAATTGGGGCGGCTACTTGTCATTTCCAAGAAGAACGCTCCGTGCTTCATTGAGCTTTGCCGCCATCCAGGTGGAGCCGCCTTGATCGGGATGCGCCCGCGCCATCAAGCGGCGATAGGCGGCGCGCACCTGATCGTCATCGGTATTGTCGGCCAATCCCAAGACGTCCAATGCTTCCTGGCGGGTCATGGTTCCAGATGAGGAAGCCCTATGTCCTTGGCCCTGCGCGGCTTCCCGCCATTCGGGGTAAACGCGATCCATCCAGGCTTCCAGCAGCCGTTGGGAGTCGGGATCCGTGGCCACGGCATGCCACAAGGCGAGCGCCTCGACTTCGGACAAATCGGCCAGGAGACGGCCGGCCAGCGGCCCTTCCAGCACGCGTCCGTGCATGCGTCCGGTGACATGATCGAGGGTCATTTCCAGATAGCGGCTGCTGACCGTGGAGGCGCCCGGCCCCGGCCTGCTCTGACTGCCGCCCAGACCTCCAAAGGGGTTGCCGCCCAGCCGGGAAAAGGCCCCCCGCGCCATCTGCCCCAGCACCAGAAGGCGCAACAGGCGTGCCCCCAACGGCACGATGGCGGCCAGGGCGGCCAGCGCCCAGCCCAGGCGTCCGGTGACAAGCAGCAACACGAACGCCACCACCAGCACGCCGAGCGCGGCCCATTTCAGCCCTCGGATAATCTCCTTGGGCTCGGCCGCGTTGAACCAGTTCACCATCATCACGATGGCAAAAAGCACTCCAAATCCGGCAATAAACGCGTACAGCACTCCCCCGACTCCCCTTTACCTGCCGCCGCGCAGGTCGGGCAACAGCAGCCGCGCCATGCCGCCATCGCGCGCCGCCAGTTTCTCCAGCGCCCGCCGCCCGCCCGCGGCATAGGCCGCAACCGCCCGCAGCAGTTGCCGCAGTTGGTCGGGGCTGTTGGCATCGAACCGACAGCACGCCCCGCCGGTCAATCGGGCGACATGGGCAAAGACCTCTCCGGCCTGGCTGTCGTGGCCTTCGTGGAACATGAACGCCGGAACGCCCAACAGTCCGAGTTCTCCGGCCGCGCCCGTGACGGGGTCGAGGTCTTCCTCGAAACTGTCGCCGACGAATACGAGGGCATTGACCCGTTCGCGGCGGCCTTCACGGGCGGCATGACGCAGCACCCGTTCAATCTGGGTGAAGCCCGCCTGACAGCGGACTTTGGTCATGGACCGCAGCAGGGCATCGGGGTCGCTCATCCACGGACTGGCCCGGAATTCCGTGAGGCCGCGATAGAATGCAACCTGCATGGACAGCCCTCCGAGTGCGGCTGCTTCCTGGAACATCTCGGCCTGGATATGCATGGCGCGGTTCCAGGTCGGCTGCCGCGACGCCGTGGCGTCCAGCGCGAACATCAGCCGCCCCGGCCCGGCCGATCGCCCCTCCATGGTCTGGGGCAGCGACTTGACCTGGCTGAGAAACTGGTCGATCTCGCCCGACGATGAGCGCGCTTCGGGCAGAGTCGGACGGGCGCGGTCGATGGGGTTGCCGGTCATTGTCGCTCCCAGAATCCTGCGGAACCATCCCTCACAGATGGGGCCGGTCGCGCGCCGACGCCAGTTAAGCCCTTAGGCGGCCCCGCGCACCTTCTCATGCGCTTTGCCGATGGCATCGAGCAATTGCCGCAACTCCTGGCGGGCGGCCACATGAGACATGGACATTTCCACCTTCACGCCGTCCTTGTTGAGATCCAACAGGGTCAAGCCGGTCAGGAACAATTCGCGGTAGATCACGCGCTCGCCCAGGCCCTGGATCTGATAGAACCCGATACGGTCAGCCAGATCAGTGATGAGCTTTTCCATCACCTGCTTGTTGCGGGCGCTGACGTGGGACAGACGGTTGCGCAGCACCACCCAGGCGATGGAGCCGCCATCGCGGACCGCGCGGCGTTTTTTGATCTCCCACACCATTTCGGCGTAGTGGCTCGGACCCTTGATGCGCATCGTCTCGGGGTCCACCCGTCCGATGACGTCCAGGTCAATGAAGCTGTCGTTCAGCGGGGTAATCAGGGTGTCCGCAAATGAATGCCCGGCCCGCGACAGGTAGTGATCGCTGCCCGGCGTGTCGATCACAATGGTATCGCAGTGGCCCCTCAGATGGGTCATGATGTCGGCCAGCTTGCCCTCGTCCAACGCCTGATTGCCGGTCGGCGGAACGGGAAAGTGCTCGGGCATGGGCAACGCCAAGCCATGCACCTTGGCATAGGCGGTCCGGTTTTCGATGTAGCGCGTCAGGGTCGCCTGCCGAGCGTCCAGGTCGATGGTGCCGACCCGCAGGCCGCCGCGCAGCAGGCTGATGATCAGGTGCATCGCCACGGTGGACTTGCCCGATCCGCCCTTTTCATTGCCGATGACGATGACGTGCGCCGAACCCGGCCTGGTGTCGACCATTGTGTATAAATCCTCTTACGCAGGCCGCAGCCATACAGCGCTGTCATGAAATGCTGCCCCGCCAGCGGGAGCCGGAACGTCGGCACCGACCAACGCATTGATTCCTATGCCTTCGATAAAGGCGTGGTTGGGCCAGATGCCTTCTACCACCACCACGCCGCATTGCAGCCCGTTAAACGGCCGGACGTGCACCACCACGCTGCCACGCCTATTGCCGAGGCGCACCAAAGACCCCTCGGTCAGCCCCAGGGCGGCACAATCGTCGGGATGGACGAACGCCGAGGGTCGACCTTCAAGGGCGCGGCTGGTCGGGGTTTCGGTGAAGGAGGAATTCAGGAAGTTGCGGGCTGGCGCTGTGACCAAACGGAATGGATGCTCGGCATCAGCCGCCTCGATGATCGGCGCGAAGTCCGGGAACACCGGCAGGCGCCCGTCGTTGACGCCAATCCGCGCCCAGTCGGCCCGGAAGTGGAACTTGCCGTCGGGCTGCGGGAATCCGCTGGCGAACCGCTTGGCCGCGCCTTGGGGGCCTCGGTCAATCCAGCGGGCGGCCAGCGCGGCATCGGCCCCCTCATAGCCCGAGGCCTTGAGCGTGCGGTCGATCATCTCCCAGGGGGTCGGGCCGAACCCGTCGTGCCGCGCGCCCAGCCGTTCGGCCAGCGCGG
>JBAYSM010000204.1:0-6160 GCA_041676205.1 Rhodospirillaceae bacterium | reverse complement strand
TACCCGACCAGCGGCGACCCGATGCCCCAGCCGACCAGCATCAGCGAGGTGCCGAGCGCCGCCGACTCCTTGGACAGGTCGTGGACGTCCATCATGTAGGGCACCCCCCACAGGGCGGCAAAGGCCAGCATGGGCGCGCTCATCATCGCCCCGAACAGCGACGTCCACCACGTCTGCGGAGTGCGCAGCACGATCTTGAGGCCGTCGAGCAGGCGCGGCTTGGGGGTAGTGTCATCCTTGGACCGGGCGGCGTGGACGTTGGGCTGGCTGCCGTGGTCACGCACCACGATCCAGATGAAGGCCCCTAGGACCAGTGCCAGCCCGGCGGCGAAATACAGCGTGCCGCGCCAGCCGAAGGCATCCACGGCGGCACTCAGCGGAGCCTGTCCGCCGACCGCGCCGGCCATGCCGAATGCCATGGTCAAGCCGGTAAGCAAGGCGAAACGGCGGGGCGGGAACCACAGGGTCGCCAGCTTGAGCGCGCCGACCCAGGTCACGGCGGCCCCGGCTCCGATCATGGCGCGGCCGACATAGGCCGGCAGCAGTCCTTGGGCGCTGGCGAAAAAGGCGCTGCCGGCGGCCGAAAACAGGCAGGCCAGCACCAGCACCCGGCGCGGTCCGTACTTGTCGAGCATCAGCCCAATGGGGATCTGAAGTCCGGCATAGGTGTAAAAGTACAGCGAACTCAGGGTGCCGGTGATGGCGGCCCCGACCGCAAAGTCGCGCATCAACTCGCCGACCATGACGCTGGGGGCGACGCGCTGGAAAAAGCCGTAGGTGTAGAATAGGGCCCCCAGGCCCCACATGAACCAGGGCAGCAGCGATGAGCGCGGCGAGGAGACGGCGGGGGGGACTGCGCTCACGGTGGGGCTTCCTTGCGCGGGGGGAACGTAAATTCTTTAGATGTGAAATTTACGGTGTTCAGTTCCGTGCGGTCAATCGTGGTGTGCCCCGGCGGGCCAAAAGGATGCCGATCAGGATGACCATGCCGCCCAGCCCCTGCCATACCGATAGCGGCTCGGCCAGCAGGACCCAAGCCAGCAACGCGGCGACGGCGGGTTGCAGCAACAGGCTGACCGAGCCAAAGGACGGCGGCAGATGGGCCAGGGCAAAGGCGATCAGGCTCTGTCCGCCGACATGCGACACCAGTGCCAGCCCGACCAGCACGCTCCAGGCAGTCAGGGTGGTGGGCCACAAGGATTCTCCGGCCAGCAGGGCAGCGGCCAGCAGGACGACGGTGTTGGACACGGCGCTCCATGCCATGATGGTGGCCGTGGAATAGGTTGCGCGCAGCCGCCCCACGGCGAGAATATAGGCGGCATAGAACCCCGCCGTGATGAGGCCCAAGCCGTCGCCGGTCAACTGCGCGCTGGAAATCGTCAGACTCTCGCCCATCAGGGCAATGGCGCCGATCACGGCCAGCGCCATCCCGCCGACGAACGTCCGTGTTACCCGCAGCCCGAGCAGCAACCACCCGAACAGGGTCACGAACACCGGCGCGAAGTTGGCGAGCAGGGTAGCGTTGGCGACCGACGTCATGGTGATCGACAGGTGCCAGAACCCCAAGTCCCCGGCAAAGAACACGCCGGGCAAACTGAGCATCGCAACATCGCGCAGGGTTTTCGGGCGGCGCGGCGGGGTGGCGCTCTTACGGCCGCGATGGTCCTCGACCGCCATCCACAGCCACAACGCTGGCATGGCCAGGCACAGCCGCCAGAACGCGGTGGAGATCGGCCCGACCTCCGACACCCGCACGAAGATCGGGGCGAACGCAATCCCCACCGCGCCCAGGAGCAGCGCGGGTAGGGCCAGACGGACGGCGAGCGGGGGAAGGGGCAAAGCGTGCGTCATCCCATTGGTGATACCGAAAAGTCCGGTTCGCGTCGAGGTCTACCGGAGATACCCTAACCGCGTTATAGTGACGGCATGCCGACGACTTTCGACGATCCGCCGCAAGGTCTTTTGGGGCCTGATGATCCGCCGCCGTTCGAGGTTGTGAACCTCGACGGTACGGCCCCGTTGCTGTTGGTCTGCGACCATGCCAGCCGGACGGTTCCGGCCGGGCTGGACAATCTGGGCCTGCCCGATGACCGGCTGGCCGAACACATCGGGTGGGACATCGGCGCCGCCGCCGTCACCCGCGCCTTGGCCGAGCGGTTGAACGCTCCGGCGGTGCTGTGCGGGTATTCGCGGCTGGTGATCGACTGCAATCGGTTGCCCGGCGATCCGACTTCCATTCCCCCGGTGTCCGACGCAACGGCCGTGCCGGGCAACCAGGATTTGACCGAGGTTGAGCAGCAGGCCCGTACCGACGCAGTATTCTGGCCCTATCACCGCGCCATCGGCGATGCCTTGGCCCATCTGTGGCGGCGATTGCCGGGGGTGGCTCCGGCCTTGATATCGCTGCACAGCTTTACGCCGTGCATGCGCAGCGGCGCACCTCGGCCGTGGCACGCGGGGCTTTTGTGGAATCGCGATCCGCGTCTGGTCGTGCCGCTGCTGTCGGCGCTGCGCACCGCCGAGCCGGGGCTGGTGGTGGGCGACAACGAGCCTTACGACGGGCGAACCGTCAACTATACCCTCGACCTGCATGCGGGCGCGGCCGGGCTGCCCCATGTGGCAGTGGAGATCCGCCAAGATTTGATCGCCGATGATGCCGGCGCGGCGGCGTGGTCGGATCGTTTGGCCGCCGTGCTCGATCCCCTGCTGGGCGACCCCCATATACATCGGGTGCACCACTACTGAGGAGGCCTGCCCATGAGCCGCGAGCCATCCTTTACCATCGGCATCGAGGAGGAATACCTCCTGGTGTCGCGCCAGACGCGGGATCTTGCCCCGGACCCGCCGCCTGAAATGGTCGAGGAATGCGGCCGTGAACTGGACGCGGGGGCGGTCAGCCCGGAGTTCTTGCGCGCCCAGATCGAAGTTGGCACCCGTGTCTGCAATACCGTGGGCGAGGCCCGCGAGGCGCTGGGCAGCCTGCGCCGAGGGGTGGCAGATGTGGCGGGGCATTACGGCCTTGCGCCCTTGGCCGCCTCGACGCACCCGTTCGCGCAGTGGGACGGGCTCAAGCATACCGACAAGGAACGCTACTCGGTGCTGGCCCAGGATCTTCAGGCGGTGGTGCGGCGGCTGGTCATCTGCGGGATGCATGTGCATGTGGGGATCGAGGATCCCGACCTGCGCATCGACCTGCTCAATCAGGTGACGTACTTCCTGCCGCATCTGCTGGCACTCTCGACGTCCTCGCCGTTCTGGCGGGGGGTGGACACCGGGCTGAAGTCCTATCGCATTTCGGTGTTCAAGGAACTGCCGCGCACCGGCCTGCCCCAGCGGTTCGAGTCGTGGGGCGAGTACCAGCGGCACGTCGATATTCTGGTCAGCGCCGGGCTGATCGAGGACGCCTCCAAGCTGTGGTGGGATATTCGGCCCTCGGCGCGTTTCCCGACCCTCGAAATGCGAATTTCCGATGTCTGTACAAGGATCGAAGACGCTGCGGCTATCGCGGCACTTTATGTTTGCCTGTTGAGGATGCTGTGGCGGTTGAGACGCAATAATCAGCGGTGGCGGCTCTATGCCCACATGCTACTTGACGAAAATCGCTGGCGCGCTCAACGCTATGGCATCGACGAGGGGCTGGTGGACTTCGGCAAGGGCAGGGTGGTGGCCTACCGCGATCTGCTGGATGAACTCATCGGCCTGACGACGGAAGATGCCGAGGCCTTGGACTGCGTGGCCGAATTAACCCACGCCCGCACCATCCTGGACCGGGGCACCAGCGCCCACCATCAGGTGCGCGTCCACAACGAGGTCCTGGCCGCCGGGGGCAGCCGCCAGGAGGCGTTGGAAGCCGTGGTTGATTGGTTGATGGTGGAGACTGTAACGGGGGTGTGAGGGGAGGAGATTGCGAGGTGCGTGATGGACCGCTTGAAGGAGTCGGGGGACCCCGCTATCTTCTCGCGCCTATTCCCACCCGATCCACGCAGAACAGCACCACAGGGGCTTCCCATGGAATCTATGGACAACTCCGCTGCCGAGCAGCTTCGTTCCTTTATCGAGCGCATCGAGCGTCTTGAGGAAGAAAAAGGCAACATCGCCAGCGACATCAAGGATGTCTACTCCGAGGCCAAGGGCACTGGATTTGACGCCAAGGCAATGCGAGCCGTGATCCGGCTTCGCAAGAAGGAAGCGCACGAGCGCGAGGAAGAAGAGCAGCTTCTTGAACTGTATCGACAGGCCATTGGCGTCTGACGGCGCTGGCTTTTTTGGAGTCAAACAGGGGAATGGAACACGTCATGGCCGCGGCTGAAGGCAAGCCTTCGCTGTTTGTGCGTCTGGGTCAGTGGGTTGAAAGCCCGCCTGTCCAGCGGTTCATTATCGCCTTGATTATCCTGAATGGTATCACGCTTGGTGTGGAGACTTCGCCGGCGGCGGTTGCCGTTCTGGGGCCGCTTCTGCACATCTTTGACGTTTTTGTTCTCAGTGTCTTCTGCTTTGAAATTTTGGCCAAGCTCGGATACCGGCGTCTCGGGTTCTTCCGTGATGGCTGGAACGTGTTTGACTTCATCATCGTGGCCATTGCCCTGGTTCCGGCCACCGGACCGTTCTCCGTTCTCCGTGCCCTGCGTATCCTGCGCGTGCTGCGTCTGGTGTCGACGGTGCCGTCCATGCGGCGTGTCGTGGCGGCGCTGCTGACGGCGATACCGGGTCTTGCGTCGGTCGGGTCCATTATCGCGTTGTGCTTCTATGTCGGCGCGGTGCTGTCGACCAAGCTGTTCGGGCAGAGCTTTCCCGACTGGTTCGGCACCATCGGCGGGTCCATGTACACGCTGTTCCAGGTGATGACCCTGGAAAGCTGGTCCATGGGCATCGTCCGTCCGGTGATGGAGCAGTATCCCTACGCATGGGCCTTTTTCGTGCCGTTCATCATCATGATGACCTTCGCCATCCTGAACCTGTTCATCGGCATCGTGGTCGATGCCATGTCTACGGTGCACGAACACGAACGCGCGGAAGCCCAGGCTCAGGCCGAAGCCGACGGTACCGCCGTGCCGACGCCGCAAGAGGTTGAACTGGCGAACATTCGTGCCGAACTGGCCGAGATCAAGGACCTGTTGAAGAATAGCCGCTGACGTCGCGGTGGAACCCGGCAGCGCGCATCGGCGGAAATCTTTTAGGTTTCCGCCGATGCCACGGTATCGAGTGCGTGCCGGTCAATGAGGACGTGGCGGGCGTCGGCATTGCGCAAGAGTCCGGCCCGCCGGAATTCGGCGATGTGACGGCTCGCCGTCTCCTTGGTAATTCCCAAAATTGCCCCAATGTCGTCCCGGCAGGGAAGTTCTACCAAAGGTATTTCAGGTTGGCCCTCCTGCGCCCAGTCGTGGAGGTCCACAAGCAGGCGAGCCATGCGCTGTCGCCCCCCACCGGTTGAGTACTGGGTCAGCCATTCATCGGCACGCTGAACAGCGTGGTGCCAGTGGCGGATCATTTGGGTCGCCAGCCAATCCTGCTTTTTCATGACAATGCGGACGATCGGCAGGGGCACCCGGCAGACCTCCACTTCGGTCAACGCAACCGAGGTGTGGTCACAAGGGGTGTCCAGCAGGGATTCCAAGCCGAGGATGTCAGTCCGGCGTGCAAGCCGGACGATGCGGTAATTGCCGTCGAGGAGATACTGCTCCTGCTTTACCACGCCCCGGCGGACAATGAACAAGGCGTTCGGCCGGTCCCCCGCGTTGTAGAGGATCGCGCCGGCGGGCAGCGTGAAGCTTGGGACGGCCGGAGCGATTTCATCCAGTTCGTCAAGGGAAAGTCCGACGAACAAGGCGTTCTGCCGAACCGTGCAAGTGCGGCATCGCACCATGCGGTCACAGGGCTGATCACGTGCGTCGCCTGTCGGCGCCGTATATCCGCTGCCCGTCGAGACGACCTGTAGCGCCATTGTATCCTCCGCCCAATCGCGGCGACACTACACCGACGCCAACGAGATTGCACCATGTGCGAAGGACCTGGGGCCTCACTCCGCCGGCGCCGGAACGGCCGAGGCGACGTGGTGTTCACAGGTAATCGCCGGGTTGAACGGCAAGAGAGCATGTTCGGGCTGGCCGACGAACCACACATGCTGATCGAAATGCGGCTCGAACCCGTGCGCCTCGTCATT
>JBAYSM010000203.1:0-6192 GCA_041676205.1 Rhodospirillaceae bacterium | reverse complement strand
TTCGTCAACCCGACCCAGTTCGGCCCGACCGAGGACTTCGCCAAGTATCCCCGTCAGCTTGACGAGGACCGGTTCCGCGTCGGCATGGCCGGTGCTGCCCTGGTGTTCGCTCCGACGGTGGAGGAGATGTATCCCGCCGGATTCTGCACCACCGTCACGGTGGAAGGGCCGTCGCACGGCCTGTGCGGAGACGCCCGGCCCGGCCATTTCCAGGGCGTGGCGACGGTGGTGACCAAGCTGTTGCTGCAATGCCTGCCCGATGTCGCGGTGTTCGGCGAAAAGGATTACCAGCAGCTTCAGGTCATCCGGCGGCTGGCGCGGGACCTCGACATTCCGGTAAAGATCGACGGCGCCCCCATCGTGCGCGAAATGGACGGCCTGGCGATGTCGTCGCGCAATGCCTACCTGTCAGATCAGGAACGCCCGGTCGCCAACCTGATGTACAAGGCGCTGCACAAGGCATCGGTCGCCTTGCACGATGGCGCCCCGGTGGCCGACACCCTGGCCGCCGCCCGTGCCGAGATCGCGGCAGCCGGGTTCGGCAAGATCGACTATCTGGACCTGCGCGACGCCGACACCCTGGCCCCGGTGGACACCTTCGACCGCCCGGCCCGCCTGTTCTGCGCGGCGTTCCTGGGCAAGACCCGCCTGATCGACAACCTGCCGGTCACACCGCGCGGGTAGGGGGCGGCACCGACGGTGCTGATGCCTGAAAAGACAAGGGGGACCGCAGCGCCTGCGGTCCCCATTTTGTTTTACGCGGCGTTTTGCGCTATGCAGCGCTTTCCTTGCGGACCCGGTTGAGGAACCTGTCAACGGCGCCGGACAGATCGCCGGCTTGGCTGAGCAGGTCGTTGGCCTCGCTGAGGACCTTTTGGGCGGCGTCGCCGGTTTCGGTGGCGGCGGAGCTGACGTTGCCGATGGTGTGCGTAACCTCATGGGTGCCGAGCGCGGCCTGCTGGGCATTGCGGGCGATTTCCTCGGTGGCTGCGCCCTGTTCCTCGACGGCGGCGGAGATGGCGGAGGAAATTTCGCTCATCTGGTCGATCACATCGACGATGCCGCGAATGGCCTGGACTGCTTCTTCCGTGGCGCCCTGCACGTTGGAAATTTGCTGACTGATTTCATCGGTGGCGCGCGATGTCTGGTTGGCGAGATTCTTGACCTCCGACGCGACCACGGCGAAACCCTTTCCGGCGTCCCCGGCGCGGGCGGCTTCGATAGTGGCGTTGAGGGCCAGCAGGTTGGTCTGCTCCGCCACGGCGGTAATCAACTGCACCACCTCGCCAATGCGGGTGGTGGCTTCCAGCAGGCCGGATACCTGCTCGTTGGCGGCGTACGCGCGGTCCACGGCCTGCCGGGCGATATCGGCCGATTGGACGACTTGGCTGGCGATTTCGCGGGTCGAGGCGGACAGTTCCTCGGTCGCAGCGGCGGCGATTTCGACGTTGGTGTTGGCCTGCTCGGTGGCGGTGGCGACGGTGCTCGCCTGCCGGGCGGTGTCCTGGGCGGTGGCGGTCATGGCCTCGGCAGCGGTCTGCATGTCGGTGGCCGAGCCGGAGATCGACCCCACCACGCTGGCGACGCTCTTTTCCAGTTCGTCGGCCAGCGCCAGAATGGCAGTGCGCCGAGCCTGCTGAGCGGCGGCGTCGGCGGCCGCGCGCTCGCTCTCCAGGCGGTCCATTTCCAGGGCATTATCCTTGAATACCTGGACGGCGGCGGCCATTTCGCCGATTTCATCGCGCCGCTCGGTCGCGGGGATGATGACGGTCTTTTCACCCTGGGCCAGTCGGCGCATGGCGTCGGTCATGGCCGACACCGGCCCGACGATACCGCGCCCGATGATGAATGCGGCGAGGGCGCCGATGATCAGGCTGATGGCGGCCAGAACCACGACCAGGGTGCGGGCGGAGGACAACTGATCCTCGGTGCCGGCCTGAATACGCTCCTCGTCGGCGACAGCCATGTTTTTGGCGGCCTGACTGGCCTCGGCGATGATGGCGCCTTGCTTGGCCAGGACGGCTTCCTGGCTCCACACTTCGCCGATGATGCCGGACAGGGCGTTCAGGCCGTCCTGATAGATCTGGTAATAGTCATGGGCGGCGTCGGCATTGGGCAGACGTGCCATCGCCTCGTCGACCAGAAACAATTCCTCCCAGGCGCGGCTGAAACTGTCCTCCGAACGCGTCAGAAGGTAGTCGTTGACCGCCCCTTCGGCCTGCAACATGTGCTGGATCAACTCGCCGGCAGCCTGGGTCGTCGCGGCGTCGCCCTGTTCACCGGCCTCGGCGCGCACTTCGGCGGCGGCGGCAACAAGTTCGGCGGCGGTCGGATTGAGGTTGGCGGTAATCATCGTGACACGCTCGGCCGCCAACCGCAGGGCGGGATCCAGCGCCGCGCCATAAGCCGTCACCGCATTGGAAATGGTGTCCACATGCTGCGCAATCGGCTGCCCGGCGGTCCGGGAGCGTAGGGCCGCCAGGCTGCTCTCCAGCCGTGCTCGCTCGGCCTGTACGGCGACGAGGCCCTCATCAGTGGGCGCCCGCAGATAGTCGGCGACCTTGCGGTCCAGGTCCTGCACCTGTCGGTCGAACTGGACTGAGGTCATCGCAAGATGGGCAGATCCCGAAAAGCTCCGGAAACCGCTCGCGGTGTTCCCGAATACCAGGAACGCAGCTCCCGCCAACAGGAATAGGAGCAACAGGATGACGAGGAAACCTGCATAGAGGCGTGTCTTGATGCGCAAGGTGGACAGCATGGCGCCCCTCATCGTCCGAGCGTAGGAATACCCGGCCAAACGGCATAGCCGGGATGAAAATCTTCCGGCGAGTTTAGACCCTTTGGCGGGGTAGACGCAAGAAACGAGGGGGTTTAAGCCACGGCGCGTGTAGCAATTTTTAGGGCCAGTGCCAGCGCGCGGCTGGCCCCGGTCTTAGTACCCGTATTCCTCGAATACCCGCTTGATGTCGCCGTTCCAGCGGCCGTTGTAGGCGTCCAGCAAGTCCTGGGCCGGGGTGCGGCCGGTTTCGGCGATTTCCTGCAACGGGGCGAGGAAGCCGCTTTCGGTGTCCCCGGCGCAGGAGGTGCGCGCCCGGCGGACCAGCCCGGCCCGCGCAATAGCCAGGGCGTCGAGCGCCACGTCCCGCACGCTGCGTCCGGCCACCGTCGCCTGGAGGGCTTTGGCCGGGACGTCGGCGCGCAGTTTGGCGCGGTCCTCGGGCGTCCAATCCTTGACCAGATCGAGCGCGGCATCGAGCGCGACGTCGTCATAGAGCAGCCCGACCCAGAATGCGGGCAGGGCACACAGCCGGCCCCACGGGCCGCCGTCGGCGCCGCGCATTTCCATGTATTTCTTGATGCGCACGTCGGGGAAGGCGGTGGTCAGGTGGTCGGCCCAGTCGCCGAATGTGGGCCGTTCGCCGGGCAGGGCGGGCAGGCGGCCGTCCATGAAATCGCGGAACGACTGCCCGGCGGCATTGATGTAGCGGCCGTCGCGGTAAACGAAATACATCGGCACGTCGAGGATGTAGTCCACCCACCGCTCGAACCCGAAGCCGTCCTCGAACGCGAACTCCGGCAGGCCGGACCGCTGGTTGTCGGTGTCGGTCCAGATGTGACCGCGATAGCTCTGATACCCGTTGGGCTTGCCCTCTGTGAACGGGCTGTTGGCCCACAGTGCAGTGGCAACGGCCTGCAACGCCGTGCCGACGCGCATCTTGCGCACCATGTCGGCCTCGGTCGAGAAGTCCAGGTTCACCTGCACGGTGCAGGTGCGCAGCATCATGTCCAGGCCCAGGGTGCCGACGCGCGGCATGTGCTCGCGCATGATGGCGTAGCGCCCCTTGGGCATCCAGTGGACGTCCTCGCGCTTGGCGGTGGGGTGGAAGCCCAGGCCGATCAGGCCGACGCCGCATTGCTCGGCGACCTCCTTGACCTGCTTGCGGTGGGTCGTCACCTCGATGCAGGTCTGATGCAGGGTTTCCAGCGGCGCGCCCGACAATTCCACCTGCCCGCCCGGTTCCAGCGAGATGGACGCCCCGTCGCGGGTCAGCGCGATGACGTTGCCGCCTTCCTCGACCGGACTCCAGCCAAAGCGCTCCATGCCCTTGAGGATGTCGCGGATGCCGCCTGGCTCGTCGTAAGACAAGGTGGCGTAGCTGCCCAGGCGATAGGCGAATTTTTCGTGCTCGGTGCCGATGCGCCAGTCTTCGCGCGGCTTGCAGCCCGACTCCAGATAGGCCACCAGGGAGTCGCGGCCGGTGACGGGGGCCGCATCAGGCTTGGAGAAGGCGGACATGGGCTGAAAACTCCGAGGGATGACACAGGTCCGGGCCGGAACGGAATGCTCCTACGACCGGAAGCCGGGGGCGGCATTCCAATCGCCACACAACGCCTGCCAGCAGGTCAGCGCCGCCAAGGCCGCCGTTTCCGCGCGCAGGATCCGTGGGCCGAGGCCGACTGCGGTAACAAAGGTCGTTTGTTGAAGCAGGTCAAGTTCCGATTTGGCGAAACCGCCTTCCGGGCCGCACAGGATGGCGGCCGGAGTGCCCACGCAATCCTCGGCGAGAACCTTGTGAATCGGCGCGCCGCGCCCGGTTTCGTCCATGACGTACAGGCGGCGGGCCGGGTCCCAATTCGCCAGGGCGGCATCCAGGCTGGGGGCGGCCTCGCGCACCTCGGGCACGGTCAGGCGCTCGCACTGTTCGGCCGCCTCGATCGCGGTGGCGGTCAGACGCTCGGTGTTGACGCGGGCGGCATTGGTGTGGCGGGTCATCACCGGCCACAGGACGCGGGCGCCAAGTTCGGTGGCCTTCTCGACCACGAAATCGGTGGTCTGCTTCTTGAGCGGGGCAAACAGCAGCCACACGTCGGGGTCGATGCCTTGGGGCCTGCGGCGTGCGCCGACCCGTAAGGCGGCCTCTTTGCGGGTGATGAGCAGCAGGTCGGCCAGCCATTCGCCGTCGCGGCCGTTGAACAGGGCGACCGATTCGCCGGGCCGGGCACGCATCACGGTGTTCAGGTAGTGAACCTGCGGGGTGCTCAATTCCAGCCCGGCCCCGGCGTGCAGGGCGGCTTCGACGAAAAGACGGATGCGAGGGCGCTGCATGAAAGAGACGTGTCCGCTTGAGGTGAGGAAGCCAGAAGCGTATCTATAACGCCATGAGCGACGCGAGGCCAATGATCGGCGACATGCCGGCTGACGGATGGGTGGATACGGTCGCACCGGCCGCCCTCCGACCCTACTTGAAACTGATGCGGCTGGACCGGCCCATCGGAACATGGCTGCTTTTGTTTCCGTGCTGGTGGTCGATCGCCCTGGCGGCGGAAGGCGCATGGCCGGACCTGTGGCTGATGGCCCTGTTCGGCGTCGGCGCGGTGGTCATGCGCGGCGCCGGGTGCACCATCAACGACATTCTCGACCGCGACATCGACGGCAAGGTGGCCCGCACGGCGGCCCGGCCTCTGGCGTCGGGGGCGATAACCCTGCGCGGCGCGCTGGCGTTCCTCGGCCTGCAATTGCTGATCGGGCTGCTGGTGCTGGTGCAGCTCAATCTGTTCAGCATCCTGCTGGGCGTGGCGTCTTTGGCGCTGGTTGCGGTCTACCCGTTGATGAAGCGCATCACCTATTGGCCGCAGGCGTGGCTGGGGCTGACGTTCAATTGGGGCGCGCTGCTCGGCTGGGCGGCGGTGCGCGGAGACCTGGATTGGGCGCCGGTGGCGCTTTATGCCGCCGGGATCGTCTGGACGCTGGGGTACGACACGATTTATGCCCATCAGGACAAGGACGATGACGTCATGATTGGTGTGAAGTCCTCCGCCCTGGCGCTGGGGTCGCGCACGCGGCCCTTTCTGTTCGCGGTCTATGGCCTGACCATCGCGCTGGTCGCGCTGGCCGGAGTGCTGGCCGGGGTGTCCTGGGTGTTCTGGCCGCTGCTGGCGATGGCCGGGCTGCATCTGGTGTGGCAGGCCGCCGACGTGGATACCGACGACAGCGCCGATTGCCTGACCAAGTTCCGCTCCAACCGGCTGTTCGGATGGCTGCTGCTGGCCGCCATCGTGGCCGGTGGAGCCTATGGGCATGGCTGAGGTCCTCGATACCCGCGACGCCCGCGCTGCCTTCATCACCAGCCACACCGTTGTTGATGCACCGCCGCTGCTGCCCGAACTGCGCCTGCATCTGGCGACCGAAGT
>JBAYSM010000202.1:0-6287 GCA_041676205.1 Rhodospirillaceae bacterium | reverse complement strand
TTTCGCGTTTCGACGTTTCGAGGTAGTTCTCCGACAGGATGCCGCGCACCAGCCCCGCCACGGCATAAAGCCAGTCGCGCGGCGATGCGGTTTCAGGAGATACGCCGACATTGTGCACCAGATAGCTAAGCAACTGACGCTTGACGCCTTGAACGCTGCCGACATCGATGTATTCGGGATTGGCGGTTTCAGCAACGACCCTGGTCATGATAGCCCCTTAATTCCCGATCGGACGAACCCACGCGGTCAGTCAGCCGCGCAATGTTTCTTCGTAGAGATCAACGTAAGCATCGGCGGCACGATGCCACCCGAAATCCTGCGCCATTGCCCTTTGACGGGCATAATGCAGGGCATCGGGTCGGCCGTATATGCTTAGTGCGCGGTAGAAGGCGCTGAGCAGGCCCTCGGAGCTGGGTGAATCGAATAGAAAGCCTGTGCCGCTCCATTCGTCGGACATATCGCGCACCGTGTCGGCCAGCCCGCCGGTGCGGCGGACCAGCGGCAGCGCGCCATAGCGCAAAGCATAAAGCTGGGTCAGACCGCACGGCTCGAACCGCGATGGCACAAGGAAGATATCGCTGGCAGCCTGGATGCGATGGGACAGCGGCTCGTTGTAGGTGGTCTGCACTGCGATGCGGCCGGGGTAGCGCCGCGACAAATTCAGGAACTGCTGTTCCAGCGCCCAGTCGCCCGACCCCAGCACCGCCAGTTGCGCGCCGGCATCGATCAAATGGCTCGCTGCAGCCGCCACCAGATCAATGCCCTTCTGGTCGGAGAACCGGCTGACCAGCCCCAGCATGGGGGCGTCGGGTCGCTCGTCCAGATCAAGTTCGCGCTGCAGGGCCGCCTTGCACGCAGCCTTCCCCTCGGCCACCGTCTCAGGCCCATAAGGCATGGCAATATCAGGGTCGTTGCGAGGATCCCACAGGTCATAGTCGACGCCGTTCAGGATGCCCTGGAATTGCCCGGCCCGCGCCCGGCCGCTCAGTAGGCCGTCGAACCCGCGCCCGCCCTCGGGCGTGGTGATCTCCCACGCATAAGTCGGGCTGACCGTGGTCAGGCGGTCGGCGTAGTACAGCCCCGCCTTGAGCATCGACACCAGCCCGTTGAACTCCAGACCGTGGATCGAGAAGGCGTGCGGCGGCAGGCCGACCGGCGCCAGAATTTCCGGCCCGAACAGACCGGCGAAATGCAGGTTGTGAATGGTGAACACCGTACGCGGTGCCTGCCGCCCGGCCAGCTTGAGATAAGCCGGAACAAGCCCGGTCTGCCAGTCGCTGGCGTGGACGATATCGGCTGACCACTCGGCCAGAGCCTCCCCCGTGCCGATCAGCGCGGCAACACGCGACAACAAGGCAAACCGCAGGAAGTTGTCGGGGTGCTCGCTGCCATCGGGCCGCTGGTAGGGTCCGCCGGGTCGGTCGAACAACGCCGGGCAGTCGAGCAGCCACACCGGGACGCCGGTATCGGGCATCCGCCCCTCGATAAGACGCGACGGACCAACCCCCAGGATATCCCCCAACCCATGGGCCACGCCCGGCTCGATCAGCTTGTCCAAGACTCCCGGATAGGCCGGCACGAGAATGCGCGCATCCACGCCCAAGCGACGCAGGGCTGCTGGCAGGGCGCCCGCCACATCGGCCAAACCGCCAGTCTTGATCAGTGGATACGCTTCGGACGCTACAACAAGGACGCGCATGCCACCCCTATGTCTCAACTCGTCGCGACCGGCGTTCGGCCGGGTAGCCTAATTCACCTCACTTTGCGCACCGGGCGCAACAAAGAATAAGCACCACCCCGCATTTGTTATTTTTCTGCATTATTTTCATGGTCTTGTCATTGATCTGACAAAGCCGTGATGCAATGATAGAGAATAATAAAAACTCACCGGCGTAGGGTCGGTTGCATCAGGGGATGGCAGGCATGGGCTCAACGGAAGTTCTGGTCGATCTTAACCGTGCGCTCAAAGGCACTCTGGCCCTGGTTCTTGCTGGGGGACGCGGCTCGCGTCTGCGCAACCTGACTGACGATGAGGCCAAGCCTGCCGTGCCGTTCGGCGGCAAATTCCGCATCGTGGACTTCCCGCTGTCGAACTGCGTCAATTCGGGCATCCGGCGCATCGCCGTGCCGACCCAGTACAAGGCCCATACCCTCATCCACCATATCCAGCGCGGTTGGGGCTTCTTCCGGGCCGAGATCAACGAATTCGTGGAACTGTGGCCGGCGCAGCAGCAGACCAGCGAGGAAAGCTGGTATCGCGGCACCGCGGATGCCGTATTTCAAAACCTGGAAATGGTGCGACACCATAACCCGGACTACATCCTGGTTCTGGCCGGCGACCATATTTATCGTCAGGACTACTCCCGCCTGATCGCCCAGCACATCCGCCGGCGGGCCGACTGCACGGTTTCGTGCGTTGAAGTGCCGCGCACCGAGGCCAGCGAGTTCGGCGTGGTCGGCGTGGATGAGCAGGACAACATCATCAGCTTCCAGGAAAAGCCGGCCGACCCGGCAGGCATCCCTGATAAGCCCGACCGCGCCTTCGCCAGCATGGGCATCTATGTCTTCAACGCCGATTTCCTGATAAAGCAGTTGGAAAGCGACGCCCTCAGCCAGAATTCCGACCACGATTTCGGCAAGAACATCATTCCAGGACTGGTCGGCAATGCCCGCATCGTCGCCCATAGGTTCTCAGAGTCCTGCGTCATGACGCCCGGTGCCAGCGAACCCTATTGGCGCGACGTTGGCACGGTGGACGCCTATTGGGCGGCCAACATCGACCTGACCACCATCACCCCCGAACTCGACCTCTATGACGAGGCTTGGCCGATCTGGACCTATCAGCTCCAGAAGCCCGCCGCCAAGTTCGTGTTCGACAGCGACGAGCGGCGCGGCATGGCCGTCGATTCCGTGGTATCGGCTGGGTGCGTCATTTCGGGCGCGGCATTGCGGCGCTCGCTCCTGTTTTCCTGCGTGCGAGTCAACAGCTACAGCGTGGTGGAGGACTCGGTGGTCCTGCCCGATGCCGACATCGGCCGCCACTGCCGCATCCGCAAGGCCATCATCGGCACCGGCTGCCGCGTGCCCGAAGGCCTGGTGGTCGGCGAAAACCGCGCCGAGGATGAACGCCGCTTCCACGTCACCGAAGGCGGCGTCACTCTGGTCACCAAATCGATGCTGGAGAACCTGTAATAACTCCCGCCTCAGCCCTCGCGGTGCTCGGCCGCACTGGCGCACTTGATGCAGGTCGGCACCGCCGGGTCTAAGTCCAGGCGCTTTGCGGCAACCGGCTTGTCGCAGGACACGCAATATCCGTAGTCGCCCACATCAAGGCGTTTCAGCGCTGCGTCGATGCGGCTGATCTCGCGCAGGCGGCGTTCGTGGGTGGCCTGCGCCATGGCTTGGGACTGCATGGCGTCCATGCGGGACACCCGCCCCACCACCTGCTGGTCGAGTTCCACGGGCGCACGGTCGGCGCGGTGCTCCACGTCGTCATGCTCAAGCTCGGCCCGGCGCTCCGTCAAGCGGCGGCGCAATGCCGCGAAGTCGATGTCCTTGCGTGTTTTCATGGGCAAAGTGTAACAGGCTTTCACCCCCTGATTATAGTGCCCAAAGGATGAGGACCAGGATTAGTGCGGGGTTAACAGCGCCGCCCGCCATCCATTAGAAAAACTAGGCAGGATAACACTCCTGGAAACGCACCGGCCGGCCAATGGGGCTGGCCTGGAGTTCATCGTCGCGCATGACGATGTTGCCCCGGATGATGGTGGCGACCGCCCAGCCCTTGGCCTGGAACCCATCGAAGGGGGTCCAGCCGCAGCGGCTGGCGATCCAAGCGTCGGTGATTTCGCGGCAGGCCTTGAGATCAACCACCGTAAAGTCGGCATCGTACCCGCGCGCGATGCGGCCCTTTCCGGCGATGCCGAAGATGCGCGCCGGTCCGGCGCTGGTCAGGTCCACGAAGCGGGCGAGGCTCAGGCGCCCTTCGGCCACATGGGTCAGCATCACCGGCACCAGGGTCTGCACCCCGGTCATGCCCGACGGGCTGGCCGGATAGGGCTTGGACTTTTCCTCCAGGGTGTGCGGCGCGTGGTCCGACCCGATCACGTCCACCACGCCCTCGGCAATGCCGCGCCACAGGCCGTCGCGGTGGCGGGCATCGCGGATGGGCGGGTTCATCTGTGCCTTGGTGCCCAGGCGTTCGTAGGCTTCCGGCCCCGCCAGGGTCAGGTGCTGGGGCGTGGTTTCGACCGTCACCAGATCCTTGTGCCCGGCCAGGAAGTCGATTTCCTCGGCCGTGGTGATGTGCAGGACATGGACCCGGCGGCGGGCCTTTTCGGCCAGAGCGACCAACCGCTTGGTGGCGCGCAGGGCGGTTTCAGCATCGCGCCATTCCGGGTGCATGGTGACGGGCGCGCCGCCCTCGACCAGATGGCGGCGTTCGCGCAGGCGGCCTTCGTCCTCGCAATGCACGGCAACGCGGCGGGTTCCGGCGGCCAGGACCTGGGCCAGAACGGCGTCGTCCTCGACCAGCAGCGACCCAGTGGACGACCCCATGAACACCTTGACGCCCGCACAGCCCGGCACCCGTTCCCACTCGGCCAGATGCGCCACGTTGTCGCCCGCAGCACCCAGGAAGAACGCATGGTCGCACCACGCCCGCCCCTTGCCGCGCGCCACCTTGTCGGCAATGCCATCGGCGGTGGTGGTGGAGGGGTTGGTGTTGGGCATCTCGAAAATGCCGGTCACGCCACCCAAAACCGCGCCACGGGTGCCGGTTTCCAGGTCTTCTTTGTGTTCCAGGCCGGGTTCGCGGAAATGCACCTGGCTGTCGATGACGCCGGGCAGCACGGTCAGCCCGGTGCAGTCCATATCCTGCGCCCCCGCCCCCGTCGGGACGCTTCCGACGTGGATAATGCGCCCGCCGCGCACGGCCACATCAGCCTCCACCGGACCGCCGGGGGTCCATACCGTACCGTTGCGCAGGACGAGGTCGAAGGTCTCAGTGGTCATGGAACGAACTCCCGGCTTCAGGGGGCTGAGGTCAACACGTCGAAAACACCGCCCGACATGGCTTGACCCTGCACATGGCGGCGGTGCCACAGGGCATAAAACAACAACGTCCAGGCAGCGAAGCGTTCACGCTTTCCCGGCGCGATGAACAACTCGGCCACGGCATCCGGGCGGGCAATTTCGTGCACGCCGGGCGAGGCGGCAACCAGCGGCCCCAACTCGTCGCCTCGGGCGGAAATCCATTCGCCGACCGGGACCGTGAAACCCTTCTTGGGCGCGAATGGCTGGGCCACCGGCAGCGCCATGGCGAGCCAGCGGCGGACCAGCCACTTGCCCTGCCCGCCCCGCACCTTGAGGCGATCGGACAGGCGGAACGCCACATCGGCCACCGCCGCGTCCAGGAACGGCACCCGGCCCTCAACGCCATGCGCCATCAGGCAACGGTCGAGCTTGGCCAACAAATCATTGGGCAGCCAGTTGGCCATGTCCATGCGTTGCGCGCGCATCAAGGCCGACCCGCCCGCCCGCTTGGCGTCTCCCTCGGCCAGCACCAGTCCGTCGCGCCACCCAGTAGGGTCCCGGCGCAGAACATTGAGGCCGTCGAAGGTCCCCTTGCGGCGCATCGGCTTCGAGAACGGCCACGGGCGCATGGCCCCGCGATAACGGCTGTAGCCGCCGAAAAGCTCGTCGCCGCCCTCGCCAGACAGGATGACCTTGACGCTCTTGCGAGCCTCGCGCGCCAGGATCCAGGTCGGCACGATGGCATAGTCGGCCGCCGGGTCATCCATGGCCGAGGCGATGGCGGGCAGGGTGTCCCAAAAATCGGCCTCGGTGACGTCCACCTCCACATGCTCGGCCCCGCAGGCGTGGGCGACGGCGCGGGCGTGGGCGCGTTCGTCGTGAACCCCGGTGCCGGGAAAGCCCGCCGTGAAGGCCAGGACAGGCCGGTCGTTCAGCCGCGCCATCAGGGCCAGCAACACCGAACTGTCGATCCCACCGGACAGGAACATGCCATAGGGCACATCGGCCCGCTGGTGCAGGTCCACGCTGTCGGTCATGGCCGCCTCGAACGCGGCGATGGCCTCGCCCTCGCGGGTCAGGCGGGGACCGGCGTGGACGGCGGCGCGGCGAGTGGACGACACCACGACGCCGCCCTCGATGACCAGCGTTTCGCCTGGCAGCACCCTGCGGATGCCCGCGAATATCGTCTCGTCCCCGGTGGTGAACTGGAGTTGCAGCAATTCGTCGCGCGGCCCCTCGGCCACCTGCACCGG
>JBAYSM010000201.1:0-6307 GCA_041676205.1 Rhodospirillaceae bacterium | reverse complement strand
TTTCAACAGGCGGCCACATGGTCGCCTTTATTGCTTTCCATGATGGGGGCCCGATCAAGCCGTTCCGGCTTGAACTCCATTTGGAGAGCTGCCGATGGCAAGTCCGCTCGTCTCCGCGCCGCCCTTTGCCGGCGTCGGTAAGCCGCGCCGCGATGTTCAGCGCGATGCGCCTGACGGGGATCGGCCGACCATCCATCTGCGGTGCGGCAGTGACATCCGCCAAACGTTGCGGGAGGGCGGCTTTGTCGGTGGCTTTGTAGAGTATGCCGATCCCGTGTGTCAGGGGCCGGTGCCCGATGGTCCTGGCCTGTTGAGCACGCGCGCGGCGTTTCTGGCCGAGGAGTACGGCATTGACGCGCCGCGCGCCCTGCGCCGTCTGGAAGCCGAGGAGGCAGCTCTGGATACCGCAGTCAGCAGCGGTGAGCGCGTCGTCCTGTGGTTTGAGCACGACACCTATGACCAACTGTTGCTGGCCCGCGTTCTGGCCCGCTTCGTAGCAGCCAAGCCGACGTTGGAACTGATCTGTATCGACCGTTTCCCAGGCATCGTTCCCTTTCGGGGGCTGGGGCAACTGGGGCCGGCAGACCTGCGTGCCTTGTGGGTGCGGCGTCGTCCGGTGGCGCCGGGGCAGGTTTCTCTGGGGCAGAGGGTATGGCGGGCACTGCGCGCGATCACGCCGATGCCGCTGCATGTCATTGCGTGCGGGGGGACGCAGGCCCTACCGTTGATGACCCCGGCATTGGTTCGACATCTTGCGGAACTGCCATGGAGCCGGGATGGCCTGAGCATGACCGAGCGCCTGTTGCTTCAGGCGTTGGAAGCCGGTCCGGCCTCGGTGGAAGTGTTGTTTCGGCGTTACGAGGCGGCTGAACCGCTGCCTTACCTAGGCGATCTGATGGTTCTTCCCATCGTGCGCCGCCTGCTCGAAGCGTCCGATCCCGCTGTTGCCATTACGCCCGACAGTCCACCAACCGGCGGCCCCTTCGAGCGGCGTATCGCCTTGACGACGACCGGCCGGGCGCTGCTTGCCGGGCGCATGGACTGGATGACATGCGGCCCGCGTGATCGGTGGGTCGGCGGCATCCGCATCAGTGCCGACAACGCGACATGGCGCTGGGACGCCAAGGCGGTCCGCCCCGTGCTGGACTGAAATACCCGTCGAAGCGTTGGTCGCAGTGTCCTCAGTGGATGATTTCGAGGGCGCTTTCCAACTCATCGGTCCGGGTCAGTGTCATGTCCGCCCGGCATGTCGCCAGGATCAAGGCGTCGCTGTTGCCGGTGTCTATGTCATAGGCATTCCAAGCGCATTCCGCGTCGCGCCATGCCCTCCATGTTTCCTGAGCCTTGCTGAACACGCCATGGCCATTGGGGCGCAACGAACCGATCGTCTTGCGTTCCAGCGCGGCGATCCGCTTTTCGGCGGCCTCAAGATCAATCTGCGCGCAGGTCAGAAGGTCTGCGCTCTCGACCGCCGTTTCGCAATTGACGGCCGCGATGGCCGGTCGCCCGGCCATCACGAATGCAGCGAGCCCCAACCCCACGGTCAGGACGGGAAGGAAGGAAGCGGCCACGTCTTAACCTCCTCGCTCACGAAATGTCGGGCGTGACGGGGGCAACCGGCGCCGTGGCTGTGCGACGCGACAGAATGCGGCCGAGGCGGGCGAGCATCGGGGACGACGCTTGCTTGTTCTCGATGCCGCGCATGGCGATTGCCGACAGGAACGGTATGGCCTGTACCGCGATGGTGGCGGCAAACAGGTCCTGCTCCGTGATCCGCGCACTGTTGGTGGCGGCCAGGGTGGCGGCGCTGACCAGTAGCAGCAGGCCAAGCACGGTTTCCCATAGAACCGGGCTTTGCTCGCCCTTCTTGCGCTTGGCGGCATTGCCGCCCTTTTCGGTGCGGGCGAACGGCAGGGAGTCCTTGATTAGCCCAGCCAGCACAGCCTGTCCGACGGTCAACTGGAGGCTCATCGCGGCCAGCGCGGCACCCAGGATCTGGGGCAGGGCGGCGCCCACCCGCTTGCGGTACAGCAGCACGCAGTGCAGGACGTTGACCACGAAAGCTGTCAGGATCGGAATGGTCAGGGCCATCATGGGCAGGGTCATGCCGAACAGCACGATGACCGGCACCCAAATCAGGTTCATCACGGCCACCGCGACGCCAAGGGCATCGGACAGCCAGAACGTCCACCCGGCCACGAACTGCTCCTTTTGGCGGGAAGTCAGGCCCTTGGCCGAGGGCAGCATGTGGCGGGCATGCTTCTTGATGATCTGCACGGCGCCGTAAGCCCAGCGGTGGCGCTGCGTCTTGAATGCCTTGAAGGTGTCGGGCAGCAGGCCCCAGCCATAGCGGCGGTTGGTGTAGCGGGCGTTCCATCCGGCCTCGAACAGGCGCAGGCCAAGCTCGGTGTCCTCGACGATGGTGTCGCTGGACCACCCGCCGACCGCCTCGAACGCAGAGCGGCGCAGCATCAGCATGGTGCCGTGGGCGACGATGGCGTTGTCTTCGTTGCGCTGGACCATGCCGATGTCGAAGAACCCGGCATATTCCCAGTTCATCATGGTCTTGAGCGGAGTCTCGTACCCGTCGCGGTGATCCTGCGGGGCCTGCACCAAGGCGACGGTGGCATCGTCGAATGCCGGGATCAGGTCGCGCAGCCACGCCCGGTCCACGGCATAGTCGGCGTCGATCAGCGCAATGATTTCGGCCGCCGGGTCCATATGGGCCAGCGCCTCGTTCATGGCACCGGCCTTGAAGCCCGCCACCTTGGGGATGAACACGAACTTGAACACCGACTTGCCCAGGCGCGCGTTCAGCGCCTCGATGTGTTCGGCGACGGGCTTCCAGTATTCTTCCTCGGGCGTGTTGTTGATGATGACCAGCGCCTCGAAGCACGGGTAGTCCAGGTCGGCCACCGTATCGAGAGTGTGGTTTAGCATCGCCGGCGGCTCTTTATAGGCCGGTATATGCACGGACACGAGCGGCCATGGGCGGTCCGCCGGCCGCTCAGGCGCATCGGCCCCGACGCGGATCAGTCTCTGCGGCTTGCGGCCCAAAAGGACTTCACCGATTTCGTTGACCTTGACCAGGGTCATAATGGCCAGCGGCACGACCATGATCAGGCCGGACCCCCACATCAGGGCAGTGCCGAAGTTGATATAGTTGCTGAACGGGTAGGCCGCAGCCAGCGCGATACCGGCGGAAAAGCCGTTGGCAGCAAGACCATAGAGAATGGCGTGGGCGACCGTTGGCTTGCGACGGCGCAGGCCGACCCAGGTCAGCAAAGCACCAAGCGCCAATGCGCCGGCGGCAATCGGGCGGTAATGGACCTCGACCGGGCCTTCGAGCATGAACTTCAGGTTACGCTCGGCGTCGAACAGCCCCCAGTACGCACCGACGGACCCTTCGTTGACCTTCCACGGCTGGTCGAAGGCTTCAATGATGTTGTAATCGACGCCGCGGTGGCGGGCTTCGCGCACGAACTCCCGCAGAACGTCGGCCTGCCGGGCGGCGCCGGGCTCGGCCGCGCCGTTATTGTAGCCCTGGCTGGGCCACCCGAATTCGGCGATGACCACCTTCTTGCCGGGGTAGGTGCGGCGCAGCAGGTCATAGCGTTCGAAGGTTGCCTTGATGACCTCGGTCGCGGAGACTTCTTCCCAGTACGGCAGAATGTGCGCGGCGATGTAATCGACCTCGCGCACCAGTTCGGGGTGTTCCATCCAGACATGCCAGACTTCACCCGTAGTGACCGGTACCGAGACGCGGCGCTTGACCTGACGGATGAGAACGGCAAGGTCCTCGGGCGTGATGTCTTCACGCATCACGGCTTCGTTGCCGACGTAGACCGCGCGGACGTTGAAGTTTTCGCGGGCCATGGTGACGGCCCGCTCGATTTCCTCGGCGGTCCGCTTGGTGTCCTTGTCTACCCACGCCCCGACGGTCACGTACAGGCCGTGGTCGCGGGCGATTGCCGGAACCTGATCCAGGCCCTGGGTGGTGGAATAGATACGCACCGTCGAGGTGACGTCGGCAAGGACGTCAAGGTCGCGGTTGATGCGTTCCGCACTCACGGCGCCGCCGGCCTCGGCATCCTCGCCAGGGCCGAAGGGGCTGAACGACAGCGAGTTGATGGCGCCGTCCACGTCCGGCGGCGTGACCGTCACGCCGGCAAGCTGCCAAACGCCCGTATGAGCCGCCGCAGCGACCATGACGGCAAGCAAAATCGCTACGACACTGCCACGCATGATGCAGAGAACCCCTTAAAAGCCGTCAAATTGCACGAGAGCATAAAACACGGATAAGGCGATTTTGCGGCGCACGATCCAGTTTGCTCCGCACGGCAAACGGCCGCCAGGGAGTACCCTGGCGGAGCCGGCGGCATGGCAGTGGCAGCGTCTTTACAAGCTGGTGGAGGACCAGCAGCGGTCAACACGCGCCGCTGCGGCTTCTTCGGGGGGAGAGTTGCTGCTTTCCATGATCACGCACCGCACCACGGGACCGAGGTGGGCCTGACGGCAGTTGAACAGCGTGTAGAATTCCAGGAACCGCTTGGCGGTATCCACGTCGTCACGGGCCAGCAGGCTGACCACGCGCTTGCCGGTCCAGGCGCACTCACCGGCCAGATCGGGCGGCAAAGCCTTGGGAGCCGGGACGGCGGGAATGGCTGCGGCCGCGGCCGCGGCAGGCCGCGCCGGTGCCGCCGCAGGGCGGGCCGGAGCAGGCGTGGCGGCAGCCGGAGCTTGGGTAGGGGCGGGACGGGTCGGTGCAATGACCTGCTCGGCCTTTGCCTTGTCGTTGGCATAGGGAGAGTCGGCGGCCATGGCCGGGGACAGCGTCGCGGCAAATGAGACGCCCAGGACGAGCGCACCCAGAGCAAGGCCACGGTATTTATTCATCATGGTTTGGTTGGTCCCGAAAAACCGAAGGAGACAGGTGTCTCCGTCCACACTGGCGGCGGATATTGGCAGGAGCGGGGCAGGGCACAACGGCATTTTTCGCGGGGCGCTCTGCGTAGGGCGCATAAGTACGTAAAATGCTGGATTTATGCGCCATTACGCGGCGCAGTACCGACGTGCTCGGTGGATTGATTTATCAGTCGCTAAGGCCCAAAGGTTCCGGCAGTCACCAAAAGACAACGCGAATCGACTCGCGACCCGGATTTTCTTCCCTATTGGCAACGCGGTGCATAGACTGGTTGCGACACTGTCTCAACGTGCGAAGGATGACCTCAGTGGACCGCGACAAGATTGCCATGGCTATCATGGGAGGCCTGGCCCTCATCGCCCTATTGGTCTCCATCGCCATCGGTAGCATGGCGAAATGGGGGTAATGGTCAGGGTTGGTCGAACTGCTCCAGCGGCAGTGCGGTATCGTATTTGACCGCCCGCAGCGCGAAGTGGCTGCGCACATGCGCCACTCCTGGCAGGCGGAAGATGAAGTCGTGAAGGAAGCGGTCATAGGACCGCACTTCGTCCACCACCACCCTCAGCAGGTAGTCGGCGTCCCCGGTCATGGCGTAGCACTCCAGGATCTCGGGGTGGCGCATGACCTCCTGCTCAAAGCGGTCGACGGCGCCTTCGCTGTGGCGTTCCAGCGTGACGTTGCAGAACACGCTTTCCCCGATGCCCACCTTGCCGGGGTCCAGCAGCGTGACATAGCCGCGAATGACGCCCCGTTCCTCCAGGCTGCGGACCCGCCGCCAGCACGGCGAGGGAGACAGACCAATTTGGTCGGCCAAATCCTGATTTGTCAGCCGCGCGTTTCCCTGAAGCACGGACAGGATGCGGCGCTCGGACGGGTCGAGTGGAATGCGCATGGCAGAACCTTTCCGAAGGTCCGGGGAAACAGCAAGAACCTGCCTAAAATACTCCGAAATAGGAGGCTGTGGGAAAGCCTATTTCCTGGAATGAATGCCAAAATGAGACTTATTCGCACCCTGATCTGACGCACGCTTACGCTGCGCTATTCAGGTTCCGGGAGGATCTCATGACTGCCTTTGACGCCACCTATCGGCTGGACGATTGCTATTCCCGAGATGTCGGGCGCATATACCTTACCGGTACGCAGGCACTGGTCCGATTGCCGCTAATGCAGGCGGCCCGCGACCGGGCAGCGGGGCTGAACACGGCGGGCTTTATCTCCGGCTATCGCGGCAGCCCGCTGGGGGGGTACGACCAAGCCCTGTGGCAGGCGGCCAAGCATCTGGACGCCGCCAGCGTGCGCTTCCAGCCTGCCATCAACGAGGACTTGGCCGCCACCGCCGTCCTCGGCTCCCAACAGGTCGAACACAGCGGCGAGGGCGCGGTC
>JBAYSM010000200.1:0-6367 GCA_041676205.1 Rhodospirillaceae bacterium | reverse complement strand
CGCTTCAGCGCCAGAACGTGCGCGGCGGCAAGGTCGCTGACATGGATGTAGTCGCGCACCGCCGTTCCGTCGGGCGTCGGGTAATCGGTTCCGAACACTCCCATTGAGCCCCCGCTGACGGCGGCCGCTATGGCCAGCGGGATGACGTGGGGTTCGGGGTCGTGCACTTCTCCGGTTTCGCCATCGGGGTCGGCGCCAGCGGCGTTGAAGTAGCGGAGCGCGGTCCACCGCTGCTGGTGGGCCGTCTCGAAGTCGGCAAGCATCTGTTCGATGTGGAGCTTGGTGCGGCCGTACGGATTGATCGGGTTCTGCGGCATGGATTCATCTATCGGAACACGATGAGGGATGCCATAGGTCGCGCAGGTGCTGGAAAAGACCATCGGCAACCCACCCGCCCGATGCGCCGCTTCCATCAGACTCAGCGTACCGCAGACATTGTTGCGGTAATAAAGTCCGGGATTACTGACCGACTCTCCGACATACGCAAAAGCGGCAAGGTGAATGATCCCCGCAATTTGATGATTGCGGAACGCGTCGTCGAGCGCCGTGCCGTCGCTGATATTCCCCACCACCAGTGGTCCCCAGCGCACGGCCTCGGCATGGCCGCGCGACAAGTCGTCAAACGTGACAGGCGTGTAGCCCGCAGCGGCCACAGCCTTGCACACGTGGCTGCCTATGTAGCCGGCGCCGCCGGTGATCATGATGGCCGTCATTGCAAAGTTCTCCGCGGCAGATCATCGCCAACAAAAGACGGTAAAGATATAGCGGTGGGTCGGACAGGCCGGAAAGGGCGAAGCGGTGCCGTGATTCACCCCACTGCTGTCGGCTCCAGAAGGCGTTCGTACAAGTCCCGATAACGCCGGGGCTGGACGTCGAGCGCATGGTCCCGGTCTGCCCGGAGCCGGGCGCGTCGGCCCATCGCGGCCAACTCCTCGCGCGAGGTCAGGGCTTGGCCGAGTGCGGCGGCCCAGGCCTCGCCATCAGCGACCGGCGCAAGCAAACCATTGTCGCCCTCGCTGATCATATCGGGAATGCCGCCGATCCGGCTGCCCAGAACCGCTGTGCCGCAGGCAAGGGATTCTAGGACCGTGTTGGGCAGGTTATCCTCGCGGCTGGGAACCACGGTCAGATCGGCGGCGGAGTAGAGTTCCGCCAGATCGTCGGCGCTGGCGATCGGGCCGAGGTGGCGGGTCGGCCAAGCGGAGCGGAACCCGAAGTGGCCCTCGCCGGCGATAAGGACAAGGACGTCCTCCCGCGGTCCAAGGCGGCACAGCGCATCGTCAATGACATCCAAGCCCTTGCGCACGTCCGTCACCGAGTGGGCGACAAAGAAGATGACCCGTGTTTGCGCGCCGATGCCCAGGGCCTTCCGCTTGGCTGCCCGATCGCGCGGCCGAAACAGGGTGGTGTCGAGCGAATAGGGGATGACCGTTATGGGAAGACCCTGAAACACAGTGCTGGCGGCCGCCTGGTCGGCCAGCCAGCGGCTGGGGCTGACGATGTGCAGGCGGCGGCCCGTGAACAGGCGCAAAGCGCTGATCTTGCGGCGTTGGACCTGCGTTGACAGGTCTTCCGCCTCCCCTGACTCAAGGACCGGGCAGGCCCCGCACGCCGCCGTGTAGCCCCCGCACCCGGCGCCGTAGTGGCAGCCGCCGGTGAATGGGTGCATGTCGTGCAGGGTCCACACGACGACCTGCGACGAGGGGCGCGACGGGAAGAAGGTCTGCCAGTCCAGCACAGCCCTGACCCAGTGGAGGTTGACCACGTCATAGCCCGCAAGCTGGCGGTCCAAGGCGCGCCCCACCGGGGATCGCTCGGTATGAAAAGGAACGAAACCGCCCTGGGAGAATACGGGCAGTCCAGCCGCTTCCGCCAAGTAGGTCTGGCGCACCACTTCGGCGTGCTCGATATCTTCGGGCTGGTCAGCGGCAATGGTGAGGACCGTCTCGTCGAGACTGGTCTTTTTGCGCACGACCATGGTTGAACACAAACCAATACTGTTCAGGCCGGCGTGAAGCCGGTACGCAGCCAGCGCCGCTCCGCCAGAAATATCGTGGTATGAAACATGAGATATCTTCATGACGGGATCACCTACATCGTCTTGACGGAGCGGGCTGAAATGCACCTCCCGTCGCGGGTCAACCCACCTCGGTCGGCTGCCTCGTTGACCCGTGCCCTACCCCGTGGCCTCGTGCTGCGGCGGCAGCCTGGGGCGTATGAGCGCGAAAAGCCTGAACGACCGCAGGGCGCTCGTCGATGTTGCCTTGCCACACCAAACGCGGATTGAGCCGATAGATGCCTTCCGCGGCTGCGGCACGATTACAGTCCTCGATCGCCGCCAGATCTCGCAGGACCTCCAGCGCGGCCAGAATGTCTTTCTCCACCGCCCCCGTGCGGCGCAGAAGCTCCTCGATCGGACACCGCGATATCCCGGTGCTCCACTCAAGATTGACCAGCATGATGTCGAACAAGCGCCGGGCCAGCAGGACGCGCTCGGGTTCAATGCCATCCACCCGCTCCCAGAGGTTAAGGTTTTGCGTCTGGGAAAGCATGACGTAGGGCCATACCGGCTGTTGCGGCGTGGCGGTGGCCCCCTCGTCGCCGTCCGTCGTGCCGGAGGGAACGACGCGCACTGCATCGGCTGGCAGGTTCAACAGGTCGCACAGCTTTCGGACGGCCGTCAGCAACGCCTCAGCGCCCTCCCCCTGGCGTTCAAAGGTCCAGTAGCGCCGCAGGCAGACCCTGAGAATCTCCGCCACGGCCTCACCGAGCAACGGGGATTTTGAATGATGGCGCTCAAGGATCTCGACGATCACCGGCAACAGCCGCTTGTCCCAGCGTATCCGGGACAGAGCATGAGACTCCGACCACGACAGGAACGGCCATACCCGTCGGATCGAGTTGCCTCTCTCACTGAGATTAAAGGCCCACTTCTTCGGCGTGTCGCTGGTAGAGGCGCCGCCGGTGTGGAAATAGAACTGACAGTCGGGGACCTTGTGGAACGGAACGCCCATCGTCAGTGCGCGCCAGATCCAGAACGCGTCGCTGACCAATTTGAAGGTTTCGTCATAGGGGCCGACCAGATCGTAAATCTTTCTCGGCACCAGGAAGGTCGAGTGGTTGACGTAGAACAGGGTCAGAAAGGCCGCGATGGTCAGGTCGGCTTCATACCGGACACCATCGACGAAGGGATCGCCATATCCAACCGAAGTGTCATCGGGCTGCGCCGCCACCATCTGCGCCACGAAATCCGGGCCGTAGTAATCATCCGCATTCAGAATGCAGACGAAATCCCCCTTGGCGAGTTCCAGCCCCTTGTTCATGGCCGGATAGATGCCGCCATCGGGTTCCGAGACGAAGTAGTCCAACCTGTCGGCGCGGGACCTCAGAATATCAAGCGACCCATCGGTACTTCCGCCGTCCACCACGATGTGTTCGACATTGGCGTAGGTCTGACCGCCGACCGAGGCGAGGCAGCGCTCAAGAGCTTCGGCGCAGTTAAAAACCGGCGTTACCACGCTCACCAGAGGGCGGCCGGGAGCACCCTGCTTGACCAGGCCCTTGGTGCGCAGGCCACCGGCGTCCAAACGCAATCCCGTGATGTCGGGATAGACAGTGTAGCGTCCGCAAACGCGCTCTGGCTGGTTCTGGGTGGAAGTCATTTGCGAAGCCCATCACTATTTTCGAGGAACCAGGCGTAATAAGAGCGCAGGCCTGATTCCAGGGGGATGGAGGCCTTCCACCCCATCCCGGTCAAGACCGATATGTCCATCACCTTACGCGGCGCCCCATCGGGACGAGAATGATCGTGGAGGATGGTGCCAGTAAATCCCACCACCTGCGCAATTGCCGCAGCGAATTGTGAAATCGGCAAATCAATGCCAGTCCCCACATTGACCGGAGTTTCGCCCGCGTAGTGACGCATTAGAAAAACGCAGCCATCAGCGAGATCATCCACATGCATGAAATCGCGACGTGGCGCCCCAGTGCCCCATACGGTGACGTCCTGATGACCATTCCGCTTGGCGTCGTGGAATCGCCGCAGCAGGGCTGCCGGGACGTGGCTGTTCTCTGGATGGAAGTTGTCTCCGGGGCCGTACAGGTTGGTCGGCATCGCCGAGATGAAGTCCACCCCGTACTGGCGCCGATACGCTTGGCACAGCTTGATACCGGCGATTTTAGCGATGGCGTACCACTGGTTTGTCGGCTCCAGAGGGCCGGTGAGCAGCATGTCTTCGGTCATCGGCTGCGGGGCTTCGCGGGGGTAGATGCAACTCGACCCCAGGAGCAGCAACTTCTCGACACCCAGGCGGTGGGCGGCATGGATGACATTGGTTTCGATGGCGAGGTTGTCGTACAGGAAGTCGGCAGGGTAGGTATCATTGGCGTGGATGCCCCCGACCCGCGCGGCGGCCAGGAACACCGCTTGCGGACGCTCGGCGGCCATCCACGCCTCGACCTCGGCTTGGCGGGTGAGATCGACGGCCTCGCGCTCGACGGTCAGGACAGTGCAGTTCTCGCGCGCCAGCCGCCGTACGATAGCCGAACCGACCATGCCCCGGTGCCCGGCCACCCACACACGCTTGCCGGTCAATGAGAAGTCAGTCGCCATGACTGCAACGCTCCGTCTCGCTGGCCACCAGTTTCAGGTCGGCGGCTACCATCTCGGCCACCAGTTGCTTGAAGGGCGTGGTGTGGGTCCAGCCTAACTTTTGCCGTGCCTTGGTCGCGTCGCCCAGCAGCAGATCGACCTCTGTAGGGCGGAAATAGCGCGGATCAATCTCCACCAGGACTTGGCCGGTGGCTGTATCGATACCCTTTTCCTCAACCCCCGCCCCGGTCCATGCGATGGTGCGGCCAACCTCGGCGAAGGCCAACTCCACGAATTCGCGCACCGCGTGGGTTTCACCAGTGGCCAGCACGAAGTCGTCGGGGGTGTCCTGCTGGAGGATGCGCCACATGCCTTCCACGTAGTCACGCGCATGTCCCCAGTCGCGCTTGGCGTCCAGGTTGCCCAAGTACAGCCGCTGTTGCTTCCCGTGTTCGATCGCCGCCACGGCACGGGTAATTTTGCGGGTGACGAAGGTCTCACCCCGAATGGGGCTTTCGTGGTTGAACAGGATACCGTTGGCGGCGTACATGCCATAGGCTTCACGGTAGTTCACCGTGATCCAGTACGCGTAGATCTTGGCCGCAGCATAGGGGCTGCGCGGATAGAACGGCGTGGTTTCAGACTGCGGCGTTTCCTGGACCTTGCCGTAAAGCTCGGACGTCGAGGCCTGATAGAACCGCGTGCGGTCCTCCAGTTTCAGAATGCGGATGGCTTCAAGCAAACGCAGGGTGCCCAAGGCATCGGCGTTGGCGGTGTATTCCGGCGTCTCGAAGGACACTTGCACGTGGCTCTGGGCAGCCAGATTGTAAATCTCGTCCGGCTGCACCTCTTGCACCAAGCGGATGAGGTTGGTGGCATCGGTCAGGTCGCCGTAGTGCAGGTGAAAGCGTTGCTCACCTTCATGCGGATCCGTGTAGAGGTGGTCCACTCGCGCGGTGTTGAAAGACGAACTGCGCCTCTTTACGCCGTGGACCATATAGCCCTTCTCCAGCAGAAGCTCCGACAAATAGGCACCGTCTTGGCCTGTTACGCCGGTAATGAGGGCACGTTTGGTCATTCAGCTTTCCCCCCTCTGAGGCGACCGAAGTCATCCTCCAGCCGCACAATGTCGTCCTCTCCCAGATACCCGCCGGACTGCACTTCGATCAGGCGCAGCGGCACCTTGCCGGGGTTCTCCAGGCGATGGACTTCGCCGATGGGTATATAGGCAGACTGGTTTTCGTGCAGCAGGAAGGTTTCCCCGCCGCGCGTCACCCGCGCCGTGCCCTCCACCACGATCCAATGTTCGGCCCGATGGTGGTGCATCTGCAGGCTCAGTTTGGCACCTGCATTAACGGTGATCTGTTTGACCTGAAAGCGTTGCCCTTGATCGACCGACCGGAAGCTGCCCCAAGGCCGGTAGACGGTGGAATGGACGTGATGTTCGCTCCGTCCGGCGGCCCTGATGCGCTCCACGATGCCCTTGATGTCCTGCACGCGGTCGCGGGCCGCCACCAGCACAGCGTCATCCGCCACCACAACGACCACGTCGTCCAGTCCCAACAGGGCGGTCAGACGGCCATCTTCACTGCGGACGTAGGAGTTGCGCACATCGTCCACCAGAACATCGCCGCGCACCACGTTCCCGCTGGTATCCTTATCTCCCAAATCCCACAGGGCTGACCACGCGCCGACGTCGCTCCATCCCATTGACACCGGCACGACGGCGGACCGGCCCGTGCGCTCCATGATCGCGCAATCCAGTGAATCGGCCGG
>JBAYSM010000199.1:0-6439 GCA_041676205.1 Rhodospirillaceae bacterium | reverse complement strand
TAGAAATCCATGCCTGACACCGCAATTACCGGAGTCCATTGGTAGATGGACCCCGCAAGATCGGGGCGGGTCGGCGGGTCGGGGATGGGCCAGCCGGAGTAATGCCGGCCCCAACTGACCACGGGCCAGCCGTAGTTGCGGCCTTTTTCGGGAACGTTGATTTCATCGCCGCCGCGCGGCCCGTGCTCGTTGAGCCAGAGTTCTCCGGTTTCGGGATGAAGGGCCGCCCCTTGGGCATTGCGATGGCCATAGGACCAAATCTCGGGCAGTCCGTCATTCGTCCCGACAAAGGGATTGTCTGGCGGAACGCTGCCGTCATCGTTGATGCGGATCAGCGTGCCGATATGGTTGGTCGGGTCCTGCGCCGGGTCGCCTTTGCCCCGATCCCCCGTGGTCACGAACAGTGTGCCGTCGCGTGCGAACACCAGCCGCGACCCGAAATGCTTGCCGCCCTTTACCTTGGGCCGCTGGCTGAAGATGACTTCCGTATCCTTGAGGGCGCCGTCCTCCAGGCGTCCGCGCGCCACCGCCGTTGACGCCCCGCCGTCTCCCGGTTCGGCGAACGACAGATAGACCAGTTGGTTTTCCGCGAAATCGGGATGCAGCGCGACATCAAGCAGCCCGCCCTGGTTTTCGGCAAACACGGTTGGCGTGCCGCCGAGGGGCGGCGACAGGGTGCCATTGGCGTCGATGACGCGCAACCGGCCGGGCCGCTCCGTCACCAGCATGCGGCCATCGGGCATGAACGCCAGCCCCCACGGATGGACCAGACCTTTTGCCACCACTTCAACAGCAATCGGGCCGAAAGAACTCTCTACTTGAGAGGGTGTGGCGCCCACAGGTGCTGCGGACAGGGCCAATAGGCTCAATGCATAAGCAAGATGCTTCATGCTTTACTCCCGTCGCGGGGGGTGAAGGTCTAGATGGGAAACCCAGTTACTACGGCCTTTGTTTCTCAGGCATTCGGTGAATTGGTATATGGACTTGTTCGCAATGGAGAGGGCGGTTGTGGTGCCTTATGGTATTCTGCAATCAAAAGAACTCTAAAGGGGGGGATGATGACAAAGTTCATCAAGATTGCGGGCGCGGCGCTGATCGCGCTCCTCAGTACTGCAGGTGTCCCGGCGCAGGCCCAGCCCAACGCCACCGACTATATCAAACCTGCCATGGTTGAGGAGATGCGCAAGTCATTGCGGTCGCCGGTGGCGCTGTTGCTGCTGAAAGCACAGAACGTACGGCACAAAGACCTCACTCAGGATCGCATTACCGCGCTGGACAAGCAGTGGCGGGGTGAGCTGAAGGTTGCCGAGCAACCTCTGGTAGCGCAGCTTTTCGGCAATCCTTTGTCGGCCTACCTGACGCGGCTTCAGGCGGACTCCGATGGACTGTACACCGAGATCTTCGTCATGGATGTCGTAGGGCTGAATGTTGGCCAAAGCGCCGTGACGTCGGATTATTGGCAGGGTGATGAAGCGAAGTGGCAAAAGACCTATCTGGTCGGCCCCGACGCCGTCTTCATCGACGACCCCGAACAAGATGACGAAACCGGAACGTGGCGGGTCCAGGTGAACTTGGCAATCGCCGACCCCGACACTGGTGCGGCCATCGGCGCCGCAACAGTCGAGGTCAATCTGACCGAACTTGCCCGCCGCAACGGCGAAGTCCTGTAGGGGAGGCGTTGCCATGCGCTCGATGACCATTGGAACCCGTATTGTCGCGGCCTTCGTCTTTCTGATCCTGGTGTTTGCCGCCACCGCCGCAGTGACCTATGCGAAGATCGACTTCGCCCGCAGCGAGAACCAACGCACCACCACGTCCTTTCGCGGTCTGGGCACGGTTGCCGAAATGACCCGAGGCTTCCTTATCCAGCAGCGCAGCGTGCTGAGTTACCTGACCAGCGGCGACCCTGCCGTGCTCGTCCAGTACGAGGAAGGGCACAAGACCTTTGAGGCGTCCATGACGCAGGCGCGGGAATTGGCGCGCGGCATGGCGGCGGTGGAAGCGCAACTGGCCGAAATGAACGAGCAGGTTGCCCTTTGGCGTCGTGAGGCGGCAGAGCCTCAGATTTCGTTGATGAAGCATCCCGACACCATCCAGCATGCCCGTGCGCTGGCAGTTTCCGGGGCAGGCGATGCCGCCGCGCTAAAGTTTTTGGATGCCGTCGCCGCCATTCGGGCATCCGACACGAAGCTGCTTGAGGACCGTCTGATTGCACAGGAGGCGGCGTTCGGCACGACGATTGCCGTTACCATTGGCGGTGCCTTGGTTGCGTTAGTCGCCGCAGCCTTTCTGGGCCTTCTGATTACGCGCAGCATTGCGGTCCCGGTGCGCGCCATGACCGCCGTCATGGGACGGTTGGCTCAGGGCGACCTGGACGTGCAGGTGCCGGCCCGTGACCGTGGCGATGAGATCGGCGCGATGTCGGCCGCCGTGGAGGTGTTCAAGCAAAGCGCCCTGCACGCCAGGGAATTGGAGGACGAACAAAAGGAAATGGCCGCGCGCGCCGAGGCTGAAAAGAAAGCCCTGATGCGGCGCCTGGCTGACGACTTCGAAGGTAGCGTCGGTGGCGTGGTTGATGGCGTTTCGGCCGCTGCCAACCAGATGCAGTCCACTGCGCGGACAATGACCGCCATTGCGGACCAGACCAGCGAGCGGGCCACCGCCGTGGCCGCCGCATCCGAGGAAGCCGCTGCCAATGTCCAAACCGTCGCGGCGGCTGCAGAACAGCTCAGCGGCTCCATCCGTGAGATCAGCCGGCAAGTGGTCCGGTCGTCTGACATCGCTGCCCAGGCGGTGCGCGAGGTCGAGCAGACAAACTCCCAGGTACAGGGTCTGGCCGATGCGGCCCGCCGTATTGGCGAGGTGGTGCAGTTGATTACCGACATTGCGAGCCAAACCAACCTGTTGGCCCTGAACGCCACCATCGAGGCGGCGCGGGCCGGGGACGCTGGAAAGGGCTTTGCAGTGGTCGCCAACGAGGTCAAGAACCTCGCCAGCCAGACCGCGCGTGCGACCGAAGAAATCTCTCAGCAGATTGGCGCGGTTCAGGAAGAAACCCGGCAAGCCGTCGAGGCCATCGGCCGCATCGGCAGCGTTATTGGGGAACTGGAGGGGATCGCAACGTCCATCTCTGGCGCGGTCGAGGAGCAGAATGCCGCCACCGGCGAAATAGCCCGGAATATCGAACAGGCCGCCAACGGCACCCAGGACGTCAACGCGCATATCGGCGAAGTCACCGGATCGGCGGCGGAGGCTGGAAGCGCCGCAGGGCAGGTGCTCGATGCCGCCGACGGTCTGTCCAAGGGCGCAACCGACCTGCGGGCGGAGGTTCAGCGGTTCCTTGAGGAAGTGCGGGTCGCTTAGGGCTGTTTCTCTAACGTGAACCGCCGTCGTGGGGGCGGGGAAGTGAAGGGATAAACACAGAGAACACAGAGGAGTCACAGAGGTTTCGATGCAGACAGTCGCGCGCAGCGCATCAAAGCCCACTAGAGGATTTATCGCCTGCGGCGCAGTGGCCCCGCACTCTCTGTGATCTCTGTGCCTGCCTCTGTGCCCTCTGTGATTCCCCGCTTCACTTTAACGACCGGGACTACTGCCCATACTCCACGAACGGACGGGCCGTGCCGTCGCGGTTGAACAGCATGGCGGTGTAAGGCTCGGTCTGCCCGTTTGCGGCCTCCATGCCGGGGGAGCCGATCGGCATGCCCGGCACGGCAAGGCCGGTGGCCTTGGGGCGTTCGGCCAGAAGTTTGTCCACGGCGTCGGCCGGGACGTGGCCTTCGATCAGGTAGCCGTCGATGGTTGCGGTGTGGCAGGACGCCATGTCGACCGGAACGCCCATCAACTCCTTGACCGTGTTCATGGCGTCGGTGTCCTTGGCCTCGATCTGGTATCCAGCGGCGCGCATATGATCGATCCATCCGCCGCAGCATCCGCAGGACGGCGACTTGTACACGGTCATCGGCGGCTTGGCGGCCTGTTCGGCCAGCGCTGGGGCGGCGAAGGTGCACAAGGCGGCGAAGGCGAGGGCAGCGGTCTTAAGCATGATGATCTCCCGGATTGGCAGGCCATTGGACCATAGAAGTCCACTCAAAGACTGTCACGCGAATAGATAAGGTGCCAGTCGGCGGTCGTTGGGGTCTACCGTAACCTTGCTGCCGATCGGCGGAAAGGCCCTCTGCTGGCAATCGGTGCGCTCGCAGATGCGGCAGTTGACGCCCACCGGCTCGGCGGTGGACAGGTTGTCGAGGTCGAGGCCCGCCGAATAAACCAGGTCGTGCGCATGGCTGACCTCACATCCTAGCCCGACCGCGAACTGGCGGGTCGGGCGCAGGTAGCCGCCGCCGCCTTTGATTACCGCGTAGGCGATGCACACAAAGGTCGCGCCGTCGGGCATGGTGGCAAGCTGGGTGAGGATCTTGCCGGGCCGGGCAAAGGCCTCGTGGATGTTCCACTTGGGGCAGGTGCCGCCGAACCGCGCGAAGTGCAGGCGGGTGGCGCTGTGGCGCTTGGTGATGTTGCCCGCTTGGTCGATGCGCATGAAATAGAACGGCACGCCCGGGTGGCCGGGGCGTTGCAAGGTGCTCAGGCGGTGGCAGACTTGTTCGAAGCTGGTGCCGAAGCGCCCGGCCAGGACCTCGATATCGTGGCGGGTTTCGCGGGCCTCGCGGGCAAAGGCGCCATAGGGCATCAGCAACGCGCCGGCGAAATAGTTGGCAAGGCCCACGCGGCAGATTGCCTTGGCGTCCTCGGTGCTGAGGGTGGCGGCGGCGATCATGTCCTCGATGAGGTCTGCGTGGGCCAGTTGGGCGATCTGGTGGGCCATGTGAAAGCTGCGGCTGGCTGGGTCGAGCGGCGCGCCCAAGTAGAGCGTGCGGGTGGCCGGATCAAACCGCCGCATCAGGTCGGACTGGCTGTTCTCCAGCACCACCCGGACGTCGTGATGGTCCTTCAGGTGGCGGGCAAGGCCCGGCTGCATGTCACCGATTTGCAGGTCGGCGTGGGCGGCGAGGGCCTCGGCGGCTTCGTCCAGGGGGCCGAAGTAGTTGTTGCAGTAGTAGAAATAGTCCCGCACCTCCTCGTAGGGGAAATGCGCGGCGCCGGTCTGGTCGTCCTGCTCGATGCTCAGGCGATCGGCCATGGATTGCAGGCGCTCGTTCAATTGCTGATAGGCCTGATACAGCGACAGCATGCGGTGCGCCACGGTCGAGGCGCTGGTCGCCGCAGCCCGCAGTTCGGTCAGGGTCGGTGGCTCGCCGACGAACAGGGGGTCGGACACCACTTCGCGCAGGTCAGAGATCAGGCGTGCCTCTTCGTCCTCGGCCAAGGTGGCGACATCGATTTGCAGGATCTGGGCGATGCGCAGCAGCACGGTGACGGTCAACGGCCGCTGATTGCCTTCAAGCTGGTTGAGGTAGCTGGGCGACAGATCCAGCAACCGCGCCATCGCCGCCTGGGTCATGTCGCGCTGTTCGCGAAGGCGGCGCAGCTTGTGGCCGACGAAAAGCTTCTTGCGGCTCGCGGCACCGTCCTTTGCAGCATTCGCCATTTTGCCTCCTGTGGCTGCGAAGGGCTTTGCAGACCCGCCCCTTTTTTTACCTTTACCCATTGAAGGTGGCGCAACTTGCGAATAAAGGAAAGCATCAGAGACGCAGGATTTGCAAAAAAAGGGATCGGCCTGGATGTACGAAATCATTCAGCAACTCGACGAAAAGCGCGCGGCGGCACGCCTTGGCGGAGGTCAGCGTCGGATTGAGGCGCAGCACGGCAAGGGGAAGCTGAGCGCGCGGGAACGCATTGAACTGCTCCTGGACGAAGACTCGTTCGAAGAATGGGACATGTTCAAGGAGCACCGCTGCACCGACTTCGGCATGGCCGAGCAGAAGACGCCGGGCGACGGCGTGGTGACCGGCTACGGCACCATCAACGGCCGTCTGGTGTTCGTGTTCTCTCAGGATTTCACGGTGTTCGGCGGCTCGTTGTCCGAGACCCACGCCGAGAAGATCTGCAAGGTCATGGACCACGCGCTCAAGGTCGGGGCGCCGGTGATCGGGTTGAATGACTCGGGCGGGGCGCGCATCCAGGAAGGCGTGGACAGCTTGGCGGGCTATGCCGAAGTGTTCCAGCGCAACGTGATGGCCTCGGGCGTCATCCCGCAGATTTCGGTGATCATGGGGCCGTGCGCCGGTGGCGCGGTGTATTCGCCGGCGATGACCGACATCATCGCCATGGTCAAGGACAGCAGCTACATGTTCGTGACCGGGCCGGACGTCGTCAAGACGGTCACGCACGAGGTCGTCACGGCCGAGGAACTGGGCGGCGCGGTGACGCATACCGCCAAGTCCGGGGTGGCCGAACTGGCGTTTGAGAACGACGTCGAGGCGCTGTTGCAGATCCGCCGCCTGATGGACTTCCTGCCGGCCAACAACAAGGAAAAGCC
>JBAYSM010000198.1:0-6602 GCA_041676205.1 Rhodospirillaceae bacterium | reverse complement strand
TCCTTGTTGCCCGCCGCATCGACGCCCTGAGCGATGTCGGCTGACTGGCTGTGCAGATGCGAGATGATCTCGCAATCCTTCCAATGGAAGCCGTGCTGCTCGTAGCCGATGTCCTTGATGGCCTTGCGCGCGACGTCCTTGAACACGTCGTGGTTCAGGTGGTCGGGGCCGCGGACTTCGCCGGCCAGCACCACAAAGTTGGTGGTCGCCAGGGTCTCGCAGGCCACACGGGCGTAGGGATCGGCAGCCAGGAACAAGTCGACGATGGAATCGGAGATGCGGTCACAGACTTTATCCGGGTGCCCTTCGGACACGGATTCGCTGGTGAACAGGTAATCAGACTGGGCCACGTCTTTCTCCTCCATAACCTCAGGGGCGCGCCTGCCACGACCTAAACGAAACGTGTTGCCTTGGCAAGCCGCTTAGTGGGCGAATGACCCCAAATCCATTGCACCCGTGCGGTGCCTCGGCGCGTTATCCTTCGCTTGCACCAACTGCCGGGACAGCATAGATGGTAGGCATGAGCAACACCATCGACATGACCGGCGGGACCATTGCCGGCAAATGCCTCATCGCCATGCCCGGCATGACTGATCCCAATTTCGCGCGGGCAGTGGTTTACATCTGCGCCCATACGGCCGAGGGAGCGATGGGGTTGGTCATCAACCGCGCCTTCGCGCAACTCAGTTTCCCGGACATTCTGGAGCAGCTTGATATCGAGCCGTCACCGGCCTGCGATAGCATAAGGGTGCACTTCGGCGGTCCGGTCGAAGCGGCGCGCGGCTTCGTGCTGCACTCAAGCGAGTACAGCCAGGCGGCAACCCTGCTGGTCAACGACACCGTCGCCCTGACCGCCACCACCGATGTCCTGCGCGCCATGGCCGACGGCAGCGGTCCGCGCCGCAGCCTGATGGCATTGGGCTACGCCGGGTGGAGTCCAGGCCAACTGGACGAAGAGTTGAAGCAGAACGCCTGGCTGACAGTCGATGCCGACGAGGACCTGCTGTTCAGCAACGCGCTGGAATCCAAATGGACCGCCGCCCTGGGCCGCCTGGGCATCGACCCGGCGATGCTGAGTGAAACGGCGGGGCACGCGTAGGGCTACAGAACCATCTTGACGCGGCGGCAGGCTTCCTCGACAAGCTCGGGCTGCACGACTCCCTCGAACTGAATATTGCGATTCTGGTAATCGATCGTGCGGACCTCACTGAGGACCACGACACCCTGCACTCGCCCGGCCTGAACCGGAAACTCGAAGCCACTGAGCTTTCCTTGCTTCGACGTGATCGGCGAAACGAGGATGAATCCGGTACCCACATTGAAGATGTTCTGGGACAGCACCAGCCCGTAATGCGGACCGTTCATCTCGTGCCCGACCGACGGGTCCCAATTCAGGTGCACGATGTCGCCGCGCTGGGGGACATATCCCCGCGCAAAATCATCCCCCCGCTTCGCCACGATTGCCCCGCCTTAAATGACTACAGAGATTCACGGCCAGATGGCTTGTCGTTCATGAAACCGTGGGTTAGGCGGCGGATCTTGTCGCCATCATACCCGGCCAGCAAATCCTCAAGCGTCTTTGGGCGGTCATCGCGCGCTTCGTCGATGACCTTTTCCAGATAATCGACGCGCATCACGACGAACCGCTGGTCACGGCGGGTGATTTCGACGCCGCCGTTCTGCCACGCCTCATCCCACACCCGGCCCCCCGACTTGTTGACCTCGGTGGTGGAGAAGCTTCTGAACGCAATACCGGGCATGATCGCCGCCTTTCACTCCGTGCTTTCCAGATTATCTGGATAGCCGCAGCCGAAAGTCAACCCTCACGCCGCCAGCCGTTCCCTCACCTTGGCATAGTCCTCGACGTTCTTGAGGCTGCCCAGCACGGCCAGGGTTGGGGCGCCGCGCAAAACGAGGCTGACGGCATCGCGCACGGCGATGGCGTCCACGGCTTCGATGCGGGCCACCACTTCTTCGGTGGTGAGCGGGCGGCCGTAGGCCAGGACCTGACGGGCGAGTTGTTCGCAGCGCGACGAGGTGCTTTCCATGCTCATCAGGATGCCGGCCTTGATCTGCGCGCGGGCGCGGGTCAGTTCGGCGTCGGTCACGCCGTCACCCACGCGCACGATCTCGTCGCACATCACCGGGATCAATTCGGCCACTTCATCCTCGCCGGTGCCCGCATAGATGCTGAACAGCCCGCCGTCGGTGTAGGACGAGGCGAAGGAATAGATGCTGTAGACCAGCCCCCGGCGCTCGCGGATTTCCTGGAACAGGCGAGACGACATGCCGCCGCCCAGCACCGTGGACAGCACCGCCGCCGAATAGAACTGCGGGTGGTCATAGGGCACGCCGTCGAACCCCAGGACAACGTGGACCTGCTCCAGGTCGCGGGCTTCGCGGTAGTCGCCCCCGGCATAGACGGCGCGCTCCGGCGCGGCCGACGGGGTGTTGGCGAGCGCCGTGAATTGGCTCTGCACCTGGGCCACAAAGGCATCATGGTCGATGTTGCCCGCCGCTGCCACGACCATGGACGGGGCGGTGTAGGAGCCGTGCAGGAAGCCGTGCAGGGTGTCGCGGTCGATGCCGCGCACCGTCTCGGGCGTGCCCAGCACCGGACGGCCAAGCGCCTGCGACGGATAGGCGGTGGCCTGGAAGTGGTCGAACACGATGTCGTCGGGCGTGTCGATGGCTTGATTGATCTCCTGGATCACCACGGCCTGCTCGCGCTTGAGTTCCTCGGGGTCGAACACCGCGTTTTGCAGGATATCGGCCACGATATCGACCGCCAGCGGCATGTCTTCCTTGAGGACCTTGGCGTAGTAGGCGGTCTGTTCGCGCGAGGTATAGGCGTTGAGGTGGCCGCCGACGTTTTCGATCTGCTCGGCGATGTCCTGGGCCGAGCGCCGCTCCGTCCCCTTGAACGCCATGTGTTCAAGCAGGTGCGAAATGCCGTTGATCTCCGCCGTCTCATGGCGGGTGCCGACATCGACCCACGCGCCGAGGGAAACCGTCTCGACGGTGGGCATGGTGTCGGTCAGGACGCGCAGCCCGTTGGGCAGCGTGGTCACGGCAACGCTCATTTGGCCTCCACATTTTCGCGCACGAAACGCTCAAGGACGCCCACGTCATTGGGCAGGACAGTCATACGTTCGGCCCGTGCGAACAGATCGCCCAGGCGCGGCGGCAGGGCGGGATGCACGCCGCTGGCGCCTTCGACGGCGGCCGGGAACTTGGCCGGATGGGCGGTCGCCAGGGCCACCACCGGCACACCCGGCGGAACGGCGCCGCGCAGGGCGGCATCCACGCCGATGGCGCTATGCGGGTCGAGCAGTTCGCCGGTGCGGACGTGGACCGCGCGGATGACCTCGGAGGTTTCCGCATCGCTCAGGCGCGCGCCCGAGAACAGCGCGCGGGCGCGGGCCAGCGGCTCGCCGTCCAGGGCGTAGGTGCCGGACTGGCGGAAGCGGCCCATCAGGGCCTCCACGGCGGCGCCGTCGCGGTCGAGAACCTCGAACAGCAGACGCTCGAAGTTGGAACTGATCTGGATGTCCATGGACGGGCTGATGGTCGGCTCCACGCCGTCCTTGCGCATCTCGCCGGTTTCAAAGAAGCGGGTCAGGATGTCGTTGCGATTCGACCCGATCACGAAGCGGTCGATGGGCAGGCCCATGCGGCGCGCCACCCATCCGGCGAACACGTTGCCGAAGTTGCCGGTCGGCACGGCAAAGGCCGTCGAACGGTCCGGCGCGCCAAGCGCAAGGCCAGCCCAGAAATAATACACCACCTGGGCCATGATGCGCGCCCAGTTGATCGAATTCACCGCCGACAGGTGCATGTCGTCGCGGAAATCCGCGTGGTTGAACATGTCCTTCACGGCGTCCTGGCAATCGTCGAACGTCCCCTCGACCGCCACGCAATGCACGTTGGCCGACGGGATGGTCGTCATCTGCCGCCGCTGGACATCGGACACCCGGCCGTTGGGGAACAGGATGAAGATGTCGATGGCCTCGCGGTCGCGGCACGCCTCGATGGCGGCCGATCCGGTATCGCCCGAGGTCGCGCCGACGATCGTCACCCGCTCGCCGCGCTTCTTCAGTACGTGGTCGAACAGCCGCCCGACCACCTGCAAGGCATAGTCCTTGAAGGCCAGGGTCGGGCCGTGGAACAGCTCCATCAGCCACAGGTCGCCGTCCAACTGCTTGAGCGGCGCCACCGCCGGATGTCCGAACTGTGCGTAGGCGTCGGTGCAGATGGCCCGCAGTTCGTCCTCGGTCAATGCGTCGCCGATGAACGGGGTCATCACCCGCACCGCCAACTCGGCATAGGACAGGCCGCGCAAGGCCCGGATCTCGTCGGCGGAGAAGGTCGGCCAGGTTTCGGGCACGTACAGGCCGCCGTCGCGGGCCAGCCCGCTCAGCAGAACATCCTCGAACCCCAGGATAGGGGCTTTGCCCCGCGTGCTGACGTACCTCACCGCGTACCCTCCGACGCACCCAGAAAGAAGGGCGGTACAGTATAGGGGGCGGACGCAGGGGGCAAGTGGGCGGCGGCGATGGTGTTGCTGGTAAAAGCCGGTATCATGCGTTTGCTCCGCAACCCGATGACCGAAAAGAAGCCGCCGATGTCCGACACCTTTACCACGACAACGCAAACCTCTTGGCTGGGGCGCCTTGGCGGAACTCTGGCCGGCGTGCTCATCGGGCTTGGCATGATCATCGGCAGCATCGTCCTGCTGTCCTGGAACGAAGGCCGCGCGGTCGATACCCTCACGGCCCTGGATGCCGGGGCAAAGACCGTGGTGACGGTGCCCGCCGACACCATCGACCCCGCCAACAACGGCCGCCTGATAGCCGTGTCCGGGCCGGTGTCGGTGCGGGGTACTCTAGCCGACCCTACCTTTGACATCGACGTTGCCAACGCCCTGCGTCTGCGGCGGTCGGTCGAGATGTACCAGTGGTCGGAAGACAAGGAAACCAAGACCGAAACATCGACCGGCGGCACCGAGACGACGACCACCACCTACACCTACACCAGGCGGTGGTCGTCAAATGAAATCGATTCCAGCGATTTCGCAAAGCCGCAGGGGCACCACAACCCGCCTATGACGCACCACGGCATGACGGTCGATGCACGGGACGCCGTCCTTGGCGCGTTCAGGCTGGACCGCAGCCAGATCGAGCAACTGTACGCGTTCGAGCGGCTACCGCCCAACCCGTCGGCGACCCTGCCGCATGGCTTCCGTTGGGAAGGCGACTATGCCTATCGCGGCACATCGTTCGATCACCCGGAAATCGGCGACGTGCGCGTCAGCTTCGACGTGGTTCCGGCCGACATCCTCAGCGTCGTCGCCGCCCAGCAGGGCGACCGGCTGGCCGGGTTCGTCGGCGAGCGTAACCACCTCATCAACTTGGTCAGCGTCGGCACCCACAGCGCCGAGGCCATGTTCGCGCAGGCCATAAGCGATGAGATCTTCTTCACCTGGATCATGCGCGGCGTCGGCTTCATCGTCATGCTGATCGGCTTCACCCTGCTGGCCGGGCCGCTGGTATGGCTGGCCAGTGTTCTGCCGTTCCTGGGCAGCCTCGTCGGCACGGCCAGCTTTATCGTGGCACTGGTCGTCACCATCCCGCTGACCCTGACCACCATCGCCATCGCCTGGATCGCCCATCGCCCCGTGCTGGGCGCGATCCTGATTGTGGCCGGGATCATCGTCGCCGTGGTGGTCAAGCGCGTCCTGCCCGCGCGGCGGGTAAAGGCGGCCTAGAGCAGTCTACTCCCCCAGATACCGCCGCTTCAGATGCGCCTTGAACACACCGGCGTCCAAGGGCTTGCCTGTGGCCTGGGTCAGCAACTCGTCGGTCGGCAGGCTGCTGGCCTTGCTGTGCACGGCCTCGCGCAGCCACGCAACCAGGGGCGCGAAGTCGCCCGCGGCGATGCGGTCGGGGATCTCGGGCACGGCGTCCTTGGCGGCGGCGAACAGTTGGGCGGCGGTCATGGCGCCCAAAGTGTAGGTCGGGAAGTAGCCCCATGCGCCGTCGTACCAGTGGATGTCCTGGAGGCAGCCCAAGCGGTCGTTGGGCACCGCAACGCCGAGCAACTTGCGGAAGCCCTCGTTCCAGGCCCCCGGCAGGTCGGCGATCTCCAGATCCCCCGCGATCATGGCGCGTTCCAGCTTGGTGCGCAGGATGACGTGGGCGGGGTAGGTCACTTCGTCGGCGTCCACGCGGATGAAGCCGCGCTCGACCCGGATGGCCCGGCGGTACAGGGCGTCGGGGTCCCACTCCGGCCCCGCCCCGCCGAACGCCTGGGCCATCACGGGTGCTGCGAAGGTCAGGAACTCGCGCGACCGGCAGGCCTGCATTTCCATCAGCAACGACTGGCTTTCATGCACGCTCATGCCGCGCGCCTTGCCGACCGGCTGGCCGCGCCAATCCGGCGGCAGGCCACGTTCATACAGGCCGTGTCCGGTTTCGTGCAGCACTCCCATGATGGCCTGGGCGAAGTCCGCCTCGTCATAACGGGTGGTGATGCGCACGTCATCGGGCGTGCCGCCGCAGAACGGATGGGCCGAGGTATCGAGCCGGCCGTGGGCGAAGTCG
>JBAYSM010000197.1:0-6724 GCA_041676205.1 Rhodospirillaceae bacterium | reverse complement strand
GGCCGGTTCGAGCAAGCCGAGGGCGGCACGTTGTTCCTCGACGAAATCGGTGACATGCCGCCGGAGGCTCAAACTCGTCTGCTGCGCGTCCTGCAGGAAGGGGAATACACCACGGTCGGTGGCCGCACGCCCATCCGCGCCAACGTCCGTATCGTGGCGGCCACCCACCGCGACCTCAGCCAGTTGATCCGCCAGGGCCTGTTCCGCGAAGACCTGTACTACCGCCTGAACGTGGTGCCGATCCGCCTGCCTCCGCTGCGCGAGCGCGCCGACGACATCCCTGAGCTGGTAGCCCACTTCCTGGCCGGGGCGGCGGCCGAAGGGCTGCCCCACAAGCAACTTGATCCGGCGGCGTTGGATCGCATGAAGCGGCACCGCTGGCCGGGCAACGTACGCGAACTCGAAAACCTCGTGCGGCGTCTGGCCGCTCTGCACGCCGAGGAAGTCATCGGCGTTGAGTCCATCGAAATGGAACTTGCTTCGGCAGAGCCGCCGCGCCCCGCCGAAGCCATAGAGGGCGAGGGGCTGTCCGACATCATCGAACGGCATCTGCGAGTGTTCTTCAGCGCCCATGCCGATGGCCTGCCACCAGCGGGCCTATACGACAGGATCCTGCGGGAACTGGAGCGCCCGTTGATTTCGTTGACGTTGGATGCGACGCGGGGCAACCAGATCCGCGCCGCGCAGGTGCTGGGGCTGAACCGCAATACCTTGCGTAAGAAAATTCGTGATCTGGACATCTCCGTCGTGCGCGGCGTGAAGTAGGTCCGCCCGTCACGACAAGGCCTGAGAAAGTAGAACGATGAGCGAACAGCAGACAGCCGTCAGCCTTCGCCGGACCCTGATGAAGCTGGGTCTGTGGGCGCGGCGTGCCCGCTTGGGGCGCAAGCTGGCGCTCGTCCTGACAGTGGCTGCGGTTACCTCAGGGGTGGCGACCTATGCGGTGATGACCGGTCTTGCGCCGGTTGAGCCGGAGTCCAATGCGATCCTGTTCCTGCTCAACCTGGACCTTGTTTTGCTGACCATTCTGGGCGCCGTGGTGGCGCGCCAGCTTGTTCAGTTGTGGATCAAGAGGCGCAGCGGCGGGGCGGGGTCGCGGCTGCACCTTCGTTTTGTCGGGTTGTTCAGTGCGCTGACCGTGGCTCCCGCCATCCTTGTGGCGGTCTTTTCCGCGCTGTTCTTCAATATCGGCGTGCAAGCGTGGTTCGGCGAGCGCGTGAGTACGGCGTTGGAGGAATCCCGCGTCGTTGCCCAAGCCTATCTCAAGGAACATCAGCAGGTCATTGCCGGGCAGGTGCTGGCCGTATCCGGCGACCTTACCCGCAACTGGCCTCAGCTTCTCAGTACGCCCCAGACCCTGGAGCGTTACCTATATTCGCAGATCAACCTGCGTGGCCTCACCGAAGCCGTTGTGTTCGATGCCAGCGGCAAGGTCATGGCGCGGGCTGGTTACACCTTCGCGCTGCATTTCGAGGAAGTGCCGTTCTGGTCACTGGAGAAGGCCGACCAGGGCGAGGTCGCGGTGTTGACGGGGGAATCCCAGGACCGCGTGCGGGCGCTGGTCCGACTGGACGTCATTCCATCGGCCTATCTCTACGTCGGGCGGTTCGTCGATCAAGGCGTCCTGCAACATATCGCGCGCACCAATGCCGCCGTGGAGCAGTACCAGGCTTTGCAACAAGGCCGGTCGAACCTGGAAATCACTTTCTCCCTCATTTTCATCGTGGTGACGTTGTTGCTGCTGTCGGTGGCGGTGTGGGTCGGGTTGACCCTGGCGACGCGATTGGCCACGCCCATAGCCGAGTTGATTGATGCCTCGGAGCGCGTACGCATGGGCGAACTTCGGGTGAGGGTGCACGAGACGGCGGCAAGTGATGAAATTGCCGTTCTGTCGCGTGCCTTCAACCGCATGACAAACCGTATCGCCAGCCAGCAGGACAAACTGCTCGACGCCAACCTGGAACTGGACGAGCGGCGGAGGTTTACAGAAACCGTTCTGGCAGGCGTCTCGGCCGGTGTGGTGTCCACTGATCCCGAAGGCACCATCACGCTTGCCAACAGATCGGCATCAACGCTTCTGCACATGGACCTTGATGACTGGATCGGGCGCAAGATGGCCGATGCCGTGCCCGAATTCCTCGAACTGGTAACCGTGGCCGACCAGCGGCCTGACCACTCCGTGCAGCGTGAAGTCGAAGTGGTCCGCGATGGCCGCGCGCTGACTTTCCTTGTCCGCGTGGTGGTGGAAAGTTTGGGCCAGGAGGTCATCGGCCATATCCTGACCTTTGATGACATCACGGAACTGCAATCGGCACAGCGCAAGGCTGCCTGGGCCGACGTGGCTCGCCGCATTGCCCATGAGATCAAGAATCCGTTGACCCCGATCCAGCTTTCTGCCGAACGCCTCAAGCGGCGTTACCTCAAGCAGATCACCGAAGATCCCGAGGTGTTCGTGCAGTGCACCGATACCATCGTTCGGCATGTTGGCGACATCGGGCGCATGGTTGACGAATTCTCCTCCTTCGCGCGGATGCCAAGTCCGGTGCTGCAACCCGAGAACATGGTCGGACTGGTCATTCAGGCTGTCTTTTTGCAACGCACCGCCTATCCGGCAATTCGGTTCGAGACATTCTACCCGGACCATCCGGTGTCGGTGGTTTGCGATGCGGGGCAGATCGGCCGAGCGTTGACCAACTTGCTCAAGAACGCCGTCGAGGCGATTGACGGGCGTCCGGGGGAAAGCCTCCCGCCCGGCCACATCGTCGTAACGCTGTCGGAGGACGCCCGCATTGACGGGGGGCGCCGCAACGTTACCATCACCGTCCAGGACAACGGCAAGGGCCTGCCTGCCGAACGCGGTCGCCTGACCGAGCCATATGTGACCACGCGGGCAAAAGGAACTGGCCTGGGGCTTGCCATCGTCAAGAAAATCCTGGAAGACCACGGAGCCGATCTGATACTTGAGGACGCACCGGATGGTGGTGCGCGCATTTCGATGACGTTCCATCCCCCGGCCGCAACTCCCGCCCCAGGTGGGGCAGACTCGGCCAAGGCCAACGCTACGCAAGGTGGTGCGGTTCATGGCGCGTGACATTCTGATCGTCGACGACGAGGCCGACATCCGAATGCTGATCGCCGGCATTCTGGATGACGAAGGCTTCGCCACCCGCGAGGCGGCCCATGCCGATGCCGCCCAGGCTCTCATCAACGACCGGGCGCCGGGCCTGGTCATTCTCGATATCTGGATGGAAGGCTCCCGGCTGGACGGTCTGGAGCTTCTGGAATGGATCAAGGCCGAGCACCCGTCGGTGCCGGTGGTGATGATTTCCGGCCACGGCAATATTGAGACGGCTGTGCAGGCCATCAAGGTCGGCGCCTATGACTTCATCGAAAAGCCGTTCAAGTCCGACCGCTTGCTGGTGATCGTCGAGCGGGCCATGGAAACCGCCCGCCTGCGCCGCGAGAACGAAGAACTGCGCAGCCAGGCCGGCGGGACGATTGAACTTCTTGGCGCCTCTCCGGCCATCTTGCAGGTGCGTCAGGCCGTGGAGCGCGTTGCGCCTTCGGGGTCGCGCGTTTTGATTACCGGCCCCGCGGGGTCGGGCAAGGAAGTCGCCGCCCGCATGCTGCACGCACGGTCCAAGCGGGCCAAGGCGCCGCTGATCGTGGTCAACTGCGCCGCGATGCATCCCGACCGGATGGAAATGGAACTGTTCGGGACCGAACACGGCGCCGATGGTCCCGGTTCAGCCCGCAAGATCGGCATGTTCGAGCAGGCTGACGGCGGCACCTTGCTGCTCGATGAAGTGTCCGATATGCCTTTGGAAACTCAAGGCAAAATCGTGCGCGTCCTGCAGGAGCAGACGTTCGAGCGGGTCGGCGGAACGATGCGGGTCGAGGTCGACGTCCGCGTCATAGCGACTACCACCCGCGACCTTCAGGAGGCGATGACCGAGGGCGACTTCCGCGAAGACCTCTATTATCGCCTCAACGTCGTACCCTTGAAGCTGCCGTCCCTGCGGGAGCGGCGCGAGGATATCCCCTTGCTGACCGAGCATTTCATGGAGCGGGCCGCGCGGTCGGCCGGCACCGTGCCCCGGCGCCTGGGCGATGATGCATTGGCCGCGCTGCGGGCCTACGATTGGCCGGGCAACGTGCGGCAGCTTCGCAACGTCATGGATTGGTTGCTCATCATGGCGCCGGGCGATGCGCGTGAGATGATCCGAGCCGACATGCTGCCGGCCGAAATCGGGGCGCAGGCTCCGGCCGTCCTGCGCATGGAAAAGTCCGGTGAAATCATGTCGCTGCCATTGCGTGACGCGCGCGAAATGTTTGAACGCGAATATTTGATCGCCCAAGTTACCCGGTTCAACGGTAATATTTCGCGCACCGCCGAATACGTCGGCATGGAGCGCTCCGCCCTGCACCGCAAGCTCAAGTCCCTGGGCGTGACGGGCGACGACAGGTCCAAGGGGTAATCCCATGAAGGTCATCATCTGCGGCGCCGGTCAGGTCGGCTACAACATCGCCCGTTACCTGTCGGGCGAGAACAACGACATCACCGTCATCGACCAGCGGCCGGAGCTTATCCGCAAGATTTCGGACAGCCTGGACGTCAAGGCCGTGGTGGGCCATGCCTCGCACCCCGACGTGCTTGAACAGGCCGGAGTGGGGGACTGCGACATGCTGATCGCCGTCACCCACGCCGACGAGGTCAACATGGTGGCCTGTCAGGTTGCGCATTCGCTGTTCAACGTGCCGACCAAGATCGCCCGCGTGCGCAACCAGTCCTATCTCAATCCGATGTGGGGCAATCTGTTCTCGCGCGAGCACATGCCCATAGACGTGATCATCTCGCCCGAGATCGAGGTGGCCCGCGCGATCGTCCGCCGCCTGAAGGTGCCGGGCGCCCTGGACATCATTCCGCTGGCCAACAACATGGTGCAGTTGGTCGGTGTGCGGTGCCACGAGGAAACGCCCGTGGTCAACACGCCGCTGCGTCAGCTTTCGGTGTTGTTCCCGGACCTTCAGCTTGTCGTGGTCGGCATCGTGCGCAACGACCGGGCCATCGTGCCGTCGGCTGACGACCAGATGCTGCCTGGCGACGAGGTGTATTTCGTGGTGTCGCGCGACCACGTCATGCGCGCCATGTCGGCCTTTGGGCATGAGGAGTCCGAGACGCGCCGGGTGGTCATCCTCGGTGGTGGCAACATCGGTCTATTCCTGGCCCAGCAGATCGAGGCCGAGCACCCCGAGATTTCCTGCAAGATCATCGAGATGGACCGCGAGCGGGCGGAGTTCGTCGCCAAGACCCTCAACCGCACCGTGGTCCTGAATGGTGATGCCCTGGACCCGGAAATCCTGCAAGAAGGCGGCGTGGCGCAGGCCGAAAGCGCCGTCGCCGTGACCGACGACGACGAGACCAACATCCTGTCGGCCCTGCTTGCCAAGCGGTACGGGGCGCGGCGGTCGATTTCGCTACTCAACAAGACAACCTACAATGCCCTGATGAGTACCTTGGGCGTTGATGTGGTGGTAAACCCGCGCGCCATTACGGTATCGCATATTCTCCAGCATGTGCGGCGCGGGCGTATTCACTCCGTCCACTCCCTGCACGAGGGGTTCGGCGAACTGATCGAAGCGGATGCCCTGGAAACCTCCAGCCTTGTCGGCAAGCCCATTCGTGAGGTTAAGTTGCCGACTGGCGTGGTGCTGGGAGCGTTGGTGCGCCAGGGCGAGGTTATCATTCCGCGCGGCACTACCGTTGTTCAAGGCGGCGACCGTGTCGTGCTGTTCGCCGCCGCCGATGCCGTAAAGAAGGTCGAGAAGATGTTCTCGGTGCGCCTGGAGTACTTCTAAGATGAGCCGCATTGCCTACGTCAACGGACGCTATCTGCCCCATTCCCAGGCGTTGGTCCACGTCGAGGATCGCGGCTATCAGTTTTCCGACGGGGTGTACGAAGTCATCGCCATCCGCGGCGGTCTGCCGGTCGATCTCGGCCTGCATCTCGTGCGCCTGAGCAACAGCCTGGACGCCCTGTTCATCGACGAGCCGATGCCCCGGCGCGCCCTTGTCCATGTGCTGCGGCAGGTGGTGAAAAGGAACCGGGTGCGAAACGGCATCGTCTACGTACAGGTCACGCGGGGCGTGGCGCCGCGCAATCACCCTTTTCCGCACAATGTCCCGCCGTCTCTGGTGGTCACGGCCAAGCTTCGGGTCGGCCCGCGCGCCGATCAGGTGGAGGAGGGGGTACGTGTTGTCACCGTACCCGATGGCCGGTGGGCGCGGCGCGATATCAAGTCGATTTCCCTGCTGCCCAATGTCCTGGCCAAGCAGCGCGCCGTTGAGGCGGGGGCCTATGAGGCGTGGCTCACCACGCCCGACGGCACCGTGACCGAGGCCAGCGCTTCGAACGCGTGGATGGTCGAGGCCGATGGGACGCTTGTCACCCATCCGCTTGGCCATGACATCCTGCCCGGCGTGACCCGCGCGATGGTGATCAAGGTCGCGCAACAGGCCGGCATCGCGGTTGCCGAGCGCGCCTTCACCGTGGCGGAAGCCAAGGCGGCGCGCGAGTCCTTCATCACGTCGACCACGTCTTACGTGCTGCCGGTGGTGCAGATCGACGACACGGTGATCGGCAATGGCCATCCCGGAGAGGTGGCGCGGCGTCTGCGCGCGCTCTACATCGACCACATGGGCGGCAAAGCCGCCGGATGGGAT
>JBAYSM010000196.1:0-6727 GCA_041676205.1 Rhodospirillaceae bacterium | reverse complement strand
GCCGGTGTCGGTCTACGTCACCGGCGGGGTGGCGCTGCCGGGCAAATACGCCGGCGCCCGAACCGATAGCTTGCTGTACTATCTGGCCATGGCCGGGGGCATCGATCCGCGTGCCGGGTCGTACCGCGCGATCACAGTGCGCCGCGGCGGCCGCCAGATTGCCCAGATCGACCTTTACGACTTCCTCATCAACGGCAGCCTGCCCGACGTCCAGTTCACCGACAATGATACTATCGTGGTGGCGCCGCAGGGTCCGACGGTGCGGGTCGAGGGCGACGTGCGCCGCGCCCACCTGTTCGAGGTTGCCCCCCAGGTCACGACCGGAGCCCAAATTGCGAGCATCGCCTCGCCACAGCCCGAAGTGTCCCATGTCTCCGTGCGCGGCATCCGCGACGGCATGCCCTATAATGCTTATCTGCCGCTGGCCCAGTTCGCCGATCTGCGGGTCAATGATGGCGACGTTTATGCCTTCCAGGCCGATCGCATCGACACCACCATCTTCGTGCAGGTTCAGGGCCATTCGGCCGGACCGTCGGCGATGGCCGTGCGCCGCAATGCCCGCCTGCGCGACGTTCTGGATCTGGTTGAGATCGACCCCGATCAAGCCGCGACCTCGGCCATCTACCTGCGCCGCCAGAGCGTGGCGGCACGCCAGGACCGCGCCCTGGAGGTCAGCCTTCAGGAGTTGCAACGGTCCGTGCTGCTGACCCCGTCGTCGGGTCCGACAGAGGCTGAAATCCGGGTCCAGGAGGCGCAACTCGTCGAGCGCTTCATCGCCCAGGTGCGGGCTGTGCGCTCGGAGGGCCGGGTGGTTTTGGCCAACCAGCCCGGCGCCATGGATATGCGCGTGGAAGCCGGTGACGAGATCATCATTCCCCAGCGCAGCGACGTGGTACTCATCTCTGGTGAGGTGCGTGTGCCACAGAGCATTCTGTATGCTCCTGGCCGGTCGGTGGCGGACTTCGTCCAGGATGCCGGCGGCTTCACCGAACGTGCCGATCGCGGCAAGTTCGTGGTCCTGCACCAGAACGGCGCGGCAGAGATCACCTCAAACCCCGACCTGCGGCCGGGCGATCAGGTTCTGGTGCTGCCCGAGGCAGACGCCAAGGGCATGGCTATTTTCCGCGATATCGTGGAAATCATGTACCGCGTCGCCGTGTCGGCCGGCATCGTCGTGCGGTTCTGGGATTGAGCCTTCGGTGCGACTGACCTAGGGCAACCGATCCACTGAAAAATGGATATGCGCGTGGAAGGTGACGAGATCATCATTCCCCAGCGCAGCGACGTGGTACTCATCTCTGGTGAGGTGCGTGTGCCACAGAGCATTCTGTATGCTCTCGCCGGTCGGTAGTGGACTTCGTCCAGGATGCCGGCGGCTTCACCGAGCGTGCCGATCGCGGCAAGTTCGTGGTCCTGCACCAGAACGGCGCGGCAAAGATCACCTCGAACCCCGACTCCTAGGGCGACCGATCCACTGAAAAAGGGAATCTGACACATGGGAGTCGAGGTCGCCGCCACGGCCATCGCCGAAGTAAAGGTCGTCACGCCGCAGGTGTTCTGCGACGCGCGCGGCTGGTTCTGCGAGACGTGGAGCGGTTCGGTGTTCGCCGCCCAGGGCATCGAGGCGGCCTTCGTGCAAGACAATCAGAGCCTGTCGCGGGATCTTTACACCCTGCGCGGCCTGCATTTCCAAAAGCCGCCGCGCGCGCAAGGCAAGCTGGTGCGCTGCCTGAAGGGCAGCATCCTGGACATCGCGGTCGACATCCGCCACGGCTCCCCCACCTTCGGCCGCCACGTCGCCGAGGTCCTGTCGGAGGAAAACCGCAAGCAGATGTACGTGCCGATGGGCTTCGCCCACGCGTTCCTGACCCTGACCCCGGACAGCGAGGTTTTTTACAAGGTCACCGATACCTACGCCCCCGACTGCGATGTCGGCATCGCCTGGGACGACCCGGCCTTGGGCATCGACTGGGGGGTGCCGTTCGAGGCCATAAGCTGCTCGGACAAGGACCGCCGCCATCCCCGGCTCGCCGACCTGCCGCCACTGTTCGTCTACGGGCAGGGGTGCTGAGGGCGCAATGGCATCGCCGCTAAACGACATCGACGTGGTGGTGCTGGCCGGGGGCCTGGGCACCCGGCTGCGCTCGGTGCTTCCCGACGCGCCCAAGGTGCTTGCGCCGGTGCGCGGGCGGCCCTTTCTTGACCACCTGCTCGACGCTTTGGCCGCCCGCGGCTTCCGGCGGGCGGTGCTGTCGATCGGCTACAAGGCCGACATGGTGGAGGAGCACCTGCGCCATCGGCCGCCGCCGCTGCCCGCCGTCACCATCGCTGAACCCGAGCCGCTGGGCACCGGGGGTGCAGTGCGTTTCGTCGCCTCGGCCGTGGAGACTGATCCGGTCCTGGTCATCAACGGTGACACCTGGGTTGAGGTGGACTTTCAGGCCTTCCTCGCCGCCCATCGGGCCAGTGGCGCGATGCTGTCGACGCTGTGCGTGCGGGTTGACGATACCGCGCGCTTTGGGCGCATCGACGTCAATGCCGCCGGCCGGATTACGCGCTTTGCGGAGAAGGACCCGGACCGCTCCGGCCCCGGCCTCATCAACGGCGGGGCCTATCTTCTGTCGCGGGCCGCGCTCGACACCCTGGCGGTCATGACGGGGCCGTCCCTGGAAAGCGATTTTTTGGCGTGTCTGCCGCCCGGCACCATTCACGCGTTTATCCCTGAGACGGTATCGTTCATCGACATCGGCACCCCCGAGACTCTCGCCGGCGCGGGCGCTGTCATACCTGGAATATGACGCCATGATCATCAGCAGAACTCCGTTCCGCGTCTCCTTGTTCGGCGGAGGATCCGACTATCCCGCGTGGTATCTGAACCAGGGTGGCGGCAGTGTGATGGGCTTTGCCATCAACAAGTACTGCTACATCAACCTGCGCAGGCGTCCGCCGTTTTTTGCGCACAAGCATCGCATTATCTATACCCGCATCGAGAACGTGAACGATATTACGGAGATCGAGCATCCTGCCGTGCGCGCGGTGCTGTCGGAAATGCAGGTGCAGAAGGGCATCGAGATCCACCATGACGCCGACCTGCCGGCCCGCTCCGGCCTGGGGTCCAGCTCGGCCTTCACGGTCGGGCTGCTCAACGCCATGAATGCCCTGCGCGGCCGCATGGTAACCAAGGACTACCTGGGCCTGGAGGCCATCCGCATCGAGCAGGACGTCATCAAGGAGAGCGTCGGGTCCCAGGACCAGATCTGGGCCTCCCACGGCGGCATGAACCGCATCAACTTCCGCTCCGATGGCTCCATCGAGGTCATGCCGATCATCATTTCGGCGGACCGCCGACGCCAGCTCACGGACCACATGATGCTGGTGTTCACGGGCTTTTCCCGCTACGCCGACCAGATCGCCAGCAAGAAGATCGCCAACCTGGGCAAGAAGGAACAGCAGATCCGCGCCATGCTGGCCATGGTTGACGAGGCGGTCGATATCCTGACCGACAATGACCGCCCGATCACCGAGATCGGCACCCTGTTGCACGATAGCTGGATGCTCAAGCGCGGCCTCGCCGACGTCGTGACCAGTCCCGAGATCGACGCCATCTATGACGCCGCCCGCGAGGCCGGGGCGATCGGCGGCAAGCTGCTCGGCGCGGGCGGTGGTGGCTTCATGCTGTTTTTCGTCGAGCCACACCGTCAGGCTGCCGTGCGCGAACGCCTGAATACCCTCATCCATGTCGGCATTGACGTGGATACGGTGGGGTCGCGCATCGTGGTCTATGAACCGGACGGGCTGGAGCACGCCTGATCCGGCTGCGGCGGGGTTACGCCTTGGCCTGGAGCAGATCGTCGCCCGGATTGGCGCGATCCCACTCTGCGATTGCCGCATCGACCGTTGCCGCCCTGTCCGGCAACGGGACGTCGGCCGGGCCGAGCATGCGCGCCGGGTGCAGGGCCTCCACCATGTCTGCCAACGCCGCCGCCGACAGCGTCGGTAGGGCGCCATCGAAGCCTGTCGGGGCCTCCTGCGCGCCGATCAGCACGTTCATCCGCCCCGTCTGCGGCCGCGCCTGGGCGGCGGGGCACAGCCAGACGGCCACGTCGTCCTTGAGGATGAGCTTGTCCTCCCAGCCGTCCGGACCGTCCAGCCGCACGGAGTGGCCGGCATCGCGCAGGGCCTCGGCCACCGCCAACTCCATCGGGCCAGCCGGGGCGGCCAGCTTGAAGGCGAAGCGGTGGCGGGTCAGCACGCGGTCGATCAGCAGGGCGACCAGCCGCGCAGCGCAGCCGTCCCAGGTGCCCTCCGGGGCGACCGGCGCGTCCGCGTCGGGCAGGCGGCCGGGCGACAGCACCGTGAAGCCGGGTGCTTGGGCGTGCGCTCCGGTGGTCAGCCGCAGGTCGGCCAGGGCCAGCCGCCCCAGTTCCGGCACGCCGTCGTCGTCGGTCAGCCACAGGACGGTCAGCAGGTTGGGATGCGGCCGGGTGAGGCGGGTCAGCGGCCAATCGGACCGCCCGGCAATCAGCACGTCGACGCCGCGAAGTTCACCGCCTTCCGACCCCATCTCCCGCACCGTCCAGCTCAGGCGGCGCAGAGCCGCCGCCAGTCCCGCCAGAGGCCCGCCGGCGGTGCGCACCAGCGCGACCGTGGGGCGACGGCCCATCCATAGGCCGTCGCCGGCCAGCAGCGACGCGTACATATGGCGCCGCACTGCGTAGCCAAAGCGTTCGTCGAGCACCCGGATGTTGTGGTAGTGCCAGCCGCGCCGGGTGGCGCCGGGGGTGCGCTTGCGCCGCGTCAGGCCGTCGCCATGGGTGGCGCGGATGTCGTTGGCGCTGACCACCGGGCGGCCGTGGCTCAGGCGGAACTTGAGGCCCAGATCGACGTCCTCGTAGCCGTAGACATAGCGCTCCTCCAGGCCGCCCAGGGCCAGATAGTCGGCGCGCCGACACATCACCGCCGCAGCGGTGACGGTCGGCATCCCGGCGCAGGAATGGGTGACTAGCCCGTCGTTGGGGCCTGGCATCAGGGTGTAGGGCGCGGTGAACAGCTTGAAGGTGTTGAAGCGGAAGCGGATGCCCACGTGGTGATAGCGCCGCTCGCGGTCGATGGAGAGGGTGTCAGGATCTTCGAACAGCTTCAGGCCGACCAGCCCGTGGGTCGCTTGCACGGCGGCCACCATGCGCCCGACCACGTCCTCCTCGAACAGGATGTCGTTGTTGAGCAGGAACAGCATCTCGCCGTCGGCAATCTCGGCGGCCCGGTTGCAGCTATAGGAGAAGGTGTGGTTCCTGTCGCAGCGGATCACCCTCACCGGCAGGCGTCGCCCCCAGCGTTCGGCCACCGCGCGGCTGCCATCGGTGCTGCCGTGATCGACGATCAGGAAATCGATGTCGGGCCAGGTGTTGACCGCCACGAAGCTGCTGAACATCTGGTCGAGCAGCGCCTCGCCGTTGCGGTTGAGCACGGCGATGGACACCCGCGGCGTCCCCTGCGGGATGCGCGGCAAGTTCAGGATTTCGGTGGTGAAGGGGCGCTCGGCCGCAGTTGGTCCGAACAGACGAAGCCGGGCGATGTCCAGCGCGGCGGCTGTGTGACGCCGCGCTTCGGCCAGCAGGGAGCGCGCCTTGGCGAAGGCCGTGGGCGCCGGCCACCGCCCATCGGCGGCCGGTCCGCCCCGTCGCGGGTCTCGCGCGATCAGGCCAACGCCTCCCGAAGGCCGGCGCGGAAGACGAAGTGGGGGTAGATCTGCTCGGAGTTCAGCCCGTCGCGGCGGATCATCAGATCCTCGACCACCTCGGTAGCGCCGATGCAACTGGAGAACAGCGCATCGTCGAGCGCGATGTAGCCGCCCTTGACCATGTAGGGGTTGGCGGCATCGTAGGAGTAGGCCACGGCCGACTGGATGTCGCAGTCGATGTGGGACAGGCGGATGGCGCCGATCTCGGGCAGGACGCGCGGGGCGGTTTCGTCGAACAGGCCGCGCACCAGATGCAGGTTGGTCAGACCCAGGGAGCGGATGTAGGTGCTCAACTCGTCGAAGTCGACGTCCTTGAAGTCGCCCTTGGTGTGGGCATCGACCGCCGCATTGGTTTCGGGCATGCCCTCGAAGGTGTCGAAGGCATAGATCTGCATTTGCGGGTGCAGGACTTGGCAGACCTTGGCCATGAAGATGGCGCTGCCGCCCTTGAACGACCCGAACTCGACCACATGCCCCATGGGCAGCTTGCCCACGAAGAATTTCAGCAGAAGGAACAGGTTCATGCGGTTGTCTTCGGCCTGGACCGTGCGGCCCCCGGCAAGTTTCAGCGCTTCCTGATACAGCGGGTCGGCGGCCACCTTTGCGCGCAGATCGCCGAACTGCAGTCCCCAGCCACGCTGATATCCCTCGCGGATATTGCGACCGTTGCGCAGGTCATCGGGGATTCGCCGAAAGTCCGGTAGCTGGTAGTTCGACGACATCAAATGCCCTCTCCTGAACTATGGCCCCCTGCTGGGCAGCGACCGTATTATGAGAAGATGAAGGGTGCGGCACAACACCGAAACGGCGCGCCCAGTTCTCTGAGGAGAAGGGTATTTACGGCAATAAGGCTTTAAGGCCAGAGGCTGTCGGAAGCAAATGAAACTGACCGACGCAGGTAGCACATCAATTGACCGCCAGTTTGTTGCCGCAGGGAGGGGCATGCCCCTCCCTGCGGCGGCGCGCGTCTGGCGGGGTCACGCGGCT
>JBAYSM010000195.1:0-6768 GCA_041676205.1 Rhodospirillaceae bacterium | reverse complement strand
CCGGCCACGGCGTGTTCGGAGTAATCCAGCACCGCGATCCCCAGCCCGAACTGCGCGTTCAGGGCGTTGACGAAGGCGGCGATGGGGCCATTGCCGCGCCCCTGGATGACCTGGGCCTTGCCGGACCGTTCAATGGTCGCCTCGATCACCCGTTCCTCGGACCCCTTGGACATGGCCTCGGTGTGGTAATCGACGATGGTCCACGGATTGGCGTCGTCGCCGTTGGTCAGGTAGTCGGCCTGGAACGTGCTCCAGATTTCGGCCGGAGACAGTTCGCGTTCCTCTGCGTCGGTTACGCGCTGGATGGTTTCGGCGAACTCGATGCGCATCCGGCGCGGCAGGTCCAGGCCGTGGTCGCGTTGCAGGATATAGGCCACCCCGCCCTTGCCCGACTGGCTGTTGATGCGGATGACGGCCTCGTACCCCCGGCCCACGTCGGCCGGGTCGATGGGCAGATAGGGCACTTCCCACACCGGACTGTTGGCCTTGCGCAATGCAGCCAGACCCTTTGAGATGGCGTCCTGGTGGCTGCCCGAGAACGCGGTGTAGACCAGTTCGCCGGCATAGGGATGGCGCGGATGCACCGGCAGGCGGGTGCAGTGCTCCGACGTCTCCACGATGCCCTGGATGTCCGAGCAGTCCAGCCCCGGATCGACGCCCTGGGTGAACATATTCAAGGCCAGCGTCACGATGTCCACGTTGCCGGTGCGCTCGCCGTTGCCGAACAGGGTGCCTTCCACGCGGTCGGCCCCGGCCATCACGGCCAGTTCCGCCGCCGCCACGCCGGTTCCCCGGTCGTTGTGCGGATGGACCGAAATCACGGCGCTGTCGCGGTTCTTCAGGTGGCGGCAGAACCACTCGATCTGGTCGGCATAGATGTTGGGCGAGGCCATTTCGACGGTGGCGGGCAGGTTCAGGATCACCGGGTTCTCGGGCGTCGCTCCGTACACGTCCATGATCGCCTCGCAGATGCGCACGGCGTAGGGCAGTTCGGTGCCGGTGAAGCTTTCCGGGGAGTATTCATAGCTGATGCGGGTGTCGCCCATGTCCTGAGCCAAGGACTTTATCAGCTTGGCGCCCTGCACGGCGATCTCGATGACGCCGTCCTCGTCCAGCCCGAACACCACGCGGCGCTGCAAGGTGGAGGTCGAGTTGTACAGGTGGATGATGGCGTGCGGCGCGCCGCGCACCGCCTCGAACGTGCGGGCGATCAGGTGGTCGCGCGACTGGGTCAGCACCTGGATCGCCACGTCGTCGGGGATGCGCTTTTCCTCGATCAACATGCGCACGAAGTCGAAATCGGTCTGCGAGGCAGCGGGGAACCCCACCTCGATTTCCTTGAACCCCATGGCGACCAGCCGTTCCCACAGGCGCAGCTTGCGCTCCCACCCCATCGGTTCAACCAAGGCCTGGTTGCCATCGCGCAGGTCAACCGAACACCAGCGCGGCGCCTTGGTTATGGTGCGGCTGGGCCACTGGCGGTCGGGCAACTCGATGGCCTGAAACGGGCGGTATTTTTGAGTCGGATCGATACGGGTGGTCATGGTCGCGTCCTCGGGTGTCTGTTCGCTGCAAAGGGTGCAGGCCGCATCGCTCACGACCGTCGGGGGGCTGCCTCAGAAACCCCGACGGCCGCCGATTAGTCGCAGGGCGTCTCCCGACAGGCCGGCCCGGACGATGAACTTTTTACAGGAAGCGAACACGGATCAGACCCTTTTGTGGCATTCGGTCAACAGGAAGCAACGAACCCCGGCGTCTTCAGGACGCCGGGCCGATAAGCTTCAGGCCGATTAGCCGCAGGGTGTGGGTCGCGTTGTTCATGCTGGAACCTTGCCAGAGGGACGGCCATCAAGTCAACAGCCCTGGACGCGCCCTCGCAACGCGGGCACATTTGGGGCTTCTGTTCCGCGCCGAGAAAGGCCGCCCCTTGAAGACCTCCACCCCCAGCCGCGAGGCTGCCGAAGCCCTGGCCCTGCACGCCGTTGCGATCATCGTCGGCGACGAGGATCTGTGTCCGCGGTTCCTGGCCGTCACCGGCAGCGGCGAGGACGATTTGCGCCAGCGCATCGGCGATCCCGACTTCTTGGGCGCCGTCCTGGACTTCGTTCTGGAAAGCGACGACACGGTGCAAACCATCGCCGAGGCCGCAGGCGTGGCGCCGCAAACGATTGTCCTGGCCCGCTCCCGCCTGCCCGGCGGACAGGTGGAGTGGACGCCGTGACGACGGACGCCCTGGACAAGCTCAAGGCCCGCCTTCAGGCGTTGCGGGCCAAGACCATCGCCAACGGCTGCACCGAGGAAGAAGCCCTGTCGGCTGCCGCCAAGGTGGCCGAACTGCTCGACCGCCACGACCTGTCGATCAGCGATCTGGACATCGCCGCCGAGCCCTGCGTGCGCCTCGCCGTGGAACCCAACAAGAAACAGCGTCAGGCCATGGCGGCCTGTGTCGGCGCCATCGCCGAGTATTGCGACTGCAAGGTCTGGCGGGAGAAGGACCCCAAAGGCGCCGTCCGCCACGTCTTTTTCGGCCTGCCCGCCAGCGCCGAGATGGCGCGCGCGCTCCACGAACTGATCGACAGCGCCCTGCAGACCGGGTGGCAGACGCACGTCAACACCCAACGGTTCATCCGCCATGCGCAGGACGAAAAGACCGCATTCCTGTTTGGCATGGCAGTGTCCGTGGCGGAAAAGCTCATCGCCATGAAGGCCGACCGCGATGCTGCCGCACGTTCGGGCGGGGGCCGCGATCTGGTGGTGGTGCGCCATGCCGTCGTCGACACCGCGTTCTCCAAACTCGACCTCAGTCTGCGCGAGGGGCAACCATCGGGCAAGAAACTGGCCGCCGGGGCGTTTGATGCCGGGCGGTCGGCTGGAACCTCGGTATCCCTGCCCGGCTCTTAGAACTCCTTCTCTATGCCCTTGGTGTAGGGGATATCGACCTCTCCCTTAGAGGACGGAGTATCAGCAAGGCCCATATTGGAAGGGCCATGACCAGGTCCGTCAGAGAACACGGCATTCGGCACGATGCGCTCAATCCAGCGACGGAAAGGGGATACGCGGGTAAACCACGAGGATTCCCCGTACTCCGCATTTCCCGAACCGTTGGAATTGATTCCGACGATCATCCATTGCCCGCCGACCTTCATCCATGCCGAACCACCGCTGTCGCCCGCCCCGAGCAAGCCGACCAAAGGAGTGGCCGGCCGCGACGAACCGCCCATGTCATTTTCGATGCCGCCATCCTCGCGCGGAAGGAAGATACCAAGGTAGTTCCCGGCATCCTCGTCTTCCGGGGCTTGCCGGGTGAGGTCTACCCACTCGTCCACCACACCCTGCGCGGCAGCCTTTTTGGTCCCGCGCAGGTAGCCTTCATCTTCCCCGATGGACCCGATGCCGCGCTCGCCGTACCCGACGAACGTGATCAGCTTTCCGGCTTCATCGTCGCCCGTGTAAAGCACCGGCTGCGGCCCCGCGTCGTGGATTGGTTCGACCAGACGAACGATGGCGATGTCATAGCCTGATCGCGTGTCGAAATCATCGTTCCACTTGGGATGGATCCAGACCTTATCGACCTCCAGAACCTCGCCGCTGGGTGAGCGCACCACGTATTCTTCAGGATCAGCGGGGAGTTCATATACGTGGCCCGCGGTCAGGATATAAGCGCGGCCATTGTAATTGGCGATCCAGGTCCCCGATGCCTCGCCCCAGCTTTCACCGTCTGAGGAGAACGATACCACCCCCCGGAACTGGGGTTCGGCGGCGAGACGCAGATGGGCGCCGAACCCAGCCCACTCGCGCCCATCCTGCCCGCCTTCGCTCTCCCAGGTACTATCGAGAATGGTGACGGCATGGCCGGGCGCCGCAACCACCACACCCACGGCCACCAGCGCCGCGGTAAAACGAACGATGGCATGCATTATTTGCTGATCCGACGCATGTTCTTCGGCAGGACGTCTTCGTCCTCATCGTCGTCATAGCCGATGTAATGCACCGGGCAGCGGCCCTTGGCGGTCAGCGGTCCCTTGACCTTGGCCGTGTACCACTCACCCGAATATACCTCGACCTGAGCGCCTTTGCGGCACAGAGAGGCATTGCCGTTGGTGGTCCCGCGCATATTCCGCAGCAGGACATCTTCGTCCTCATCGTCGTCATAGCCGATGTAATGGACGGGGCAGCGGCCCTCGGCGGTCAGCGGCCCCTTGACCTTGGCCTTGTACCAGTCACCCGAAAACACCTCGATTTGGGCGCCTTTGCGGCACAGAGAGGCATTGCCGTTGCGGCTATCCTCCTCCTCGTCCTCGTCCGGATCCAAGTTGGCCGGTGTAATGAGGGGCTGAGACATGCGCGGGGAGCCAACGCCCCCAACCTCCTCGCACCCCGAAGTACAGATAGTACGTTCCGTCACCGTCCCGCCGCAGGTCGAGTAGCACAGGCGGAAATCGCTCTCGCAGGCCTTGTCACAGGCGTCCACGTTACAAGCGCCCCACCGCTCGAAGGAACTGACCGACCGCTCGATCTTTTTCCCCGCGGCCGTCTGTCGCGCCACGTAGCGTTCATATTCAAGTTGGGCTTCCAGGCGGGACTGGTACTTGCACGCGTTGTTTTCGGCTTTGCAGGTGCTGCGGCAGTAGCCCTGGACAGACTGACACTGGCTCGCGCATTGCCGTCCCTCACTCGTTCGAGGCGCGGTGTACTCGTAAACAGTCTTGAAAGTCGGGCCGCATGCCTGAAGAAGCACGGCAACCGCCGCCAAAACCACCAAACGCCAGCCCGTCATAGCCCCTAATCCCCCACGATAATCCTTTCTCTCTCCTACATCAAAATTGGGCGGTCGAGAACTAATGTCGGTGCATAATCAAGAAAGTTGCTCAGACGACCCCGCGCACGGCCAGGGCCGAGGCGACAAAGGACCGCCGGCCGTCCGGGATGCCGCCCAGATAGGCCCGACGGACGGCGGCCTTGAGATGGGCCGCCGGTTCCAGCCGCAGCCCCGCGACGAAATTCCGCACCAGTTCATGGGCGCCGAGCACGGTTTCCCAATAGTCATGAAAGTCGACAAAATCCATGCGCACGGAGAGCGTCGCGGCTTCGACGTCGCGCAACCCCGCCTCGCTCCACATGGCGATGAGGTCATCCTCGGACCGCAGGCGGATATTCAGGACGGCCGAGCGCAGGGCCTCTCCCTCTGGCTCCATCAGGGCTGCCGAGTCCAAGAACAGGCGCAGGAACCCCAGCCCACCGCCGCGATCCCACACGGCGGCGGCCACCACACCGCCCGGCTGCGTCACCCGCACCATCTCGCGCACCGCCCTTTCCGGGTCGGGAATATCATTGAGGACCAGTTGGCATACTGCCGCAGCGAAGGCATCGTCCGGGGCCGGCAGGGCGCTGGCATTACCCGTCTCGAAGCGGGCGTTGGGGGCGGCGTGACGCAACGCTTCAGACACGAACTCCGGCAAAAGATCCACGCCCAGGATGCGCGCCTCAGGATACTGGGTCGCGGCGGCCAGCGACAGGCTCCCCGTTCCGCAGCCCACGTCGATCATGGGGCCGCCCGGTGCCGGTTCGCTGAAGGTCAGGAACACCCGCGCCAGACGGCGGCTCCACCGTCCCATGGCGATTTCATAACGGGCGGCGACGGTTGCGGCAGCCTTGGCTTTCATGATGCAGATACTCTCCGACGACTCTCGTCGTCGATTAAGCGCGAAAATCGCGCGCAATGCCACCACGGAACAACACCCCGCAATGGGAGTTCCTTGACCATCCACACCGCAAGGAGGAAGTGATGGCTTACGTAGATGGGTTTGTTGCCGCCGTTCCTACCGCCAACCGCGAGGCATTCCGCCGCCATGCCGAGGCCGCGGCCGCCGTTTTCAAGGAGAACGGCGCCCTGAACGTCGTCGAGTGTTGGGGTAACGATGTCCCGAACGGCAAGGTCACGTCGTTCCCGATGGCGGTACACTGCGGCGACGATGAAACGGTGGTCTTTTCCTACATCGTCTGGCCGTCGCGAGAGGTGCGCGACGCCGGGCTGCAAAAAGTCATGGCCGACCCGCGCGTCCAGCCTGACACCAACCCGATGCCCTTTGACGGCAAGCGGGCGATCTTTGGCGGGTTCGACGTCATCGTGGACGCGTAAAGCCCCTGAAGCCGAAGACTTCAGGGGCTTGCCGGTTATTGGGCTGCGATGGGAAGGTTGGTGGCGCGGTCAAATAGCCGCCGGTTAAGTGGGCTGGTCGGTTTGTGCGCCAGCCGTTCGTTGGCCATGGCTTCGGCCAGATCGCTCATGCCGCCGCGCAACGCGGCCTCGGTCAGCGTCCAGTCGATGATGTCGCGCTGCGCGTGGCTGCCGCCGAACGTGTTGACGATGTGACGCGCGGTGTAAAGCTGCTCGGCCGCCGCCTCATGGTCGCCGCGATGGAACGCTGCGAACCCTTCGATCAGGTCCTTGCCGGTAGTGCGCGCCCACGCCGCAGCCTCGGCCGTGCTGGCGCTGTCCATGTTGTACTGGGCCAGCAGGCGATATACGTCATCGATGCGCCCAGCCCCCAGGTACGCCATGGCGGCGTGCCAGTCATTGAATGGGTACAACTTGCCATCGGCATGGGCATCCCACGCCGCCGCCAGTTCGATCCAGCGATCGCCGACGTCACGGCCGTCCAATTCCAACCGCCACAGCAGCGCCGAGGCATCGATCATGTCCAGGACAACGGGGCTGCGGCCGCTACGGATTGGGCCGTCGTACAACGCCAGCGCCTCGTCACTTTG
>JBAYSM010000194.1:0-6782 GCA_041676205.1 Rhodospirillaceae bacterium | reverse complement strand
GGAGACAGGTGGGCGGGGCTCCATGCTCTGTGGCGGCTTGCAGGGCCTTGGCACATCATCGGGCTCCCGCCCGCCACCTCTAACGGCCAGCTATTCCGCCAGAGGTTCTGCCAACGTACAAGACACAGAGGTTGCGGGGGCCATGGAGGGTTCAGCGGCTAGATCCGCGCGCAGCGCAGAAACTTGCCTGCGGCAGGCGCTGAAACGGGGTGCCCCGACAGCGCAGAAACCTCTGTGCCTCTGCGTCTCTGTGGTTCCCCCGCTTCACTTCCCGTGTTTCACGTGAAACACCCTAGGGAATCAGCACCGTCGATCCCACGGTCTTGCGGGCTTCCAGATCGCGGTGGCACTGGGCGGCTTCGGCCAGGGGATAGCTCTGGCCGACCTCGATCTTGACGGCACCCGAGCTGACCATCTCGAACAGCGCACCGGCGCTTTCTTCCAGTTCGGGGCGGGTGGCGGTGTAGCCCATCAGGGTCGGGCGGGTCAGAAACAGCGAGCCTTTCTGTGACAGCACCAGCGGGTTGATGTCCGGCGCAATGCCAGATGCGTTGCCGAACTGCACGTACATGCCGCGTCGGCTGAGGCAATCCAGGCTGTCGTCCCACACGGTCTTGCCGACGCCGTCATAGACCACGGGCACGCCCTTGCCGTCGGTGATCTCCATGACCCGGTCCTTGAAGTTCTCGCGGGTGTAGACCACCGGGTATTCGCAGCCGTTGCGCCGCGCGATCTCGGCCTTTTCGTCCGAACCGACGGTACCGATGACATGGGCGCCCAGGTGCTTCAGCCACTGGCAGGCGATCTGTCCGACGCCGCCGGCGGCGGCATGGAACAGGACGAACATGCCCGGCTCGACCTTGAAGGTGCGGCGGGTCAAGTATTCGACGGTCATGCCGCGCAGCATCATCCCGGCGGTTACGTCATCGGGGATGTTGGCCGGGACCTTGAGCAGCGTGGCGGCCGACATGACACGCTCGGAGCAATAGGACCCCAGCGGTCCGTTGCCGTAGGCCACCCGATCCCCTGCCGCGAGCCCGCTCACGCCGGGGCCGACCTCCTCGATGATGCCGCAGGCGGCCAGCCCCACGCCGCTTGGCAAGCCGGCAACCGGATACAGGCCGCTGCGGTGATAGCAGTCGATGAAATTGACCCCAACCGCCGTTTGCCGGACCCGCACTTGGTCCGGGCCGGGGGTGCCGACGTCCATCTGTTCGACCCGCAGAACATCGGGTCCACCGGCTTCATGAAAGCGCACGACGGTTGCCATGGACATTACCTCTCAGTCTGGTGGTTTTTTTGTGATTAGGCGTCGACCGGAGTGGCCGGTTCGCGCCATGTGGCCCCCTCCAGGCGCAACAGGCGGCGCTTGGTTTCCACGCCGTCCTCGCCGGAGTACCCGCCGAGCGCACCCTTGGTGCCAAGGATGCGGTGGCAGGGGATAAGGATGGGCAGGGGATTAAGCCCGCAGGCGGTGCCCACGGCCCGCGCCCCGCTGCCAAGTTGTAGCGCCAACGCGCCATAGCTGCGGGTTTCGCCATAGGGGATCATGGTCAGCGCCGCCCACACCCGTTCCTGAAACGCGGTGCCGCGCGGCGTCATCGGCAAATCGAACGCCGTCAGCTTGCGATCAAAGTAGGCGTCGAGCTGGGCCTGGGCTTCCAGCAACAGCGGCGTCTGGGCCGTTTCGCAGGCCCATCCCCAATCGAGCGATACCAAGACCCCATCTTCTTCCGTGACGGTCAAGGCACCGACAGGACTGTTGAATGAATGCTGTGGCATGGCGGTCTCCCGGTTCGTCGTGGTTCAGGTTAGCCGGTGAGGATACTCCGCCGCAATGCCTCCGCCGAGGTTACGGGCAGAGAACACACCGGGCCGCGACACACATAAGCTGTGGCCTGCCCGTCGTGGGCGGATTTACCCTGCGCCGGGTGGCCGGGCGGCAGGATGCTGTTGGGCGTCAGAACGCTCACCACCAACGCCGGTTCCCCGGTGTCCAGAGCCGCCCGGCGGAGGCTCTCGACCTTGGCCGTTTGGCCGGGCGGTGCGGTAATGACCACTTGGACGCCGCGCACCAGCAACTCGAACCCGTTGAGGAAGGTGGCCGAGGAGGGGAAGGTGCGCAGCGCCTCCGGAGCCAGCGCGTTGATCAGCGTGTCGGCCCGATGCCGCCACGCATCCACCCCGGTCAGCAGGAACAGCCGGGTCAGGACACCGAGCATGGTGCCATTGCCCGAAGGAGCCGCGGTATCGACCAGGGTCTTGGTGCGGGTGAACAGGTCGTTCGCGTCGTCGGCCGTGAAGAAATATCCCCCCGCCGTGTCGTCCCAATAGCGGGCATCGAGGACCGTAACCCAGGTGCGCGCCAGATCCAGCAAACGCGGATCAGACTCGGCCTCGAACAAGGCGAGGGCGGCGCGGGCCATGTTGGCGTAATCATCGAGCACCGCCATGTCCTGCCGCCGCCCGCTTCGGAAGCTATGGCCGAGGCGCCCATCGTCGGTACCGAGCAGGGCCACCACACGATCAAAGGCCCGGCGGGCCATCGCCGTCCACTCCGGCCGTCCGAACACCTGTCCGGCCCGCGCCAGCGCGGCAATCATCAGGCCGTTCCAGTCGGCCAGAACCTTGTCGTCACGCCCCGGCCGCACCCGCTGCTCGCGGGCGGCCAGCAAGGCGGCGCGCTGGCAGGCGAGGGCGTCTTCGTCAACGGGCTGCGCGACCGGGCGGCGGCGGAGGATGGTTTTGCCCTCCCAATTGCCGCCCGGCGTGACGTCGTAGACCTGCTTGAACAACGCCGCGTCCGGGCCGAGCACCGCGTCGATCTCGGCCGCCGTCCACACAGTGAAGCGACCCTCCTCGCCCTCGCTGTCGGCATCCAACGTCGCGGCGAATGCCCCGTCCTCCGTCAGCATCTCGCGGCTCAACCAGTCGATGGTCTCGGCAACGCGGGCGGCAGTGAGGGGAGAGCGCGTGTCCTGCCAAACCAGGGTCAGCAGGTCGATGAGTTGCGCGTTGTCGTAGAGCATCTTCTCGAAATGCGGTGCCAGCCATTCCTCGTCGGTGGAATAGCGCGCAAAGCCGCCGCCGAGGTGGTCATAAATGCCGCCCTGGCACATGGCGTCCAGTGTCGTGGTCACGGCGACGCGCAGGGCGGTATCGCCGGTGCGCCGTGCCGCGCGCCACAGGAACTCGAACACGAAGGGCATGGGGAACTTCGGCGCGCCCTTGAGGCCGCCGTGGGTGGTGTCCAGATGCGCCAGGAGCTGCCGGGCCGCGTCGTCCAAAATTGCCAGCGACAGGTCCACTCCGTCGGATGCCTCGGTGGGTTTGCTCAAGGCGTTCCGCAGGACCTCGACATTGCGCGCCACCTGATCGGGGGCGTCGCGCCACACCCGGCTCAGTTCGCTCAATACGTGGGGAAAACCCGGTCGGCCCCAGCGGTCCTCGGGCGGGAAATACGTTCCGCCCCAGAAGGGCACGCGGTCGGGTGTTACGAACATGGTCAGAGGCCAGCCGCCGGCTTCGCCCATGAGGGCGAGGGCGCGCTGGTACAGAGCGTCCACGTCGGGCCGTTCCTCGCGGTCCACTTTCACGCAGACGAAGTGGTCGTTCATCAGGCGGGCGATGACGTCGTTCTCAAAGCTTTCGTGCGCCATGACGTGGCACCAGTGGCACGCCGCATAGCCGATCGACACCAGGACCGGCTGGTTGCGGGCGCGGGCCTGCGCGAAGGCAACATCCCCCCATGGCTGCCATGCCACCGGGTTGCCGGCGTGCTGCAACAGATACGGGCTGGTTTCTTCGGCCAGGCGATTGACCATGGACCTCTCCGTCAAGTGCGCGACGCTCTTTGCGTGGTTCATTGCGTGTCGCCGCCGCCTGTCTTAACTTGGGGACAGACCCAGCGGTTGCAACGCCGGGCACACCCTGCACGAACGCGAACGGCACAAGGGGAGGACCGGACCATGAAGATCACCGTTGACGTGGACTGCACCGCAGAAGAAGCCCGGCAGTTTCTCGGCCTTCCCGACGTCAAGCCGATGCACGACGCCATGATGAAGGAAATCCAGGACCGCATGATGACCAACCTTCAGGCCATGGATGCGGAAACCCTGTTCAAGACGTGGCTGCCCGCACAGATGCAGGGCATCGATCAGATGCAAAAATTCTTCTGGTCGCAGTTCAACAAGGGCGGCTCTGGCTCGGGCCGCGAATAGATTGGGTAGGACTTTCCCGTGACCGACACTTCGCGCGATCCGGCGCCGTATTACCGCGCCCATATTTTCTGCTGCACCAACGAACGCCCCGAGAAGCATCCGCGCGGGTCCTGCGCCCGTCGCGGCTCCGTGCACCTGCGCGACTACATGAAGGCCCGCGCCAAGGAGCTTGGCCTGTCGGACGTGCGCGTCAATTCCGCCGGATGCCTGGACCGCTGCGAGCTTGGCCCGGTCGTGGTGATCTATCCCGAGGGCGTGTGGTACGCGGTGCAGACAAAGGACGACGTGGACGCCATCCTGACCGCCCACCTTCAGGACGGCGGGCGGGTGCCCCACCTGATGTTGCAGCCCGAGGACAAGGACCGGGCCGACCTCGAAAGCCGCCTCGCGTCGCTGTAGGATTCTGCCGCTTTCGCGGCCGGGCTGCCGCCAAATTCACGCCCTTTGGCCCGCCTGGAGCAAGCTCCAGACCTCCTTGATTTTCTTAAAGAAAGAAAAGGGGGACTGGGGCATCGCCCCAGCGGGTTTCGGGCAGCGCCCGTCCGCGACAGCGGAATAAGTCTTTAAGCGTCTGGTATAAAGGATGCCCCGCGTGCCTGCTGAAACCATCGTTGCCCTGGCGACCGCGCCGGGGCGGGCCGGGGTGGCGGTCATCCGCGTGTCCGGTCCTGCCGCCGGGCCTGTCCTGGACCTCCTGATCGGCCGCCGCCCGCCGCCGCGCAAGGCCGTGCGCGGGCGCTTCACCGATCCCGAGAGCGGGGCGGTTCTGGATGACGGGCTGGCCCTGTGGTTCCCCGGCCCGGCCAGCTTCACCGGCGAGGACGTGGCCGAACTTCAGGGCCATGGCGGCCGGGCGGTGGTCGAGAGCTTGCTCGACGTGCTGTGCCGGATGCCGGGTGTCCGCTTGGCCGAACCGGGGGAGTTCACGCGCCGCGCGTTCGAGCACGGCAAGATGGACCTGACCCAGGCCGAGGGGCTGGCCGACCTTATCAATGCCGAGACGGAGGCCCAGGCTCGGCAGGCCCTGCGCCAGATGGACGGCGCACTGGCCCGGCTGTACGAGGGATGGCGCGGCGTGCTGGTGCCGATGCTGGCCCACATCGAGGCTTTCATCGACTTCCCCGACGAAGATTTGCCTGACACGCTGGACGAGGCGGTACGGGCGAAAATCGCCGATCTGGCCGCGCAAATACGCCGCCACCTCGACGACGGCAACCGAGGGGAGCGGGTACGCGACGGGTTGTATGTCGCCGTGATCGGCCCGCCCAATGCCGGGAAGTCCAGCTTGGTCAACGCCATCGCCAAGCGTGATGCGGCCATCGTGTCGGCCACCGCCGGGACCACCCGCGATGTGGTGGAGGTGCATCTGGATCTGGGCGGCTATGCCACCATCCTGGCCGACACGGCGGGCCTGCGCGAGGCTGCCGACGACATCGAGAGCGAGGGCATCCGTCGCGCCCTGGCCCGCGCCGAGACAGCGGATCTTCGCATAGCAGTGTTCGACGGCGAACAATGGCCGAGGCTCGATGCCACCACGGCGGCGCTGGTTGACGAACGTACCCTGGTCGTGGTCAACAAGGTTGACCGTTGCGACGAACCGGGGCCATTCCCCATCGCCGGGCAGGAGGCCATGCCGATCTCGGTCAAGACCGGGGAGGGGATGGAGGTCCTGCTGTTCGCCCTGGAGGCCGAGGTGCGCGACCGTCTGGAAACACGCGGCGCCCCGGCCCTGACCCGGCAACGCCACCGCGCCGCGCTCGAAGGCTGCGCCACCGCGCTGGATCGGGCGCTGACCGCGCCGGGCGTGGACCTGATGGCCGAAGACCTGCGGCTGGCCACGCGGGCATTGGGCCGGATCACCGGGCGGGTGGACGTGGAAGACCTGCTCGATATCATCTTCCGCGATTTCTGCATCGGGAAGTGATGACGTTTTTTGAACCACAGAGACACGGAGGCACAGAGGGTCCATCCTTGTCCTTACTCTCGGTGACTTCTCTGTGCCTCTGTGGTTTTCATGCTGGGTGGTTGGGACAGTCGAAATGACCTATGACGTGATCGTTGTCGGCGGCGGGCATGCCGGGACGGAGGCGGCGGCGGCGGCGGCGCGCATGGGGGCGCGGACGTTGCTGGCCACGCACCGGGTCGAGACCGTGGGCGAGATGTCGTGCAATCCGGCTATTGGGGGGCTTGCCAAGGGACATCTGGTGCGCGAGATCGATGCCCTGGATGGCATCATGGGGCGGGCCATCGATCGGGGCGGCATTCAGTTCCGCATGCTCAATCGGTCCAAGGGTCCGGCGGTGCGTGGCCCACGCGCTCAGGCCGACCGCAAGCTGTATCGTCTGGCGGTGCAGGATCTGCTGGCCGAAACCGCCAACCTGACCATCGCCGCGTACGCCGTCGAAGACCTGCTGATCGACGGCGAGGGCCGTTGCGCCGGGATCATCACCGCCGACGGGACCGAGATCCGGGCGGGGGCCGTGGTGCTGACCACCGGCACGTTCCTGCGCGGCATCATCCACATGGGCGAGGAGCAGATCCCGGCCGGGCGGGTGGACGAGG
>JBAYSM010000193.1:0-6834 GCA_041676205.1 Rhodospirillaceae bacterium | reverse complement strand
GCCGAGGCGCGCGATGCCCTGGAGCGCTCCTGCGCCCGTCTGGCCGCCGCCCGCCGCGCCCCGGAACACCTGGGCCGCATGGCGGCGGAAATCAAAATCCAACGGAACCCCGCCCTGAGCGGCGAGGAGTTTTGCGCCTCCGATGTGCGGTTCCACCGCGCCCTGGTCGATGCGGCGGGGAACCCGGTGCTGGGGTTTGTGATGGGGGCGGTGATCGAGGCATTGCAACCGGCCTCGAATATGGTCATCGACCGCTTCCGGGACCGCACCCAGGCAGCCGATCAGCATCAACGCCTGCTCGACGCCATCGCGGCAGGCAATGCCGACGCCGCCGAGGCAGCGGTCGGATCGCTCATCGCCACCCTCAAGGCGCAGTACGGCAAGGCGCAGGACACCTGGCAGACGCGCCATGGCTGACCGCGCCGCCCTGCCGCTGGAAGGCCTGCTGACCCGCAAGCGGCTGACCGTCTCGGTCAGTCTGGGCGTGCTGGTGGCGCTGGCGTGGGGATACATGGCCGTAACCATGGGCGGCGTCGGGTGGGCCGAGCGTGTGGCCGACATCTGCCGGGTTGACGGCGGGCAGCCGTGGGGGCTGGGCGATGCCGCCGTGCTGCTGGTCATGTGGCTGGTCATGAGCGTCGCCATGATGCTGCCGACGGCCGCGCCGATGATCCTGACTTTTGCCGACATCACCGCCACGAAGCTGGATGGCCGCGCCCTGCTGGCCCGCGTCGGGGTGTTTGCCGGAGGCTATCTGGCGGTGTGGGGCGGCTATGCGGTGGCCGCGACCGGGCTGCAATGGGCCTTGCGCGAAGCGGCCTTGAACGATGTGCAGGCGTGGCTGGCCGGCGGCCTGCTGGTGGTCGCCGGACTGTATCAGTTCACGCCGCTCAAGGATCTGTGCCTCAGCCAGTGCCGCAACCCGATGACGTGGTTCATGGGCAACTGGAAAAACGGCACCGACGGCGCATGGCGCATGGGCCTCGCCCACGGCGCGTGGTGTCTGGGATGCTGCTGGGCGCTGATGCTGGTGATGATCGCCGCCGGCGCCATGAACCTCGCCTGGATGGCGGTTCTGGCCGCCCTCATGCTGGCCGAAAAAGTCCTGCCCCGCCCGGTCCTGGTCGGGCGGCTGGCCGGGGTCCTGTTGACCGGCTGGGGGCTTGCCCTGCTGACGGTGTGAAGGAAAAATTTTCAAATAACGGGAGGAAATTCCATGCCTACAGAGTGGAAGATCAATGGGGAGCTTGTCCTCAACTGTAACTGCAACGTCTTCTGCCCGTGCGTCATCAGCCTCGGCAAACATCCGCCGACCGAAGGGTATTGCCACGGGTGGGGCGCCATCGCCATTACCGATGGGTACTTTGGCGAGACGCGCCTGGATGGGCTGAACGTCGGCATCCTGCTGGACATTCCTGGCAAGATGGCCAACGGCAACTGGACTGCCGCACTGTACGTGGACGAGCGCGCCAGTGACGCGGCGGTGGCCGGGCTGGAGCAGATTTTTGCCGGTCAGGCGGGCGGCACCACGGGGCTGTTCTCCATGCTGGTGTCCACCTACCTGGGCACCAAGCGCGCCCCGATCACCATCGAGCGCGACGGCAAGACCCGCCACGTCACCATCGGCCCCAAGGTCCTCCAGGCCAGCGTCGCCCCGGTGCCCGGCGCGTCCAGGGACGACGACCTCGTCATCACCAACACCCAGTACTGGATGGGGCCGGACGTCACCGTTGCCAACGCCAGCAAGGCCAAATTCCGCGACTTTGGCCGGGTGTGGGATCTGTCTGGCAAGTCGGCCGAAATCGTCCCGATCGCCTGGGCCGGTCCGTAAGGCAGGGTCGCGGCGGCAGGTCCGGGAGGCCGCCGCCGCGACAGCTCATTTACCGGATGGGCTGCATCTAGTACAAGGCAGCCACACTCATTTTTGGTTGATTCTCCCCATGGCGACTGCCGCGCATCTGATCATCACGATCATTTTTATTGTTGGATGCTATCAGTTCTATTTCCATGCCCAGCGCGCCCCCGCCCGGCAGGTCCGCGAGTTATCGACCACCCTCGACGACGCCATCCCCTTCCGCCCCCAGTGGGTGTGGGTCTACTCGTTCCTGTTCTACCCGATCCTCATCGCCGTCGTGTTCCTGGCCAACGACTCGCGTGAGTTCGTTTTCTTGATCTTCAGTTTTGCCATGGTGTTGCTGGCCCAACTGGCGTGTTTTCATGTGTTTCCCGTGCAGACGCCCCTGCGATGGCGCGACTTTACGCCGCAGTGCCGGGCCTCGCGCTTTCTGCATCTGGTTCAGAGCATGGACGGCCCCGGCGCCAGCTTTCCCAGCATGCACGTCAGCGTCTCGACCCTGGCCGCGCTCCATCTTGCCGCCGGGTTGCAGCCCGCGTTGGGCACGCTCGCCCTTGCGGCGTACGGGTTCCCGGTGCTGATCGGGATGAGCGCGGTGTACACCAAGCAGCATTACCTCATTGATTTGCCGTTCGGCGCTGCACTGGGCTATGGGTGCTATCGGGCGTGGTTGCTGATTTTCTGAGGCTTGGCACCTCAAGGCCTACCCTCATGGGTGGGTGGCATTCCCACCCATTTTCTCCAGTGCTTGGCTGCGCTTTGGCGGTATCTCGCGCGTGCCAAACGCGCGTGCGGCTGGACAAATGGGCGTGAATGTGGTGTAAGGCGCACGTCCGCCGTGCCGCCGGATGGGGGCACCGGTTCCGGTCCCGACCCACCCTTTCGCCGAGGCGCGATCCCGACGAGCCATAGAGAGGAATTCCCGTGCTTGAAGCCTATCGCCAGCATGTCGCCGAGCGCGCCGCCCTTGGCATTCCGCCCCTTCCGCTGTCCACCGCCCAGACCCAGGAACTGGTGGCGCTGCTGAAGTCCCCGCCCAAGGGCGAGGAAAACGCCCTGGTCGAGCTGCTCACCCACCGCGTTCCGGCCGGTGTCGATGACGCCGCCAAGGTCAAGGCCGAGTTCCTCGCCGCCATTGCCCATGGCGAGGCAACCTGCCCGCTGATCGGCAAGGTCAAGGCCACCGAACTGCTGGGCACCATGCTGGGCGGCTTCAACATCGTGCCGCTCATCCACCTGCTGAAAGACGCCGAATGCGGCGCCGCGGCGGCTGAGGGCCTCAAAAAGACCCTGCTGGTGTTCGACTACTTCCACGACGTCAAGCAGATGGCCGATGCCGGCAACGCCAACGCCAAGGCGGTGCTGCAGTCCTGGGCCGATGCCGAGTGGTTCACCTCGCGCCCCGAAGTGCCGGAAAGCCTGACCGTCACCATTTTCAAGGTGACCGGCGAAACCAACACCGACGACCTGTCTCCGGCCCCCGACGCCTGGAGCCGCCCGGACATCCCGCTGCACGCGCTGGCCATGCTGAAGAACCCGCGTCCGGGCATCGAAGCCGAGGAACCCGGCGTGCGCGGCCCGGTCAAGCAGCTCGAGGCGCTCAAGGGCAAGGGGCATCTGGTGGCCTACGTCGGCGACGTGGTCGGCACCGGCTCGTCGCGCAAGTCCGCCACCAACTCCGTGCTGTGGTGGACCGGCGAGGACATCCCCTTCGTCCCCAACAAGCGTTTCGGCGGCGTGTGCCTGGGCAGCAAGATCGCTCCGATCTTCTACAACACCATGGAAGACGCCGGCGCCCTGCCGATCGAGCTGGATGTCAGCCAGATGGACATGGGCGACGTCGTCGAGCTGCGCCCCTACGACGGCAAGGCCCTCAAGAACGGCAAGGTCATCGCCGAGTTCACCGTCAAGTCCGACGTCATCTTCGACGAAGTGCGCGCCGGTGGCCGCATTCCGCTGATTATCGGCCGTGGCCTGACCGCCCGTGCGCGCGAAGCCCTGGGCCTGCCGGTGTCCACCCTGTTCCGCCTGCCGTCCGTGCCCGAGGATTCCGGCAAGGGCTTCACCCTGGCTCAGAAGATGGTCGGCCGCGCCTGTGGCCTGCCCGAGGGCAAGGGCGTGCGCCCCGGCACCTACTGCGAACCCAAGATGACCACTGTGGGGTCGCAGGACACCACCGGCCCGATGACCCGCGACGAGCTGAAGGACCTGGCCTGCCTGGGCTTCTCGGCCGATCTGGTCATGCAGTCGTTCTGCCACACCGCCGCCTACCCGAAGCTGGTGGACGTCGAGACCCACAAGACCCTGCCGACCTTCATCGCCACCCGTGGCGGCGTCAGCTTGCGTCCGGGCGACGGCGTGATCCACTCCTGGCTGAACCGCCTGCTGCTGCCCGACACCGTGGGCACCGGCGGTGATAGCCACACCCGCTTCCCCATCGGCATCTCCTTCCCGGCGGGGTCGGGTCTGGTGGCCTTTGCGGCGGCGACCGGCGTGATGCCGCTGGACATGCCGGAATCGGTGCTGGTGCGCTTCAAGGGCACGATGCAGCCGGGCGTCACCCTGCGTGACCTCGTCAACGCCATCCCGCTCTACGCCATCCGCGCCGGCCTGCTGACGGTCGAAAAGAAGGGCAAGAAGAACTTCTTCTCCGGCCGCATCCTGGAGATCGAGGGCCTGCCTGACCTCAAGGTCGAGCAAGCGTTCGAACTGTCCGACGCCTCGGCCGAACGGTCGGCGGCGGCCTGCACCGTGCGCCTGAACGAAGCGCCGATCATCGAGTACATGACCTCGAACATCGTGCTCATGAAGTGGATGATCGCCAACGGGTACGAGGATCGCCGCACCCTGGAGCGCCGCATCAAGGCGATGGAAGCCTGGATCGCCAAGCCCGAACTGCTGGCCCCCGATGCCAATGCCGACTACGCCGCCGTCATCGAGATCGATCTGGCCGACATCAAGGAACCGATCGTCGCCTGCCCGAACGACCCCGACGACGTGAAGCTGCTGTCGGAAGTCGCTGGCGACAAGATCGACGAGGTGTTCATCGGCTCGTGCATGACCAACATCGGCCACTTCCGCGCCGCCGGTAAGGTCCTGGACGGCAAGTCGGACATCCCGACCCGCCTGTGGATCGCCCCGCCGACCAAGATGGACGCCACCATCCTGAACGAGGAAGGCTACTACTCCATCCTCGGCAAGTCGGGCGCACGCATGGAAATGCCGGGCTGCTCGCTGTGCATGGGCAACCAGGCGCAGATCCGCAAGGGTTCGACCGCCATGTCCACCTCGACCCGCAACTTCCCCAACCGCCTGGGCATCGACACCCGTGTCTATCTCGGCTCCGCCGAACTGGCCGCCGTCTGTGCCCTGCTGGGCCGCATCCCGACCCCGGCCGAGTACATGGAGCAGGTCAGCGGGCTGGACGCCAAGGCCGCCGACATCTACCGCTACATGAACTTCGACCAGATCGCCTCGTTCCGCGAGGTGGCGGATACGGTCACGATGTGACCGCCGTCTGAAATGCGCTGACGGAAAGGGCGCCTCCCTGGTGGGGCGCCCTTTTTGCATTTGGAAGACGAGCAGCCGCCGTGTACCGAGAGGAGTTCCTGCGAGCCATATCCCTGCTGGCAGAAGCCTTTGAAGAGGTTTCAAAGCAGGGTCATCCACGTCCGGTCCTGGTCGGCGGGGCTGTCGTTGAATTGCATGTTGGGAGCGCCATGGCGTCGGGTGATTTCGACATCCTGTACGAAATGCCCGAGGTGCTGCGCGAGACGCTGGGACATCATGGTTTCCAACCGTCTCTGTCCAATCCCCACGCCGCGATGATGAATCTTGAAACGGGGATGGCTGTAGAGTTTGTGAAAGGGCCTTTATTTGATGGCCGAAGCGACCGCAGTCGCCTTGTCCTTTACATGTTTGAGAACGGGTCCATACTGGTTCCTCCCATTGAAGACATGATTGCTGATCGAATGGGACAGGATACCTCTGCTCCGCGCGGGGTACCGATGATGCGCGAACAGGCTGTTGCCCTATACAAACTTGCGGAAAACCTCGACCTGGACTACCTTGATAAGCGTATCCGTCAAGAGAGCGCCAACGAGCATAAGCTGGCGACACTCAGGGAATGGGCTGATGAAGCGGGTTGATTTCGCATCATACGCAGCGCGACTGGAAGAGCGAAAGGCTGCGCTTAGCATTGAAGCCCCAGCCAATGATGGTTCGCGCCGGACGCCAGAAAAGCGCGCCCTTCTCAAAGAGCTTGAGGAAGCGCAGCGCGCACGTGGGAAAAAGCCCGTATTCACCGCTGCTTATTGACCAGCCGAGGGCCGGGCGGTATGACGCGGGCGCTGGCGCGTACAGGCTGGCACCCGATTTGCTTGGGGCAAGCCACACCTACCCTTTTCTCAGAAAGACAAGAGAGGTCTGGAGCGCAGCTCCAGGCTCGCGGCAGCGATCCGCGTAGGCGGACCAACGTCTCACCTATAAGAGCAAACCTCTTTAGCCTCCCAATCGCGCGACCCTCCGCCGCCGGGTTCGTTTTGCGGGCTTGAAAGCGTTTTTCCTCACTCCCACCTCAAGGGTTCGCGTAGGGCATCGATCAGGGAGAGACAGGCATCATGGCGACCTCCGCACTCGGACCGGCGTCGCGCCGCACGCTCACAGTGGCCGGTAAGGACTACGACTACTTCAGCCTCAAGGCCGCGGCCGCGGCCGGTCTGGGCGATGTATCCCGCCTGCCGTTTTCCATGAAGGTGCTGCTGGAAAACCTGCTGCGCTTCGAAGACGGCCGCACGGTCACGGGCGATGACATCAAGGCCTGCGCCGAGTGGCTCAAGGACCGGCGGTCATATCGTGAGATCGCCTATCGGCCCGCCCGCGTGCTGATGCAGGACTTTACCGGGGTTCCCGCCGTGGTCGATCTGGCCGCCATGCGTGATGCCGTGGTCGCCATCGGGGGCGACCCGCAGAAGATCAAT